>NZ_JBRBAF010000010.1:0-240904 GCF_052805975.1 Chromobacterium sp. W521
CTTGCCAAGCCTCCCCATGGGAGGCTTTTTTGCGTCTGCGAGGCGCTCAGGATCCAGATCGGTAGCCCGTAACTTTCGGTAAGCATGCCGCTCATCTCCGCGGTACATGCGTTTGTCGCTTGGGTTTGCTGGTGATATAGCGATGTCGTAGGATGAAACAAGCAAAGGAGAGAGATAGTGTCAGCCCGCCAATCCCATAAGGGATTCACCTTGATTGAAATGATTGTGGTATTTGCAGTTGCCGCAATCCTGCTTGCTATCGCCGTGCCGTCCGTTATCAATTTTGTTCGCGCAAATCGTATTTCTGCTGCGGCAAACGATTTGATGCAGACCTTTCTTTCTGCTCGGAGCAACTCGGTCAGAACTGGGGTTCCGGTTGTGATCTGTGCTAGTCAGAGCAATGGTGGCTGTAATGCAAGTAGCTGGAATATGGGGTGGGTGGCTTTTGTGGACTTGAATCAAGATAACGCTTTAGCTGTCGGTACTGCATTACCGTTTGGTAGTACGGCAGCTTCCGGTACGACTGATTTGATTGTATTAAGACAATCTAATATCAGCTCTTTGTTGCGCTTGAGCGTGTCAGGTGCTTCTACGGTAACTTCTTATCGCTACGTACCTACAGGCCGAGTTCAGATGTACAACGCTAGTTGGACAACACCGGGAAATTTGATCATCTGTGATGATTCAGCAAATGCAAGTATCGCTCGCAAGCTGGTCTTCTCTACGTCAGGCCGCCCCATGGTGGCCTCACTGAATAGTGGTGAAAGTTGCCCATGAATTATGCCAAAAGAGAGATGTCTCGATTGCGTTGTCGCGGATTTACGTTGCTGGAAGTTTTGGTGTCCATTGTGATTCTGGCTTTTGGTTTGTTAGGTATTGCGGGTCTGCAATTGAACAATCTCCGGTATTCCGCCTTGAGTGCTAGCCGGGCGCAGGCGAGCCTGCTGGCGGAGCAGATGGCGGAACGCATTCGCAGCAATCCAAGTGGGGCGTATGGTGTTGCGGCCTCAGGTACTGTGGCCAATTGTTATACGGCAAGCTGCACCGTAGCGCAGAGAAAAGATTTTGATTTGACGGAGATACAAGCATTGGCAGTGGATCCGACTCGTGGTGGACTGTCTAGTGGGACCGTTTCGGTGGCAGCAGCGTCCAGTGGTTTTACGATCACAGTTAGCTGGAGCGAGCGCGGCGGCTTCGCTGGGGTGGGCGCAGCACAGGCATCTGCGCAAGCGGCACAGCTGCAATTGTTTGTGAGGCCAAATTAATGGCGAACCGCGTGCCAAGTTCCAAACAGTTGGGTCTGACACTGATTGAGCTGATGATTGCGATTACGATTGGCTTGATGGTGTCATTGGCCGTCGCCAGCTTGTATTTGTCTAATCAACAGACTAACAAGGCTCAGGCCGGTCATGCTCAAATGCAGGATAACGGTCGTTTTGCTATGGCCCAGATTGGCCGTCTAGTTCGGCAAGCGGGTTTCTATGATATTTTGGGCGGCACTTTTTCCGCAAGCGGAACATGGACGGTCTCAATGGATGCCAGTGGCAATTGGGCTATACCCAGCCTTCAAGCAAGTCAAGTTTTGTCCGCCAGCAATGATGTAACCGTGACTTCATTCAACGCGTCAAATGCTTTATCGGTTCTAAATGGCGTCAAGTCCGATCAATTTACCATCACCTTTATGACGGGGCCTCAAGCCAGCACAGGGAATGCTACTCCTGATTGTTTGGGTAATAGTGTTACATCAAAAAATACAATAGTGTCGAATCGGTTTTATATCGATGTGAATACGATTAGCGGGGTGACTCGTCCATCGCTGATGTGTGATGTGCTTTGGAATGGAGTTGCTCCCTCCGGAAGTAATTTGGCGACTGGCGTGGTCGCCGATAATATTGAGCGTATTCAGATTCTGCTTGGCGTTGACAGTACTGGTGATGGTGTCGCGGATCAGTTTTCTCCCCCAAGCGCAAGTATCGACATGACTCAGGTTGTTGCCATGCGGGTGGCTTTGTTGGCGCGCACCGATCCAGTGTATGGTCAGCTGCGCGCAGAGCCCGCAGCATTTAATATGTTTGGTTCAAACTATGTAGTGGGCACCGATACCGGTTCTGTTGTCAATCCTTTGGCTAGTTCTACTGTTGCTTGCGTTGCTGCGACACCCTGTTGGTCGCGCCGAGTTTTTGAGTCGACTTTTACGTTGCGGAACCGAATACCATGAAGTACCAAGTAGCTCTTCAATCCCAACGGGGAGTGACCCTTGTGGTGACTTTGGTGTTCTTGGTCGCGCTGATGCTAGTGGCGCTTTCGGCCTCCTATTCTTCCGTGCAGGAGGAGCGCTTTGCACGTAATGGACGCGATTTTATTCTGGCAGCGGAATCAGCAGAGGCAGCGCTACGGTTTGCTGAAAATCAAGTGACGATAGGCCAGATCCGGGGACGTTATGGTTTTGTCGATTGCACAACGGCGAGTTCCGCCAATGGTCTATGTCTTCCATCCGCAAGCGGCCCGATGCATGTACTGCTAAATAGCCGTTTGAGTAGTGCGACAGATACGGTGACCAAGGCGATAGATAGCAGTAGTTGGAGCCCACCCAGTGCCAGCTTGCAGGCGCCACGTTATGTGGTTGAGGTATTTCCCGCAATCAAGCCGGGCGAAGATCTGACTGCTCAAACGGGTGGGCAAAGTGTGCAGTACCGAATTACCAGTCGCGGTTTCGGTATGAACCCGCAAATTAATGTCACGCTTGAAAGCGTGTACCGACCCTTTTGATAGTGGGGTAATGAGGCATGGCGCTAAGTGGCAAGTTGTTAAGAGGGCTGGGGTTTTGCGGTTTTTGGCTGGCTTGGCCTGCTGCCGCAGCTATTAGTGTGTCACAAGTGCCTCTAGCGGGGGTGGGGGGGCGCTATGGCCCCAATGTATTGCTGGGCTTGTCGGTAGAGTTTCCTACAGCTGGGGAAGCTTATACTAATCGGACTTTTGATAGCACGGAATTGAGCAAGGACCATAAAGGGTATTTTGATCAGTACAAGTGTTATGCCTATCAAGCGGGGTCAGGTTCTACACCGGGGTACTTTTATCCGGTATCTCTGGTGAATAACGCGACGAATCGTACCTGTAGCGGTAGTAATTGGAGCGGTAGCCTTTTGAACTGGGCGACGATGTCGGCGATTGATGTTTTTCGACAGACCTTGACTGGGGGCAATCGAGCTTTAGGAACCAGCGGTACAGCGACAGATTATACCGCGGGAGATACGGCCAGCCTGACCGTGTTGCGCGGCGCCCGGATTGTTTCTGGACAAAACCAGGGTTATGGTTTCAATACTGTACGCAAGCTAACGACCAATGTTTCGTCATTGAGTCCATATAGTTATTCGCAACTGAGATTTACCAGCCTTAACTGGTCCACTACGGTGGAGGGCTCTAACAATGGCACCACTTGGACTACTTTGGGTACGTTCAATGTGATGGCTAAGGTGTGCACTACAGTTAGCGGTGTGAGCAATTCTCAATACTCGAGCTTAGGTCTGACTTCGAAGTACGGTAATGGTATAGAAGATAACTGCACAGGGTATGGAAGTAATTATAAGCCGGAAGGTTTAATTCAGCAGTACGGCGGGGATATGCGCTTTAGTGTATTTAGCTATTTGATTGATGCTAATTACAATCGTGATGGTGGGGTGTTGCGAGCGCGAATGAAATATCCTGGCATTTCTTCCTCATCAACGTCTGCGACGACCTCCTCCAATATTTTCACCTTAGGGGCTGAATGGAGTAATGTCAATGGGGTGTTTGCGGTAAATCCTGATGTTACAGATGCTACCGGCAGTAGTGTTGCTAATAGCGGGGTGATTAATTATTTGAATAAGTTTGGTGATAATAATGGCTATAAAACCTACGACCCAGCCGCAGAGCTCTATTATGCTGCTTTGCGTTATTTTCGTAAAATAGGTAATTACTCTGCTTATAGTGGTAGCTTGACTGCTGCGATGAAGGATAATTTTCCAGTTATAACGGACTGGGATGACCCTATTGTCAATTCATGTCAACAGAATTTCATTATTTATATTGGTGATACCAATACCCATGGTGATGTGGATTTGCCCGGTTCCGCTTGGCCCGTGCCGAGTGGTAATCAGACGTCACCTTTGCGACCACCCAATGACGATGCCGCGTCCAATATGGGGTCACCGCCTGTGAGTGGTAGTGGCTCAGGGGTTACCGCGTGGACAAACTCCATTGGCAATCAGGAGGGTGTGAGCAATCTGTCCAGTATCAATACCGGTTCGACTAATTCGCCGCCATTTATCGCTGGCTTGGCCTATTGGGGAAATGTCACCGATTTGCGCCCGGACCTGACCGGCAAACAAACCGTTAATGCTTTCATGATAGATGTAGTGGAAAATGGGAATGCAAAGACCCAAACTACCAACCCATTTTATCTGGCAGCAAAATATGGTGGCTTTACTGACACCGATGGTACGCAGACACCAGGTACCCGATCAGAATGGACAAGTGATCCTAGCGGGGCAACCAGTATCGCTGCGTACCCTAATGGTGTTCCTAAAAATTTCGCCCAAGCTAGTGATCCCTCTCGGATGACCACGGCTTTGCAATCTGCGTTTGCTTCGATTTCCGCGGCAACTGATCCGACGCTGGCTGGTTTGTCGACTACTTCCAGCGGCTCTCAAGTATTTTCTTCTGCCTATGTGTTCCAGTCATCATTTGACTCGACTGACTGGCATGGCGATCTAATCGCTTATCAGATTGTCCAGGCCAATGCGTTTTCCGCCCCGACGCTAGTACAGGACTCGAGTCATGGCTGGCGAGCGAAAAATACTCTGGAGACACAGCTAAACAGTAATTTGGCTGGCCGCACAGTGTTGACCTACGACGTTGCCGCACGCTTGGGTGCGACTTTCAACAGTGCTTGGTTTAGCGGTTTGGCGGCGACAAATGCACAGAAGCTTGCATTGAACAGCACAGACGCTCAAGGGGCTGCCCGAGTCAGCTACCTGCGTGGTGACAAGACGAATGAAGCGACAGGTTCATCACCGCAGTTTCGTCCTCGAAACTATCGCTTGGGTGATATCGTCAATTCATCCCCGGTTTATATGGCTGCCCCCGCTCAGGACCCCGCAGACTGCGCGTTTGCGGCAAACAGCAGCACGCAAGCGACTGACCGTGCCGCCATCTTTTCGCGACCAGCGATGGTAATGGTGGCAGCCAATGATGGCTTCCTGCACGGTTTCGATATGAGCGGCAACGAACGGTTTGCTTATCTACCTGGTGGGATTTTCGCTAATCTACCTAGCCTGACCTCCCCATCTTATGTGCATCAGTATTACAACGACGGCACGCCAAATGCCAGGGATGTCTGTTTTACTTTATCGTCATCTGGCTCGGCGCTGACTGTTGCTGAGGCTCGCACTGTGGTGGTGGGCACAACTGGGGCGGGAGGCAATAGTGTCTATGCGCTTGATATTACCCTGCCAGGTAGTATGGGGGCGTCCAGCGTATTGTGGGAGTTCACGAGCGCAGATGATCCCAATCTGGGACAGACAATTGGAAATCCACAAATCGTCAAACTACAGAATGGTCGCCCGGCGGTAATCTTCGGTAATGGCTACAATCAGACAGGTAGCGGTGGCTTGGCATCCATTTTCGTTTTGTATCTAGATAAAGCACAAGGAGAAGCTTGGGCGAGAGGAAGCAATTATTTTCGCATTGATGTTCCCAATCAGTCAGGGCAGAGCGTGAGTCCAAATGCCATGGGCAGCCCGACGGCAGTGGACACTACAGGCGACGGCATGGTGGACTTTGTTTATGCTGGTGATATCAACGGCAATTTATGGAAGTTTAATCTGAATTCGGCCACCCCTTCCAGCTGGGGCATCTCTGCTTGGGGAACTGCGGGCAACTACAACAGTGTCTGCTCCTCGGCATGTCTGCCGCTGATCTCCGCTTATTCAGTTACCACCTCCGGTTCGACTCAGGCATTGGGGGTGCGTCAGCCGATCACGGCGGCCCCGGTGGTCACCCGGGATAGTCAGAAAGGCTACTTGGTGTTGTTTGGTACTGGCCAGTTCTTATCCGACAGCGATCGCACTGTGGGGACTCAGGCTTTGTATGGAGTACGCGATACTGGGCTTGCCTTAACTAATCCAATTACCGGCAGTCTGTTGCAGCAGACCATAGGCTCTCAACTGAGCGGCACAGTAGGGGGGACCTTCAACGCTACCTCGTCCACGGCAATGAGTAGTAGTAGCAATGGTTGGTATATTCAATTGACGGCCAATGAGAGAGTGGTGGCTAAGCCGCTGCTGAGGGGTACCAAGACTGTGCGTTTTAATAGCATCATTCCGGATTCTACCGGTTGTACCAATGGCGGGACATCCTGGGTGACCGAGGTTAATATATTTAGTGGAGGTATGAGCTCGACCCCTGTGTTCGACACCAATGGCGATGGCGTGATCAACAGCAGTGATCAGGCTGCCGGCCGATTCCGGCCAGGAGACAGCAGTGGCGTGACGGGAGGGACTCCTTTGAGATTGATCGATCAAAACGGCTATGAGTGGATTTGCACAGCAGGTTCAGGCGGCAAGGGCGGCTGTGTCCGAGTCAATACATTTAGTGGTTCTTTCGGCCGTTTATCCTGGCGGGAAATCATTCAAACTTGGTAGGGGTATTCTTGATGGCGACGAGGCGTTTGGCTGGGTTTACCTTGATTGAGATGATGATTGTGGTAGCTATTCTCGGTATTGTGGCGGCAATCGCCTATCCGTCATATAGCAGTTATGTCATGCGCGGGAGGCGGGCTCAAGCTGAGTCCACCATGCTGCAGATGGCGCAGGAGCAGGAGCGTTGGTTCACAATGAACAATAGCTATAACGCTTCACAGTCCAGTGCAACGGTAGATATCTCGTCCGGAGTCTCTGCATACACTATCAGTACGGCCCTCCAGTCTTCTGGTACTGCGTTTACCATTACAGCAGTACCCAGCGCGACTTTGCAAAATGACTCTTGCGGGAATTTGACATTAGATAATTTAGGCAATAGAGGGGCCGCCAGCGGCACGGTAGCCAATTGCTGGCGTTAAAGTAGGTGTTGCGGTTGGGGAAGTGGCGCCGCGAATGGTATCCTTGGTGGCATTTCAATTATAGGGATGCTGTCCGCAGGGTGTGCGTGTGTGTTGACCTACGCTGCTCGGGCCCACCAAATTGTCTCAGGGAAACGAATGTCGTATCCGGCCCCATTGTTTGAAAATAAGATCTGCAGTGCAGAGCAATTGCAACAAAAGCTGGCGGCCTTGCCGCGCCCCATTGTTTTTACCAATGGCTGCTTCGATATCCTGCACCGCGGGCATGTGACCTATCTGGCGCAGGCGCGCGCCTTGGGCGCCAGCCTGGTGCTGGGTCTGAACACCGATGCTTCGGTGCGTCGCCTGGGCAAGGGCGACGACCGGCCCATCAATCATCAGGACGACCGAGCGGCGGTATTGGCCGCGCTGGAAAGCGTGAGCCTGGTGATCTGTTTCGACGAAGACACCCCGGCGCAATTGATCGAGCTGGTGCGTCCCGACGTGCTGGTCAAAGGCGGCGATTGGACACCGGATAAAATCGTCGGCAGCGCCGAGACGCTGGCGCGAGGCGGCTCGGTGCATTCCATACCTTTCCTGTTCGATACTTCCACCACAGCTACCTTGCACAAGATCCGGGCCAACGAGGCCAAGCAGTGAGCGAGCACGCTTTCGCGGTGTTGCGCCGTCTCGCCGACGGTCGCTTCCATTCCGGCGAGGACATCGCCGGCGAATTGGGATGTTCCCGCACCCTGGTCTGGCAAGCGGTGCACGCCATTCAGCAGGATTTGGGCGTCACCGTGTTCAGCGTGCGCGGCCAGGGCTATCGCTTGGCGGCGCCGTTTGAATGGCTGGACGTGGCGGCTATCCGCGATGGCCTGGACGAAGCGGCTGCGGACACCTTCACGCTGGCGGTGGCGGAGCGTACGGATTCCACCAATTCCCAACTGTTGGCGCGCGCCGCCAGCGGCGGCTTGCATGGCTTGGTGTTGGCGACGGAGCTGCAAACAGCCGGCCGGGGCCGGCTGGGGCGACGCTGGCAAGCTCGGCTGGGCTCGGGCCTGACCTTCTCCCTGCTGTGGCGTTTTGACCGAGGTCTGTCCCAGCTGGCCGGGCTTTCCTTGGCAGTGGGGGTGGCCTTGGCGCGGACGTTGCGGCGCTTGGGCGCGCCGGTGGCCTTGAAGTGGCCGAACGATGTGTTGTTGGACGAGCGCAAGCTGGCCGGCATCCTGATCGAGCTGTCCGGCGATGCGCTGGGGCCGACCGCGGTGGTGATTGGCGTTGGCATGAATGTGAGCGATCCGGGCAAAGTGGACCAGCCGGTGGCCTTTTTGGCCGAGGCTGGCGTCAAGCTCCCGCGCAGCGCGCTGCTGGCGGAGCTGCTGAACGAATTGCACCGCGTGCTGAGCGATTTTGACCGCCATGGCTTTATGCCTTTGCGCCAGGAGTGGATGAGTTTGTCCGCGCATCAGGACGCGCCGGTCTGTTTGAGTTTTTCCCATGGCGATCCGGTACAGGGCATAGCCCGAGGCGTGGCTGAGAGCGGCGCCTTGCTGGTGGACACCGTCGACGGGATGAAGACCTATCACGCCGGCGAGGTCAGTTTGAGGAAGCTGGCATGAAGTTGTTGATCGACGCCGGTAATAGCCGGGTCAAATGGGCGGTGCATGATGGACGCGGCTGGTTGGCGCAGGACGCGGTGGAGCACTGCGAGATCGCCAGCCTGGCAGAAGTCTGGCGGCAATGGCCGATTACGGCAGCCTGGGGCGCGTCGGTGGCCCGCGACGAGGTGGCTAAAGCCTTGGCGGCGGCGGCGCCCTGCCCCTTGCGCTGGGTGCGCGCGGAGGCGGGTTTCGGCGATGTGCGCAATGCTTACCGCAATCCGGCCGAGCAGGGGGCCGACCGCTGGCTGGCGGTGCTGGCCGCGCGGCAACTGCATCAGGGTGATGTGATCGTTGCCTGCGCCGGCACCGCTTTGACCGTGGAAGCCTTGACGGCGGAGGGCGAATATCTGGGCGGGTTGATTGTGCCCGGATTGAATCTGATGTTGAGCAGCCTGGCGCGGAACACCGCTAATTTGGACCGCTCCGCCGGTGTGGTGACGCCGTTCCCGCAAGGGACCGAAGACGCCTTGGCCAGCGGCGCGGTATACGCGCTGACCGGCGCGGTGGAAGCCCAGCGCCGGCAATTGCAAGCGCGCACCGGACGCGCCCCGGTGCGGGTGCTGCTGACCGGCGGCGACGCCGCGAAGTTGGCGCCTTGGCTCGCCGGGCCGGTCGAGATCGTGGATAATCTGGTGTTATTGGGCTTATTAAGAGTGGCCGACAAAAAATGAAGTGGTTTCTAGCCTTGGTCGTGGTGCTGAATTTGTTGGTGGCGATGTATGGCTCGTTCAAGCAGCGTCCGCCGGCGGATGTGCGGGCGCAGGAAGTGAGCCCGGAGTTGGTCAAACTGCTGCCGGCCAACTGGAAGCCGAACGCCGCCTCCGCGCCGGCCGCCTCCGCTCCTGCGGCGGAGCCTTTGCGCGAATCCTCCGCGCCCAAAGCGGACAAGCCCGCAGCGGCCAAGAAAGCTCAGGAAGCGTCCGCGCCGAAAACAGCGGCGGCCAAAGCGGAAGCCGCCAAGCCTGAACCGGGCAAAGCGGACGCCAAGCCCGAAGCGGCCAAGCCGGCGGAAACCGCAGCGGCTTGCTTGCAATGGGGGCCGCTGGATGAAAAGCTGCTGGCCAGAGTCAAGGGCGGCGTGCCTCAACTCAAACTCAAGGCCGGCCAGTTGAGCGAAGCCAGCAAGGAGGAGGCCGGCGGAGGCGGGCGCTTCTGGGTCTATTACCCGCCGTTGGCGACCCAGGCGGAGACTTCGACGCTGTCGTCGGAGCTGAAAGGCAAGGGTTTTGACAACTACATCGTCAAAAGCGACGATTTCAAAGGCCACCTGTCGCTGGGCCTGTTCGGCAAGGAAGAGGCGGCCAAGGGCTTGGCCGCGCGACTGAAGGCGGCGGGTTACGACAAGGCGCTGGTGCAGCAAAAGGGGCAGAAGGCGAGCAAGACCACGCTGAGCTTCAAGACGCTGGACGCGCAGCAGGCCGACAAGCTCAAGGCGCTGCAAAAGCGGCTGACCCCGGGAATCGGCCTGAAATCCTGCGGATGAGGCGGCTAGTCTTGATCTGACTGCTTGCCAGCGCCGACGCGGCGATGCACTATCAAGCATCGCCCGCGGCAGGGCGCAGGCGCAGTGTCTTCATTTCTCAGATAGCGGCGGCCATTGGCCGCCGTTGTTCATTCTGTCAGCAGGATATGTCCAGACGAACCAACATCACCCGGCTGTTGGACCGGGGCCGTTTCAACGACCACACCTTGCGGCATTTGGGATGGTCCATGGCCTTCATCGCCGGCGCGCTCAACGCCGGAGGCTTCCTCGCCGTGCACCGCTACACCTCGCACATGTCCGGGATCGTGTCCGGCATGGCCGACGAGTTCGCGCTGGGCGAGGTGACATTGGGCTTGTCCCTGCTGGTGATGCTGCTGTGCTTCATCGCCGGCGCCATGCACAGCTCCTGGCTGATTCTTTGGGCGCGCCGGCAGCGGCTGCGCGGCGGCTACGGTGTGTCCATGATGGAGGAGGCCGGCCTGCTGCTGTTGTTTGGCTTGCTGGGGGCCGCGCTTTCTTTGCACAAGGGTTTTTTCACCCCATTAACCGTGATGCTGCTCTGCTTCATCATGGGCATGCACAACACCATCGTTACCAAGCTGTCCGGCGGCCTGTTGCGCAGTACCCACATGACCGGCATCGCCACCGACATCGGCATAGAACTGGCCAAGCTCAGCTACTACGGCCGGGAAAGCATGCCCAAGGTCAAGGACGTGCGCGCCAACCGCGTCAAACTGCGCACTTATTTGCTGATCCTGCTGTCGTTTTTCGGCGGCGGCGTGGTGGGCGCGCTGGGCTTCAAGCATATGGGATACAGTTTCACCCTGCCGCTGGCGCTGCTCTTGTTTTTGCTGGGCTTGCGCCCGGTCTGGTACGACGTTCGGCTGCGTTTCCGGTTGTGGCGCATCCAGCTGGAAAGCCATTGATTCGATTGGCTCTTGTGCGGGCGCGCGCATCGCGGCAAACTCCGGGGTTCCGCCCCAAGGGGGGCGGCAGCCTCAAGCCGTCGGCTGTGCAAGATGGACGGTAATCGTCGGGACGCCTGGGCCCGGCGTACTCTCTCGCGGAGAGTATTCATGAGCGAAACCATTTTCGGCGACGGCGCGATCCGCCGTCAGGGCCTATACGGCTCTTCCATTGAAAACACTTATGCCGGCGTGCTGTCCTTCATGCGCCGCAACTATAGCCGCGACCTGACCGGCGCCGACGTGGTGGTGTCCGGCATTCCGCTGGACCTGTCCACCACGTTCCGCTCCGGCGCGCGTCTGGGCCCGCAGGCTATCCGCGCCGCCAGCGTGCAGCTGGCCGAGTTGAGTCCCTTCCCCTGGGGCTTCAATCCCTTCGACGACCTGGCCGTGATCGATTACGGCGATTGCTGGTTCGATGCGCACAATCCGTTGACCATCAAGCCCTCCATCATCGAACACGCGCGCACCATCCTGGCCTCCGGCGCCAAGATGCTGACTTTCGGCGGCGACCACTTCATCACCTACCCGCTGCTGATCGCGCACGCCGAGAAATACGGCAAGCCGCTGGCGCTGCTGCATTTCGATGCTCACTGCGACACTTGGCCGGACGATGAACCAGATAGCCTGAACCACGGCACCATGTTCTACAAAGCGGTGAAAGAGGGTTTGGTTGATCCTGAGAAATCGGTGCAGGTGGGCATCCGTACCTGGAACGACGACTTCATGGGCATGAATGTGCTGGACGCGCCCTGGGTACACGATAACGGCGTGGATGCCACCATCGCGCGCATCAAGGAAGTCATCGGCGACAGCCCGGTTTACCTGACGTTTGACATAGACTGTCTGGACCCGGCGTTTGCGCCGGGCACCGGTACCCCGGTTCCGGGCGGCCTAAGCAGCGCCCAGGCCTTGAAGATCGTCCGCAATCTGGGTGATTTGAACATTGTCGGCATGGATGTGGTGGAAGTGGCGCCCGCTTATGACAACAGCGAAGTGACCGCCATCGCCGCCGCGCATTTGGCCTGTGACATGCTGTGCCTGATGCGCAACAAGAAGCTGGCCGGCACGCTGTAAGCAAGCTTTTCTGCATGTAAGGACGCCGCTCTCATCAAGCGGCGTTTTTACTTGTGCGGCACCAGGACCACGCGCGCGTCGGTATGGTCCCCTGCTCGCGCCGCAGTTCCATATAGCGTTCCCCGTCGCGTAGCTCGGTGAAGCCCAGCCGGCGGTAGAAGGGGCGCGCGTCGCGCGACACCAGCAGGAGTCGGCGCAGTTGCTGTAGATCGGGGTGGGATAGCGCCGCCTCCATCAAAGCGCGCCCGACGCCCAGACGGCGGGCCTCGGCCAGCACGAACACATCAGACAGATAAGCGAAGCTAACGTAGTCAGTGACGATGCGGGCAAAACCCAGTTGCCGCTGCCCGCTGTAGGCGCCGAACACCAGAGAGTGCTCGATGGCCTTGTCCAACTGCGCCCGAGTCAGGTTTTGCGCCCAGTGGGTCTGGGTCAGGAAGCGCAGAATCATGTCGCGGTCCAGCCGGCCGCGCTCGCAGCTGATCTCCAGGTGGGCCATGGCGGCTCCGTGCGATGAAGGCGCCGCCAGTATCCACGCTGGGCATCTCCGCCGGATGACAGGGAAATGGCGGAATCTTTACAGCGTAGCTAGAGCGTTGGCCAGCGGACCGTCAGCAGCAGCAAGAGGCCGATTTCGCACAACTCTATACCCGCACCCAGGCAATCGCCCGTCATGCCGCCCAGCTTGCGCAATAGGAAGCGACGCCAAGCCAGCGCCGCCAACGGCGCCAGCAATAAGGATGGAGCCAGCCAGGCCGACAGCCCTGCCAGCAGCGTCGCGTTGATGGCCAGGCTGGGCCAGTGGCGGCGCCAGGCGAAGCGTTCGCCGCTGCCGGGCGCGATCGCCGGCAGACTGGCCGACCAGTACACCGCGAAACAGCGACACCAGGCGGGAATCAGCAGCAGGCCCCAAGCCGGCGCCGATTGTTTGGCCAGCAGCATCAGCAAGACCAGTTTGGCGACGATGGCCAGGATCAACGCCAGCGCGCCGAAGCTGCCGACGTGAGGGTCTTTCAGCACTTCAAAGAAACGCTCGCGCGAGCGGTGCGCCGCGCCCAGCGCGTCGGCGAGATCGCCCAGGCCATCCAAGTGCAGGCCGCCAGTGACCCAGGTCCACATCAACAGCGCCAACAGCGCCGCCAGCCAGGGGTCGCTCAGGCGGCCCAGGCTTAGCGCCGCCAGCAGCAGCGCGCCGACGATCAGGCCCACCGCGGCGAACCAGCGCGCGCTGTCTGCCAGCCACTCCTGTTTGAATTCGCGCAGTTGAGGCGTGGGCAGGCGGGTCAGGAATTGCAGCGCCAGAATCAGTCCGCGCACGGGGCTTCCAGACGCATCAGGTAGGCCGGATGTCCTTCCAGGATGGACAATTGGGCAAAGCCGCCGCGCTGCACCGTCATCAGCTTGGCTACCGAGAAATCCGCGCCCAGCAGTTCCGCCAGCAAGGTGGTGATGACGCCGCCGTGGGTCACCAGCACCCGGTGGCTGCCGTTGGCCGTCGTCATCCATTCGGACAGGCCGGCCAGTACCCGAGTGCGGAAAGCTTCGTAGGGCTCGCCTCCGGGCGGCGTCAGTTCGCCGGCGGCCAGCTTGGCGCGCCAGTCCGGATAGCGTTGCGCCAGAACCTGTACGTCCATGCCGTCCCAGTCGCCGAAGTCCATTTCCGCGAACCGCGGGTCCACTTTCAGCGTCAACGAGCCATGCAAGGCGTGCCGGACCGCGAATTCGCGGCAGCGCTGCAAGGGTGAACTGGCCATCGCCGTGACCGGCGCCAGCGCGCAAATGCGTTGCCAGCTTTGCGCCATTTGCATGTGCCCCGCAGCGTTCAGCGGCAAATCGCTGCTGCCGATCAAGCGGCCCTCATGGTCGATTTCGCCGTGGCGCAGCAGGGTCAGCGTGTAGGGATTCATTCCGCTTTCCCTGTGATGCCCGCCTCGGCGAAGGTGGCCATCTCGTTATGCAGGCGGATGGCCATTTGCAGCAAGGGCACGCACAGCGCGGCACCGGAGCCCTCGCCCAGATGCATGCCCAGGTCCAGCACCGGCTCCAGTTTCAGCGCGTGCAGCGCCAGCAGGTGGCCGGTTTCCTCCGAGCGGTGGCTGGCCAGCAGCCAATCTCCCACGCGCGGCTCCAGCGCCTGCGCGCACAGCGCGGCGGCGCTGGCAATGAAGCCATCCACCAGCGCCGGCACGCCTTGCGCGGCGCTTTCCAGGTAGAAGCCGGCCATGGCGGCGATTTCCAGGCCGCCCAGCTCGGCCAGGGTTTCCAGGGCGGACAACTCGCGGCCGGCGACACGGGCCAGCGCGGCGCGCACCACTTGGCGCTTGGTTTCCAGGCCGGCCTCGTTCAGGCCGGTGCCGCGGCCGACGATGCGTTCCGGCGGCAAGCCGGCCAGCCGGCAGATTAGCGCGGCGGACGCAGTGGTGTTGCCTATGCCCATGTCGCCGGCGATCAGCAGATTGGCGCCTCCGGCCAAGGCGCGGCGCGCGGCCAGCCGGCCCGCTTCCAGCGCGGCCTCGGCCTGAGCCGGCGTCATCGCGGCCTCCCTGGCCAGATTGCCGGTGCCGGCCCGCACTTTGGCGTGGACGATGGGCAGCGCGGAGACGTCGCTGAGCACGCCGGCGTCCACCACCTCCAGGCGCGCGTCCAGACTTTGCGCCAGCACGCAGATGGCCGCGCCGCCATTGGCGAAATTGCGCACCATCTCGCCGGTGACCACCGATGGATAGGCGGATACGCCTTCCGCCGTTACCCCGTGATCGCCGGCGAACACCGTGATGGCCGGCCGCAGCGCGTCCGGGCAGGTCTTGCCCTGCCAGGCGGCGAAGCGGCAGGCCAGCTCTTCCAGCCTGCCCAGGCTGCCCGCCGGCTTGGTCAGTGTGGCCTGGCGGACGCGGGCGGCTTGATAGGCGGCGAAGTCGGGTGCGCGAAAGGTGTCGGTGAATGTCATGAGATGGCCAGCTCCAGCCTGGGTGAGAAAGTGATTCAGCGGCGACTTTAAGCGATAGCCGCGCACGGGGGCAACCCGCAGCCGATGGGCGATTTGATCCTAACTAAACATATTTCTTTTGGCACCATCCCGTCGGGATGCTCTCCGGTATAATCCTGAGCCTAGCAGGTGTCCGCGTCTCAATGGTGCGGATGAAACGGGAAGCCGGTGAAAAACCGGCGCTGCCCCCGCAACGGTAAGGCCTGGCGTATGAGGCTGTTCAATAGCGTCGCGTTTGATTCGCGAGCTTTTGAACCTAAACGCCCAGGCGATGCAATGGCCACTGTCCATGGGATGGGAAGGCGCATCGCCGCAAGGCCCAGCCCGGAGACCGGCCTGCTGGCATGCGCGATTATGGAGACAATGCGCACGCGCTATGGCCGCCCGGAAGGTGGCCGCACTGGAGTATCGCGGGGAGGCGATCCGACAGACTGCCCGGCGCTCTGCCGCGGCGTCCCCCTTTTCATGCCTTCTTCGCACTCTTCCTAACAATGCCGCCACGGCGGCCAGATCATAAAAGTGGAGTGTGTTTCATGTTCAAGCCCCAACAATGCGCGTTGCTGGTCTCGCTGGCTTGTGCCGGCCAGGCCTACGCCACCAATGTGCCCGAGTTCGCCGGCGATCCGGTGGTGGTGACCGCCACGCGCCAGCCGCAGGAGATTTCCAAGACCTTGTCCGACGTGAGTGTGATCACGCGTGAACAGATCGAACAATCAGCTGCAACCAGCTTGCCTCAATTGTTATCGCGTCAAGGGGGCTTGGAGATTGTCAGTACAGGAGCGCGTGGCGCGCCATCCAGTATTTTCATGCGTGGGGCCAATTCCAATCAGACTGTCGTGTTGGTGGACGGAGTGCGTATTGTTTCGGCCACAACAGGCGTCAGCGCAGTTGAGAACATTCCTCTCGAACAGATCGAGAAAGTAGAGATTTTGAGAGGGTCGGGTTCCAGTCTGTATGGCGCGGATGCAATTGGAGGGGTGATCCAGATCTTTACCCGCGAGGGCAAAGGCAGTCCCAAGTTGAATGCCAGTTTTGGTATTGGCGATCATGGTTTGGTGAAGGTTGGGGCTGGGGTTAGCGGTAAAGTCGAGAATACCGCGTTTAGCCTGAATCTAAACCATGAAATCAATGAAGGGATTTCCGCCACTAACAGAGACAGTTCCAACTACAACCCAGACCGGGATCCGTATCGCAACCTTTCTTACAGCGCCAATGTCACCCAAACACTGTTGCCGGGTCATGATCTGACGGTGCGTGCTTTCCAGACTTTTAGCAAATTCGATTATGACCAGTCGCTTGTTGGCGAGGATTTGCAGAAAAGCCGTCAAAACGGTTTTACTATCCAATCCAAAAATACGTTGATGGAGCATTGGGTCAGTACTTTACGTTTCAGCCACACGGTTGATCGCCAGGAAACTTGGATTGGCAGTGATATGGTGAACCGAGACAGCTTGATAGAGACTCGCCAGAATGAATGGTTCTGGCAGAACGATATCAAGACGAGTATGGGTACGTTCTTGGCTGGTGCGGTGCATACTCAGCAGAATGTTGATGGTAAGTCGACTTATTTGCCGAATGGTTACTCTGTGACCCAACGTACCAATAATGCCGGGTTTATCGGTTACTCTGGAGAGTTTGGTCATCATTTAGTGCAGGCTAATCTGCGCAATGATAAGGATTCCCAGTTTGGTGGCAAGACCACAGGGCAATTGGCTTATGGTTACCGTCTTAGCGATGAGCTGACCGCACGAGCAAGCTACGGAACAGCTTATAAGGCACCCACCTTCAATGACTTGTATTGGCCTAACTACGGCAACCCGCTCCTGCAGCCCGAGACTTCGCGCAATATCGAACTGGGCCTGAAGTGGCTTGGGAAAGGCCGTCGCTTGGAGTTGTCTTTGTTTGATAATCGAATCGAAAATCTGATTGTTTATCAGCAAAAGCAATCCCTCAATCGTGATGCTCATATTCGTGGCGTCACTTTGTCTGGCGCTGTGACATACGGCGCGTGGGATCTTGCCGGTTCGGCCACGTATCAGGACCCGATCGATGAGAGCAGCCATCTGCAATTGCAACGCCGTGCGCGCGCATTTGCGCAGATGAGCGCTGCCTATGATTGGGGTAAAGCGATTACTGGGCTTGAATGGCAGGCTAGCGCTAAGCGGCCGGATGTAGATTACCGGCCTTTCCCATCTGCGCCTGTCACTTTGGGAGGTTACTCATTGACCAATTTGTTCGCCAACTATCGTTTGGCCAAGGAGTGGACGGCGACAATGCGCCTGAGCAATATCTTCGAGAAGCGTTACACCACGGCTTATGGTTACAACACTAGTGGTTTGGGCGGTTATATCGGTGTGACATATCAGGCGCAATAGCGCAGAAAAGTAGGGAGTATGCCCCACCTCATCTCCGGCGGCGCGCGCAGCGGCAAGAGCCGCTACGCCGAAACCCTGGCCCTGGCCCATCCCGGCCCGGTTTGCTATCTGGCCACGGCGGAGCTGCGCGGCGGCGACGCCGAGTTCGCCGCCCGCGTCGAGCATCATCGCCGGCGGCGTCCGGCCGAGTGGTCACAAGCGGAGGCCGGTCGTGGGCTGGCCGCTGAGTTGGTGCGTCATGACGTGGTCGGCGGCCTGCTGCTGATCGACTGTCTGGGCATGTGGCTGATGCGTTTTTTCGATGAGGACGGCGGTTTCGACGCAGTCGGTTTCGAGCAGGAGCGAGCTAAGTTGCTGGCCGCGCTGGAGCAGACGAGGGGCGAGGTGCTGCTGGTCAGCAATGAAATCGGCTGGGGCGTGGTGTCGACCAATGTCCAGACTCGTTGCTTTGTCGACGAGTTGGGGCGCTTGAACCAAGCGGTGGCGGCGGCCTGTCGGCGGGTGACGTTGGTGGCCTGCGGCTTGCCGCTGGTGTTGAAAGGGGAGGCATGAGACGGTTGTTGGGTTTGACGCTGCTGTTGAGCGCGCTGCAGGCGACGGCGGCGGTCAGCGCTCAGGACGGCAGCGGCCAGACCATCACGTTGGCGCAGCCGGCGCAAAGGATTTTGACCCTGGTGCCGCACGCCACGGAAATGTTGTACGCGATCGGCGCTGGCGACAAGCTGGTGGCCACCGTGGAGTATAGCGACCACCCGGACGCCGCCAAGCGCTTGCCGCGGGTGGGCAGCTTCACCGGCTTCAGTCTGGAGGAGGTCATGCGTCAGCGGCCGGACCTGGTGGTGGCCTGGCGCGACGGTGGAGCGCCGCGTGAACTGGAGCGTTTGCGCGGCCTGGGCATTCCCGTTTATCTGAGCCATCCCTTGCAGCCGGACGACGTGGCCAAGGAAATGCTGGCGCTGGGACGGCTGGCCGGCGTCAACGAGAGCGCCGCCAAGGCGGCGGGGGGATATCGCCAGCGCTTGGCGGATCTACGCAGGCGTTACGGCGAGCGCGCCCCGGTGAGGGTGTTCTACCAAGTTAGTCAGACGCCTATCTTCACCGTCAGCGATCAGAGCTTCATGGGTCCGCTGATCCGCCTGTGCGGCGGGGTCAATGTGTTTCGCGATGTCCGGCAACCCGCGCCGCAAGTGTCCGCCGCCACTGTGGTGGCGTCGCGTCCGCAGGTGATTCTGGCTGGAGACGAAGCCAGCCTGCGGATGTGGCGGCGTTGGCAAACGCTGCCGGCTGTGGCCAAAGACGCGCTGTTCGCCCTGCCGGGCGACGCCATGGTCGTGCCCGGTCCGCGGCTGGTGGACGGCGCGGAGGCCTTGTGTCTCGCGCTGGACACAGCGCGGCAGCGGCTGGGTTTGACGGCCAAGTGAGCGCCGGCTATCCTCGCCGCCATGGACAAGGAACTGGAATATCTCGAGTCGAGGGTGACGGCGTTGGTGGCGCGCATTCGCGAACTTGAAACACAAAACGGCCGTTTTGCCGAAGCGCTGTCCGAAGCGTTGCGGGAAAATGCGGAGCTGAACTTCAAAGTCAACGAAACCCGCGCGCGGGTGGCGGCTCTGGTCGAGCGCCTGCCCAAGGCGTCGGAGGATGCGGAATGAGCGACGTGGCTCAGGTTGAAATCGAACTGCTGGGGCGTTCCTTCACCATTGGCACCCCGGCGGAAGAAAAGGAAACGCTGCAAGAGGCGGTGCGTCTGCTGGCCGGCAAGATCGAAATGATTCAGCAGCACGGCAAGGTAATGGACGCCGACAAGATAGCGATCATGGCCGCGCTGAACATTGCCCACGATTTGTTGAAGACAAAAGTGGGAGAGGGCTTGGAGATGGCGGCGTTTCAGCGTAAAATACGCAGTATGAGCGAAGCCGCCGACCAAGCGCTTCGCGAAAGCCAGCAAGCGCTGTTTTAAACGCAGAGCCGCTGGCGAACACCAAGGTCAGTACCCCCTGCGGTGTTTGTGAAGGCACACAATTCCTTTGTACCAATGCGTTCGCTTCAGGCTGCTAGCGTGAGTCATGGGCGTGCCGCGTCCTCTTGAGGATGCGCCCGAAATGACTGGCAGGCGGCCCTCCCTGGAAACAGGGTACAAGCGAATTTTGCCCGAACGACACTCGCGGGGGCTCCCCCCTCTGCCATGACCGCACTTTCCTTTGTTTCCGATCCGGTTTCCCTAGACAAGCCCGCATTGCGCAGGCGGATTCGCCGTGCGCGCCAGGCGCTGAGCCCTGGCTATCGTTTGCAGGCGATGAGGGCGATCGCCTGTCATGCCTCGCGGCTGCTCAAACGCGGCAAGCGCGTGGGCGCTTATCTGGCCGCCGGTTCTGAGCTGGATCTGGAGGTCCTGATGAGCGCCGCGCTGTGGCGCGGCGCGGAAGTCTATCTGCCGCAGATCCCGCGGCGCGGCCGTCGGCTCTGGTTCAGCCGCTTGGGCGCGGCGGACCGCTGGTATCTGCATCCGCGTTACCGGATCGTCGAATACGATGGCCCGGCGCTGCGCGCGGAACGGCTGGACGTGTTGTTTGTGCCGCTGCTGGCCATTGACGACGATGGCTATCGCATGGGCCAGGGCGGGGGGTTCTACGACACCACGCTGGCCTTCCGCCAGCGCGCGCGCCAGTTCGGCAAGCCCTTGCTGGTGGGCGTGGCCTATGATTGCCAACGCGTGGAGCGGGTGCCGCGCGAAGCGTGGGACGTCCGGCTCGATTATTTGTTGACCGAATCCGGCCTGCGCAGGCTGCCCTTATGCCCCTAGCCGTCGTCTTTCTGGCCGTTTTGCCGGCGCTTGCTCTGCTGGGGCGTTTGGAATGGGCGGTGGCGTGGCTGTATCTGAGCCTGAGCCTGCTGTGCTTTGTTTTGTATTGGCGGGACAAGCGGGCGGCGGAGCGCGGCGGGCCGCGCACGCCTGAGGCCAGGTTGTTGTGGCTGGGCGTGTTGTGCGGCTGGCCGGGCGGGCTGATGGCGCGCAGGCTGTTCCGCCATAAAACCGTCAAGCAGCCGTTTCGGCTTTTGTTCTGGTGCGGCGCGGCCTTGAATCTGGCCGCGCTGGGCGGCTGGCTGTATTTGCGGACACATTGAGCGATCAGCGCCAGTCGTGGCGGCCGCCGTAGTAATAGCCGTAAACCGGCGTCACCACCACCGGGGCCGGCCTGACCACCACCGGCCTGACGGCCACCCTGGGCGGTTCTACTACGCAAGCGCTTAAGCCGGCGGCCAGCGCCAGTCCCAGCAGACATTGTTTGGCACGGGTATTCATCGCCTTCATCCTTTCTTTCAGTTATCGCCATATCCCCTTGGGATGCCAATGTCAGCATAAACGGCAATCTTTCCAGTAAGATTGAGCAAGCGTTAACCCTTTTCCTGACTAATTAACAGACATTGCCCATGCGATATTGGCTGATGAAGTCCGAACCGGACGATACTTCGATCGACGATCTCGCCGCCGAGCCCGAACGCTTGTTCGAGTGGACCGGCGTGCGCAATTATCAGGCGCGCAATTTCATGCGCGACGGCATGCAAGTGGGAGACCGGCTGCTGTTCTGGCATTCGTCTTGTCCGGAACCGGGGGTGGCCGGTCTGGCGGAAATCGCCGCCGCCGCTCATCCAGACTCCAGCCAGTTTGATCCGGAAAGCCCTTACTACGACCCCAAGTCTTTACCCGACGCGCCGCGTTGGCTGGCGGTGGACGTGCGTTTTCTGCGCAAGACCCGGCTGCTGTCGCCGGTGGAGCTGCGTCAACACCCGCCCCTGGCTGAGATGACGGTGCTCAAGCGCGGTAATCGGTTGTCCATCACCCCGTTGAGCGAAGACGAATGGCGCTATATCACTGAACAGTTGCTGGCATGCTGAGCGTTCCGCTGATTCTGGCGCTGCTGGCCTGCGGCGCGGTGGCCGGCTTCCTGGCCGGATTGCTCGGCGTCGGCGGCGGCCTGGTCATTGTGCCGGTGGTTTTGGGCGTCTTGTCCGCCGCGCAGTTGGGCGGCGATCATGCCCAGCATCTGGCGGTGGGCACTTCGCTGGCGGTCATGGTGTTCACCAGCCTGTCTAGCGTGCGCGCCCATCATAAGAAGGGCGCGGTGGATTGGCGCATTGTGAGGGCGATGGCGCCGGCGATGGTGATCGGCACCTTGCTGGGCAGCCTGGTGGCCGGTGCGATCTCCGGGCTGGCGCTGAAATGGTTCTTTGTGGGTTACGCCTACCTGGTCGCGGTGCAAATGTTCTTCAACCTCAAGCCGCAAGCCAGCCGCGGAATGCCGAGCCCGGCCGGGCAATGGGGCGCAGGCGGCTTGATCGGCATGATCTCCAGCTGGGTGGGCATAGGCGGCGGCTCAATGAGCGTCCCTTTCATGAGTTGGTGCAATGTGCCGGTGCGCACCGCCATCGCCACCAGCGCGGCGCTGGGTTGGCCCATCGCCGTATCCGGCGCCGTCGGCTACCTTTATAGCGGCTGGGGCGCGACCGGCTTGCCGGCCGGCGCCTTGGGCTTCGTTTATCTGCCGGCCATGCTGGCGCTGATGCTGATGACGGTGTTGATGGCCCCCTTGGGGGCGCGCGCCGCGCACAAGCTGCCGGTGGCCCGCTTGAAGCAGGTGTTCGCCGCCTTGATGGCGGTAATGGCCAGCGAGATGCTATACAACCTGCTGCGCGGTTGAGCGCGGCGCGTTTTCCCTTGTTCCCCGTATGGAGAGGCCATGTTGTATCCGCCTATAGCACCGTTCGCCAGCGGCATGTTGCCGCTGGATGGCTTGCATGCGATGTACTGGGAGCAATGCGGTTTGCCGCAGGGCTATCCGGCGCTCTATCTTCACGGCGGACCGGGCGACGGCTGCGCGCCGGCCTGCCGTCAGTTGTTCGACCCCGGCTTTTACCGCGCGGTGCTGTTCGATCAGCGTGGCAGCGGCCGTTCGACGCCACGCGGCGAGCTGCGCGACAACAGCACCGCCCATCTGGTGGCGGACATCGAGCGGCTGCGCGAGCACCTGGGCATTGAGCGCTGGCTGGTGTTCGGAGGCTCCTGGGGCAGCACGCTGGCGCTGGCTTACGCCCAGGCGCATCCGGACCGTGTCAGCGGGCTGATCCTGCGCGGCATCTTCCTGGGCGAGCGCAGCGAGATCGACTGGTTCCTGCACGGCATGGGCCAGTTCTTTCCCGAGGAGTGGCAGCGTTTCGTCGCGCCCATCCCGGAGGCTGAACGCGGAGACTTGCTGGCCGCGTACTACCGGCGTCTGACCGATCCCGACCCGGCGGTGCACCTGCCCGCTTGTCGCGCCTGGGGACGTTACGAGGGCGCTTGCGTCGCGCTGCGCCCCAACGCCGACGCCGCCGAACGCGCCGGCAGCGAATACGTGGCATTGTCGCTGGCGCGGCTGGAAGCTCATTACTTCGTCAACCGCGTCTTTCTGCCGGAGGGCGCCTTGCTGGCCGGGCTTGCGCGCATTCGCCATATCCCCGCCGCCATTGTGCAAGGCCGTTACGATGTGGTCTGCCCCCCGGTCACCGCGCTGCGGTTGGCTCAGGCCTGGCCGCAAGCCCACTACGAACTGGTGGAGGCCGCCGGCCATTCTTTGTGGGAGCCGGACATCCTGGACGCGCTGCTGCGGCAACTGGAGCGTTTCCGCGATGCCCATCTGGCCGGCCGGGTTTAGAACGTGTTTACGATCTCCCTAGCTAAGGTGAGACAAGGCGAAAACCGCTGAGAAAGCGGAGTGTACATAGGGTACATGAGTATTTCGAAGGGGTTTTCAATGCCCCTTTCTATTCATCCCGCCGACGCACAGCAGATCGTAAACAGGTTCTTGGAGTGGCTAACAAAACTCAGTTTCATGGCTGAGGCAAGCCGCGCCGACTCAGGCAGTGCTTGAGTACGACCAGTCGGCGCAATGCAGCATCAGGGAGGGGAGCGGCCCTTAAGCTGAGCAACTAATTAGCCGCAGCAGGAGTCGAACCCAACTTTCCACTTTCCCCGGATAACTCAAGGATGGACATGAAAGCGATAATGCTCTGCGCCGCCGCCTTGGCCGCGATTCCCGCCGCCGCCTCTGCCTACAGCGACGAAGCGCGCTTGCCGTTTGCCGGCCAGCCGGGCGAACTGCCGCTTGAGGTGGTGCTGCGCTTTGCCAAGAACCGCCTGGGCGAGGACGGCCAGTTCGAATACCGCAGCCTGAAAGTGATCCAGACCAGCCAGCCGGAAGCGTTCGACAAAGCCAGCATCGCCTTGCTGCGCGAAGGCCTGATGGACGACAGCGTCAAGGGCACGCGCCAGCGCTTCCAGCTTAGCCGCGAGAACAATGTCTGGACCATACGCGCGGTGAAGGAGGACTTCTCCTGCTGGCGCGGCCGCAAAGGCTGGGGCGTCAAGCTCTGCCCGTGATTGCGCTAGGCTGAGTAGCCGGCCAAGCATTTGTTTTTTTGGGGTCTTATCGCGGGAGCGAAGACGCCGTTATAATGGGGGCAACCTTTTTGCGGACGGGCTATCCGGAGCGCGGCTCATCACTGGCGCCTCCGGGCAGCCCGCCTTTTGTATTTCCGCCTTTTGAATTTCAGAGTCCAGACAAAGATCGCCATGCAAGAACAATACAGCCCGCGCGCGGTTGAAGCCGCCGCCCAGCAGAAATGGCAGAAGACTGCCGCCTTCAAAGCCGTGGAAGACGCCTCGCGTCCCAAGTACTACGCCTTGTCGATGTTCCCGTATCCGTCCGGCAAGCTGCACATGGGCCATGTGCGCAACTACACCATCACCGACGTGCTGGCCCGCTTCAAGCGCCTGCAAGGCTTCAACGTGCTGCAGCCGATGGGCTGGGACGCCTTCGGCCTGCCGGCCGAGAACGCCGCGATGAAAAACGGCGGCGCGCCGGCTGCCTGGACCTATGCCAACATCGAGTACATGAAGCAGCAACTGGACAGCCTGGGTTTTGCGCTGGACTGGGAACGCGAGCTGGCCACCTGCAAACCGGACTACTACCGCTGGGAACAGTGGCTGTTCACCCGTTTGTTTGAAAAAGGCGTGATCTACAAGAAAAACGGCGTGGTCAACTGGGATCCGGTGGATCAGACCGTGCTGGCCAACGAACAAGTGGTGGACGGCCGCGGCTGGCGCTCCGGCGCGCTGGTGGAAAAGCGCGAAATCCCGATGTATTACTTCCGCATCACCGACTACGCCGAGCAGCTGCTGGCGGACCTGGACAAGCTGGACGGCTGGCCGGAGCAGGTCAAGACCATGCAACGCAACTGGATAGGCAAGAGCTTTGGCTCCGACGTGGCCTTCGCCTACGATGAAGCCAGCATCGGCCATGCAGGCCAGCTCAAGGTCTACACCACCCGCCCGGACACCCTGATGGGCGCCACCTATGTGGCCGTGGCCGCCGAACACCCGCTGGCCACCCAGGCCGCGGCCGGCAAGCCGGAGCTGCAAGCCTTCATCGCTGAATGCAAGGCCGGCTCCGTGGCCGAGGCCGACGTGGCCAAGATGGAAAAGAAGGGCATGGACACCGGCTTGTTCGTTGTCCACCCGCTGACCGGCGCCAAGCTGCCGGTATGGGTGGCCAACTACGTGCTGTGGGGCTACGGCGAAGGCGCGGTGATGGCGGTGCCGGCGCACGACGAGCGCGACTTCGAATTCGCCAACAAATACCAGCTGCCGATCCAGCAGGTCTACGCGCCGGCCAACGGCGACGACAACTTCGACGCCGCCGTTTGGCAGGACTGGTACGCGGCCAAGGATGACAGCATCCGCACCGTGAACAGCGGCAAATACGACGGCCTGAACTTCGCCGCCGCCTTCGACGCCATCGTCGGCGATCTGGAAGCCAAGGCAGCCGGCCAGAAGAAAACCCAGTACCGTCTGCGCGACTGGGGCATTTCGCGCCAGCGCTACTGGGGCTGCCCTATCCCCATCATCCACTGCCAGAGCTGCGGCGATGTGCCGGTGCCGGAAAAAGACCTGCCGGTGACGTTGCCGGAAAACGTGATTCCGGACGGCGCAGGCTCCCCGCTGGCCAAAATGCCGGAATTCTACGAAACCAGCTGCCCGAAATGCGGCGGCGCGGCCAAGCGCGAAACCGACACCATGGACACCTTCGTCGAGTCCAGCTGGTACTACGCGCGCTACGCCTCGCCCAAGTGCGACACCGCGATGGTGGACAAGAAGGCGGCCGACTACTGGCTGCAAGTGGACCAGTACGTCGGCGGCATCGAACACGCCATTTTGCACCTGCTGTACGCGCGCTTCTTCCATAAGCTGATGCGCGACGAAGGCCTGGTGTCCAGCGACGAGCCGTTCAAGAGCCTGCTGACCCAGGGCATGGTGGTGTGCGAAACCTTCTACCGCGAACTGCCCAACGGCGCCTCCGATTGGATCGCGCCGCAGGACGTGGTGCTGGAGCGCGACGCCAAGGGCAAGATCGTCGCCGCCAAGCATCGCGTCGACGGCCTGCCGGTGGTGGTGGGCGGCATCGAGAAGATGTCCAAGTCCAAGAACAACGGCGTGGACCCGCAGGAATTCATTGAAAACTACGGCGCGGACACCGCACGTTTGTTCATGATGTTCGCGGCTCCGCCGGAACAGAGCCTGGAATGGTCGGACGCGGGCGTGGAAGGCGCGTTCCGCTTCCTCAAGCGTTTGTGGAAAGTGACGAACGAGCATGTAGCCGCCGGCCTGGCTCCGGCCTACAGCGGCGGCGATCTGTCCGCCGGCCTGAAGGATCTGCGCTTCAAGCTGCACGGCACCATCCAGAAAGTGGCCGATGACTACGGCCGCCGCCAGCAATTCAACACCGCCATCGCCGCGGTGATGGAACTGCTGAACACCTACGACAAAACCGACAAGTCCGGCGACGCCGGCCGCGCGGTGGCGCAGGAAACGCTGGAAACCGTCGTGCTGCTGCTGTCTCCCATCGTGCCGCATATCTGCGACGCGCTGTGGAACGCGCTGCGCCCGGGCAGCGAACTGCTGCAACAAACCTGGCCGAAAGTAGACGAGAGCGCGCTGGTCAAGAGCGAGATCGAACTGATGGTGCAGGTGGGCGGCAAGCTGCGCGGCAGCGTCACCGTGGCCGCGGACGCGGCCAAGGACGCGATCGAGGCCGCGGCGCTGGCACATGAAAACGTGCAGAAGTTCATGGAAGGCAAGCCGGCCAAAAAAATCATCGTAGTGCCGGGCCGCCTGGTCAACATCGTGGTGTAAACCGACGTGGCACCGGTCCTGGGCGCGGCCTGCGCGCTGGACCGGGCCAGGCAAGCATTGTTTCCCGATAAGGAATCGTGAATGAGACTTTCCCTGCAATGGTTGTGGCTGGCGCTGCTGGCCGTCACGCTGAGCGCTTGCGGCTTCCACCTGCGCGGCCTGGGCGGCCCGATGAAGCCGCTGCCGTTCGCCTCGCTGTATTTCGACGGCGGCGGCACCGCGGTGGCCGGCGATGTGCGCACCGTGCTGGCGCGCGACCCGCGCCTGCAAGTGCTGGACAATCCCAAGCAGGCCGAGGCGGTGGTGACCATCCTCAGCGAAAACCAGTCCAAGGACATCCTGACCCTGAACGTGGGCGGCAAGATCAACGAGTACCAGCTGACCTATACCGCCGTGGTGCGCACCGTGCTGTTCGGCGTGCCGGTGGAGCCGGACATGACCGTGGTCGTGCGCCGCAGCATGAACTACTCGGATAGCGCCATCCTCGGTAAGGAGCAGGAGGAGGCCCTGATCTGGACCGACGCCCGTCGCGACGCGGCGGAGCAGATCGTCCGTCGTCTGGCTTACCTGAAAAAGCCGGCCGCCGCGCCGCTGACAGGCCCGCAAAGCCTGAAGCCCGCCGATGCCCAGCCTAAGCCCTGACGCGCTGATCGCGGCGCTGGGCAAGGGCCTGGCGCCGCTGTACCTGATCCACGGCGAGGAAGCGCTGCTGGCCTTGGAGGCCGCCGACGCGCTGCGTCAGGCGGCGCGCGATCAAGGCTATCAGGAGCGCGAAGTGTTGACGGTGGAGGCGGGTTTCGATTGGTCGCAGCTGCGCGACGCGATGAGCAGCGTTTCGCTGTTCGCCGAGCAAAAGCTGCTGGAAGTCCGCATTCCCAACGGCAAGCCCGGCACCGAAGGCGCCGAGGCGCTGCAACAGCTGGCGGCCCAGCCGCCGCAGGACACAGTGACCCTGATCACCCTGCCCAAGCTGGAGCGCGCGCAGCAGCAGTCCAAGTGGTTCCAGGCACTGGAAAAGCTGGCGGTAACCGTGGAGGCCCGATTGGTAGGCCGCGCCGAGCTGCCAAGCTGGATCACGCGCCGCCTCAAGGCTCAGGGCCAAGTGTTGGGCGGCGAGGCGCTGGCCTTCTTCGTCGATCGCGTCGAAGGCAATTTGCTGGCCGCGCGCCAGGAAGTGGACAAGCTGGCCCTGCTGTACCCGGCCGGAGAGTTGACGCTGGAGCAACTGCGCGCCGCAGTGGCGAATGTGGCCCGCTTCGACGTGTTCCATTTGTCCGAATCCTGGCTGGCCGGCGATGTGCCGCGGGTGCTGCGCATGCTGGACGGCCTGATGGCCGAAGGCGAGGCGCCGGTGCTGGTATTGTGGTCGCTGACCGAAGACGTGCGTATGTTGCTGCGCCTGCGGCAGGGCCTGAAAGACGGACGCAACGCGCGCGACATGGCGCGCGAACTGCGGTTATGGGGCGACAAGCAGCGTTTGGCCGAGCCGGCCTTGCGCCGCATCGGCCCGCGCAAGCTGATGACCGCGCTGGACGAGTGCGCACGCATAGACCGCCAGATCAAAGGCGTGGAAACCGGCGATCCCTGGCAGACCATGCGAGGGTTGGCGGGCTTGCTGGCGGCTTGAGTCGGCGCGCAAGCGCTGCCGTTTTTACCGAGATTCGCGCACAGTGCGCGGCAAACAGGAGAGCACCATGGCTATATTCGATTCCTTGAGCGGTTTGCTGTCCGGCGGCGCGGAAGGCGGCGCTGGCGGAGCCTTGCAGGCCTTGCTGCAACAGCAGGGCGGCCTGTCCGGCCTGTTGGAGCAATTCCAGCAAGGCGGTTTGGGCGAGCTGGTGTCCTCCTGGGTAGGACAGGGCGGCAATTTGCCGGTGTCCGCCGAGCAGATTCAGCAAGTGCTGGGTTCGGAGCAGCTGTCCGGCCTGGCCGAGAAGTTTGGCCTGGATCAGAGCCAACTGTCGCAGCTGGTGGCCGAGCACTTGCCTGGTCTGGTGGACAAGCTGACCCCCAACGGCCAGGTGCCGCAAGGCGAGGATTTGTTGTCCCAGGGGACGGACCTGCTCAAGGGCCTGTTCCGCTGATCTGACCCGTCCATGCAACAACGCCGGCCGCGAGACACTCGCCGCCGGCGTTTTTCATGGGATAAGAGGAGAAGGCTCAGAGCCGCTAACAAAACCTCGCAGAGAACCTGAGCCAAGGCGCGCCGACGCAGGCAGTACAAGTGGTACGACCAGGAGGCTCAACGCAGGATCAGGGGTTTTGTTAGCGGGTCTTAATGATGATGGCCGGCGACGCCTGCCGTCACCGTCAGCTCCGCTGCCGGGCTCTTCAAGTCATGCGCGTCTTGACCAGCGGCCGGAATCTCCGCCCAGTTGGTTTCGCCCTGTTCGCATTGCTGCTTCACCTTGAAGTAGAGCTTGCCCGGCTGGGCGGCGATCTTGGCCTGGAATACGAACTCATCGTAGAAATTGGACGGCAGCTTGCCGCCCTTCCAGGTAATGCGGCTCACATCCTCGCTTACCTTGCGGCCATAGTTGTCGAAAGGCTTGACCGCGCTCTTGCTCACCTCCACCTCCCAGCCGGCTTTCGGCATCGGTTGCGCCAGGCGCACGCCTTCCGGCAGCTCCACGCTAATGGCGGTGGTGGGGCTGCCGTTGCAGCCATGGCCGATTTTCAGCACGCCTTTGTAATAACTGCCGCTGGCGGCGGTGGGGGTTTCCAGGGTGACGTGGGCGAGGGCGGAACCGGAGGCGGTTAGCAAGGCTAGCAGGGCGAGTTTTTTCATGAGAGCGCTTTTTTAGATCAGGGTTGGAACATGGCCGGGCAAGGTCGGCAAATGCGAATGATGAGTCGCACCAGTTTAGCGTGCGGCATTTGCTTCCGAGTGCGACAAAGTGTCGCAGAGTCGGCATGAGAATAATGCAAGTTGTAACGTCATTGTCATGGCCGCTATACTGGTCGGCCCGCCCAATCGCTCAGGAGCAGTCATGATGGTTCGTGCTTTATCCGCGGCAACGCTAATGATGCTTTCCACTCATGGCTGGGCCGCCGGCGGCTACAGCGGCCTCGGCGCCGCCAGTGTCAGCGCGGAGGAGGTGGCGCGCTACCGCGCCGCGCCGCTGCCGGCGGAACTGAGCCGCAAAGTGCAGAATATGCTGGACCTGCGCGCGCCCGGCGCCGGCGTGCTGGCTCCGGACGGCAAGGCGTTGTATTTCAGCTGGCGCGTCACAGGCGTGCCGCAGGTCTGGAAACTGGATGGTCCGCAGCGCTTCCCGGTGCAGCTGACAGGCGGCGAAGACGCCACCCTGATTCAGGACGTCAGCCCGGATGGGCGCTGGCTGGTGCTCAGCCGCGACCGCAAGGGCGAGGAAAACCCCGGCCTCTATCTGCAAGCCGCCAGCGGCGGCGCGCTGCGCGAAGTACAGCACAAGTCCGGCGTGCAAACCCAGTTCCAGTTTCTCAGCAAGGACGGCCAATGGCTGTACTACCGCAGCAACGACGAGCGGGCCGACAGCTATACCCTATACCGCTACCGGCTGGCAGACGGCCGCCGCGAGCGCTTGTTCGGCGAGCGCGGCGCCTGGAGCATCGCCGGCCATCGCGACGACGGCCGTCTGCTGCTGCAAAAGACGCTGAGCAACGCCAGCGCGGAATTCTATCTGTGGACGCCGGACGGAAAACCCTTGCAGCCGCTGCTGGGTAAGGGCGAGACCACCGACTACCGGATGGACTTCGGCCTGCGCGATGGTGAATATTTGGTGCGCACCAATAAGTTCGGCGAATACCACCGTCTCTATCTGTGGCGCGCCGGCGTATTCAAGCCATTGACGCCGGAGACGCGCGGCGATGTGGAGAACCTCAACATCGACCGCGAGCAGGGCCGCGTGTACTACACCTTGAGCCAGGACGGCTACGGCAAAGCGCTGGCCTTGGACGGCCGCCGCCATTACCGCGCGCTGAAGTTGCCCGCCTTCCCCGGTGCGGCCCAAGTTAATGTGGTGAATCTCAGCCGCGACGGCCGCTACGTCAATTTCAGCGTGGAAACCGACACTGCTCCGGCCAGCAGCCATGTTTGGGACAGCAAGAGCGGCAAGCTCGGCCAATGGCTGCTGCCCTCCGCGCCGGAGCTGGACACCCGCGGCTTCGCCAAAGCCAGCCTGGAAAGCTATCCGGCGCGCGACGGCACGCCGATTCCGATGTTTGTGCGTCGGCCGGCTCGCTGCGCGGCCACGCCCTGCCCGGTGGTGGTCAACTTCCACGGCGGCCCGGAAGGGCAGAGCCGCGCCGGCTTCTCTCCGCAGGCGCAATTGTTCGTCGACGCCGGCTTCATCTATGTGCAGCCCAATGTGCGGGGTTCCGTCGGCTACGGCAAAACCTGGCTGGACAGCGACAACGGCCCGCGCCGGCTGCAAGTGCTGTCCGACATCGAAGACGCCGCGCGTTACATCCGCAGCCAGTGGGGCGCGGCCGGCGCGGCGCCCAAGATCGGCGTGATGGGCGGCAGCTACGGCGGTTACTCCACGTTGGCGGCGATGACCATCTTCGCCGGAGCCTACGATGCAGGCGTGTCCAATGTCGGCATCGCCAACTTGGTCAGCTTCTTGCAAAACACCGCGCCTTACCGACGCGCGCTGCGCGCCGCCGAGTATGGCGACCTGGAACGCGACCGCGCCGCGCTGGAGCAATTGTCGCCAATCAATCACATCGACAAGCTGCGCGATCCACTGCTGATCATCCAGGGCGTCAGCGACCCGCGGGTGCCGGTGGGCGAGGCGCTGCAAATGTATCGCGCCATGGCGGGCAAGGGAGTGAACGGGGGCCTGATCCTGTTCCCGGACGAGGGCCACGGCGCGGCCAAGCGCGAAAACCAGGTCCTGCAACTGGGGCATAGTCTGTGGTTTTTCCAGCGCCACCTGTTGGGGCAGAATGGAGACGGCGCCGCCGAAGCCGGCCGCGCCGAACCAGGAGAAAAACATGAGTCCAAAGGCGCTTGAAGATTATCTCCACCAACACATCCCGCTGTCCGCCGCGATGAAGGTCGGTGTGGCCGAGGCCAGCGGCGAGCGCGTGATCCTGAACGCGCCGCTGGCGCCCAATATCAATCACCGCGCTACCGTGTTTGGCGGCAGCGCTTCGGCGGTGGCCATCCTCGCCGCCTGGAGCCTGGTGTTCATGCGCCTGCGCGAGCGCGGCTTACCCGGCCGCGTCATCATCCACGGCAATAGCATGCGTTACGACAAGCCCATCGCCGCAGGCTTTCTGGCACGAGCGACCGCGCCGGAGCCGGCCGCCTGGGACAAGCTCGAACGTGCTTTGCGACGCGGACGCATGGGGCGGCTGCGGCTGGCGGTGGCGCTGGAATGCGACGGCGAAGCGGTGGGCGGCCTGGATGGCGAATTTGTGGTGCTGCCCGGCGAAGAGGCCCCCTCGGACTGAAAGCGTCCCCCCTGTAGCGCGGCATCGCTTATCAAACTTTAAATCCAATCTGAATAGCTTATTTTTTGTGCTAAAAAGAAATATCTTGTGCCGGGTTGGGTTGAGCGATAGCCAAAATAACCGCGTCTCGGCGTTTCGGCCACCGCCGCGCCGCAACGCCGCCGGACGTGCGCTGGGGGAGGCCGATGGCGTTAAAAGCGCAGAAGGAGCTGGAGCTGGTGCTGCGGTTATTGCAGCGCAAGGGTTTGCACGCCGTGGACCGGCAGTCCTGGCCGCCGCCGCTGCCGGATGTCGGCGCCACCCTCAGCGACGGCCGGCGGATCGCTTTTGAAGTGACGGAAGTCCATGCGGACGAACATCTTTTTGGCGGCGGCAAAGGCTGTCTGCGCGCGCGCGAAGTGCGCCAGGCGCAGCAGGGCGAGGATGTGCCGATCAGCGTGCCCAACGCGCCCATCGCCGCGATCAAATACCGGATTCAAGCCAAATGCGTGAAGCGTTACGCGGCCAAGCCGGGCTATGAATTGAGCCTGCTGCTGGCGGCCAATATTCCGCAGTTCGGCGGCGTGGCCGCCACCACCCTGTTTCCCGCCTTTATCCAGGAAGCGGCGCTGACCGCCGCCACCCATGATTTGCTGGAGTCGTCGGCATTCGAGCGCGTCTACCTGCATCTTATCCAGCCTGGCGTCTTGTATGAATGGAGCAAGCAGGAGGCCTGGGTGGAAATGGCTAAAGCCCCGGATGAGGGAGCCCGTCCGCCTTTCTGGGCGGAACCGCTGCTCGGCGGGGTTTGTTGGCAGGGCGGCGCGTCTTGAAAGACAGGACGCGCGTTTTCATTCCGGGCCGGGCTTAGCCTGTTTACGATCGGCTACGCGTCGTGAGACGCGGCAAGGTGGGTCGCGCCTCGAAATGTTCGTGCGCCACCTGTGCATTCCGCTTTTTCGCTCGTTTTCGCCTTGTCTCGCCCTTGCTCGCGAGCCTTTGAACAGGCTCTTAAGCCTCTCGTCTTTTTCAAACGTGTCGGCGCGGCGTCAGTGATTAGGCGCTGGCCCCCATGCGGACAAGATCTCTCGTTCCTCTTGGGTCATCTGAGTCAAATTGGCCAGCGGCATGTATTTGGACGCCACCGCCTGCTTGATTCTGCGCGCGTTGATGAGGATTTCCTGCGCATCGTCAAACTTCAAACCGGCCGGCGGCGCCACGAATCCGGCCTGGCTGGGCGTGGCTGAGTGACAGGACTGGCAGCGGTTTTGAATGATGGCGTGAATCTGACGCAGGTTGTCGGCTGTTTTTTGCGCTGTCGACGCCGCCAGGGAACCCGTCGCAACCGGTGCCGCGGCTTGCGGGGCGGTTGGCGCGATATTGGGCGGGGGCGGCGCGGCCAAGAAGCCCACGCCAGCCAGCAACAGGCCGCCCAACGCCGGCAGCAGCGGCCGCTTGCGGCCGGAATGACGAAGCACGAAGTATTGACGGATCAGCGCGCCGGACAGGATGAACAGCACCATGATCAGCCAGGCATGGCGGTTGCCGTAGGTGAAGGAGTAGTGGTTGCTGATCATCAGGAACACTACCGGCAGTGTGAAATAGGTGTTGTGCACCGAGCGCTGCTTGCCGCGCAGGCCGTCCAGCGGATTGGGTTTTTCGCCGGCCCGGATGGCGCGCACCATGCGGCGCTGGCCGGGAATGATCCAGAACAGGACATTGGCCGACATGCAGGTGGCCATTACCGCGCCGGTGATCAGGAAGGCGGCGCGGCCCTGGAAGATTTGGCTGCTGGCGTAGGCCACCAGCGCCATCAGCAGCGCCACGGCGAGGCTGAGCGGGCCGTCGCGGTTCATGTCCGGGCTGATGCGGCGGCAGAGCTGGTCGTAGGCCAGCCAGCCGCCCAGCAGGAAGGCGGTGGCGATCACCGCGGCCTGGCCGCCGGACAAGGCCGCCGCCCAGGCCCAGGGGCTGGCGGAGTTGACTAGGTAGAAGGAGGCGTTGAACAGGTAGAGCAGGGAGAACAGGCCGAAGCCGGACAGCCAGGTGGCGTAGGATTTCCAAAACGACCAGTGCAGCTTGTCGTCCAGCGGGAAGGGCGGCTGGCCCAGGTATTTCTGGTTGTGGTAAAAGCCGCCGCCGTGCACGGCGAACATCTCTCCGTGCAGGCCGCGCCGGGCATCGGCGATGGAGGGCGGCGACAGGCTGTTGTCCAGCATGACGAAGTAAATCGATTCGCCTATCCAGGCGATGGCGGCGATCACGTGCAACCAGCGCAGCAGTAGGTTGCCCAGCTCCAGCAGGTAGTTTTCCATGGCGAGGTTTCCGGGTGGGGAACGGGAACAGCGTCAACTGCCGCGGTAGGTGGAGTAGCTCCAAGGCGTGACGACCAGCGGCACATGGTAGTTTTCGTCCGCCTTGGCGATGCCGAAGCGCAACACGACTTGGTCGAGAAAGCGCGGTTCTGGCAGCTTCACGCCTTGGGCGGCGAAGTAATCGCCGGCATGAAACAGCAGTTCGTACACGCCTGCGCGCAGCTGCTCGCCTTCCAGCAGCGGGCGCTCGCAGCGGCCGTCGCGATTGGTCGTCGCATCGGCCAGCAACAGGCGTTGCTCTCCGTCCAGCCGGTACAACTGGCAGCGCACGCACGCCGCCGGCTTGCCGTGCATGGTGTCCAGCACATGGGTGGTCAATTTGCCCACAGTGGTTTCTCCTTTGTTGTGGGGCCCGATCTGGCGGACCTGTTATCGTCGATCTTGTTATTCGCGATGGCGATTTGAAATTGTCGACAATTTGTGTTGACGATAGTGTTTGCTCACGACAATAATTGTCAACAAAATTCTGAAAGCATAGAGCAGGATATGGAAATACCGGGAGGAGACATGTTGCATTCGGCTAACGGCACCCAGGCCGCCGCCGCGCCCAGGGCGTCTACCTTGGTGGGTGACGGCGTGCCGAGCAATGACGCCGACCGCTTGTACTGGGAAATCTTTGATGCGGTGATTGACCAGCGGCTATTGCCGGGGGTGAAGCTGACCGAGGCGGTGCTGTGCGACGCCTTCCAGTGTTCGCGCAGCAGCGCCCGCAGCGCGCTGGCTCAGTTGGCGCACGACAAGATTGTGGACATCCAGCCCAACCGCGGCGCCTTCGTCGCCAAGCCGGACGAGAAGGAAACCCGAGATGTGTTCGAGGCCCGACGCATGGTTGAGGCGGCGATTCTGGACAAACTGCTGGTCTTGCCCGATCTGGCCGAGCGTTTGCAGCCTATGCGGCGCATGGTGGCCGACGAGCGCGCGGCTTTCGAGCGTGGCGACCGGGTCAGCTGGATTCGCCTGTCCAACGCCTTTCACGTGCAGCTGGCGCGGCTGGCCGACAACGAGGTGTTGACCGAGCTGATGCACGGCCTGTGTTCGCGCACTTCGCTGATCATCGCTTTGTACGATGTGCCCGGCCGAAGCGCCTGCTCCTTCGACGAGCATGAGGCGATTCTGACGCGGCTGGAGGCGGGTGACCGCGCCGGCGCGGCGGCGGCGATGCACCATCATCTGGAAGACTGCGAACGGCGGCTAAAGGTGGAGGCCCCTAGCCGACTGGACCCGTGGACGGTATTCAACCTTAAACGCTGACCAAGGGAAGGATAGCCATGCAGGCGGATTATCCACGTGATTTGATCGGCTACGGCCGGGAGCTGCCGGAGGCCAATTGGCCGGGGGCGGCGCGCATCGCGGTGCAGTTCGTGCTGAATTACGAGGAGGGCGGCGAGAACAATGTCCTGCACGGCGACGCCGGCTCAGAGCAGTTCTTGTCGGAAATCATCGGCGCGGAGGCGTACCCGGCGCGGCATCTGTCGATGGAGTCTGTTTACGAGTACGGTTCGCGCGCCGGGGTGTGGCGCATCCTGCGCGAGTTTGAACGGCGCGGCCTGCCGCTGACGGTATTCGGCGTGGGCATGGCGCTGGAGCGACACCCGGAGCTGGCCAGCGCGCTGGCGGAGTTGGGCCATGAGGTGGCCGGCCATGGCTATCGCTGGATTCATTATCAGCAGGTGGACGAGGCGGTGGAACGCGAGCATATGCGGCTCTGCGTGGAGGCGATTCGTCGCCTGACCGGCCAGCGGCCTTCCGGTTGGTATACCGGCCGAGACAGCCCCAACACGCGCCGGCTGGTGGTGGACGACGGCGGTTTTCTCTACGACTCGGATTACTACGGCGACGATCTTCCGTTCTGGACCCTGGCGCGGCGCAGCGATGGCAGCGAGCTACCGCATCTGATCGTGCCTTACGCGCTGGACACCAACGATATGCGTTTCGCCACCGCTCAGGGTTTCAATACCGGAGAGCACTTCTTCAGCTATCTGAAAGATGCTTTCGACGTGCTCTACGCCGAGGGCGTCGACAAACCGCGCATGTTGTCGGTGGGACTGCATTGCCGTCTCATTGGCCGGCCCGGCCGCTTTGCCGGCCTATGCCGCTTTCTCGATTATCTGGAGCGGCATCCGCGAGTGTGGGTGTGCCGACGGGTGGATATCGCCCGGCATTGGCGGGAAGCGCATCCTTTCACCGGAGTCGGATCATGTCCTTGACGCTGACGCAGCTGAACGCGCTGCCGACGGAGCAGTTCGTCGCCGCGCTGGGCGGTATTTTCGAGCATTCGCCCTGGGTGGCGGCGCAGGTAGCCGATCAGCGGCCATTCGCCAGCATGGCTGACTTACACGACTGCATGCGGCGACAGGTGGAGGAGGCGGGGGTGGAGGCGCAATTGCGTCTGATCCGCGCGCATCCGGAACTGGCCGGCAAGGCGGCGCAGCACGGTGACTTGACCGTCGAGTCCGCCGCCGAGCAAGGCGACGCCGGCTTGGATCAATGCTCGCCGCAGGAACTGGAACTGTTGCGGCGCTTGAACGCCGACTATCGGGCCCGCTTCGGTTTTCCCTTCGTTATGGCCGTTCGCGGTTATGAGCGCGCGGGCATCATCGCCGAGTTTCAGCGGCGGCTGGCCGCTGAGCCGGAGGCGGAACGGCAGGCTTGTTTGCAGCAGATATACCGGATCGCCGGCCTACGTCTGGCCCAACTGATTGCTTAGCCGGAGCGGCCATGTCCAGCCAGATTCTCGTTATGTATTTGTTGTCCATCCTGGTGGTGATCGCCGTGCCCGGACCGCTGTCCCTGTTCATGGTAACCACTAGCGCCGAACATGGCCTGCTGCGCGCCTGGCCGGCGTTTGCCGGCGGCGTGCTGGCTTCTTTGTCGCTGCTGCTTTTGTCCGCATTGGGCGTGGGCGCGCTGATTCTGGCGTCGCCCGGCCTATTCGCCGGCTTGCAGTTGTTGGGCGCCGCTTATCTGTTGTGGCTGGGTCTCAAGGCCTGGCGGGGCGCAGGGCAGGCCGCGGGCGCGCAGGACGGCCGGAGCGGCGCTCCGACGCAATGGTTTTCCCATGCCTTTCTGTTGGGCATCAGCAACCCTAAGGACATCGCCTTTTTCGTGGCGCTGCTGCCGCAGTTCATCGACGCCCAAGCGCCGCTGGCGCCGCAATTGGGGTGGATGGCGGCTGGCTGGGTGGTGGTTGATTTATCGTGCAAGACCGCTTACGGCGTGTTGGCGCAGTTGTTCTTCCAGCGTATGGCGGTGTTGCGCATCGTGTTTCTCAAGGCTTCGGCCTTGTTTTTCCTCGCCTTGGGGCTGGCGCTGATTTGGGGCCGGCTAGCGGCGTGAACGGCGGACGGCGCGGCCTGCCGGCGCGCGCCGACGCACTGAGAAGGAGAAAATCTGATGGCGCTTGTCAATCACCCGGCGGGAACGGTGCTGCACGCACCGGCGGCCGATGTGCCGGAGTTCGCTCGGCGTTACGCTAACTTGGCCGCCGCCGATTTCGGCGCCAGGGTCCTGACCTGTTCTGATCAGTGGTTCGCCGCGGCGGAGCGGATGCTGCAAGCGTCCGAGCCGGTGTTTATCGTCGGCGAGTTCGACGATCACGGCAAATGGATGGACGGCTGGGAAACCCGTCGCCGCCGCAACGGAGGCTACGACCACGCGGTGATCAAGCTGGGCCTGCCCGGCGTGATCAAAGGGCTGGACATCGATACCAGCCATTTCAGCGGCAACTATCCGCCGGCGGCTTCGGTGGAGGCCTGCCGATCGGCCGACGATCCTGACGAACGGACAGAGTGGGTGGAGATTCTGCCGGCTGTGTCCTTGGGCCCCAGCGCTCATCATTTCATCGCGATTGAGGATGCGCGCGATTGGACCCATTTGCGCTTGAATATCTATCCGGACGGCGGTGTGGCGCGCTTCCGCGTATACGGACAACCCGCCTGCGACTGGGCGCGGCAGGACCCGGCCGCGCTGCATGAGGTGTCGGCGCTGGCAAAGGGCGGCCGCGTCGTCGCTTATAACGACGCCCATTTCGGCGTGCCCTTCCGGCTGATCATGCCGGGGCGCGGCGTCAATATGGGCGACGGCTGGGAAACCCGCCGTCGGCGGGAGCCGGGCAACGATTGGTGCATCGTTGAGCTGGGGCATGCGGCGCTTGTGGAGAGCATCGAAGTCGACACCGCTCACTTCAAGGGCAATTACCCGGACCGGATCTCGGTGCAGGCCGCCTATGTCCACCATGGCACCGACCAGTCCGTCGTGACCCAAGCAATGTTTTGGGACGTTTTGTTGCCGGAGCAGAAAACGGAAATGGATCGGCAGCATTTTTACGGCAAGGAGTTGCTGCGCGATCTGGGCGCTGTCACGCATGTGCGCCTGAACATTTTCCCTGACGGCGGGGTCAGCCGGCTGCGAATCTGGGGACGGTTGGCGGATTGAGCCGCCTTGGTCCGCCACCCCACGGAGGAGCGCGGCATGACGATTTTAAGCTTGGAGCCTTTGACCAAACAGGCTTTCGCCCCGTTTGGCGATGTGATTGAAGCCGATGGCAGCGATTGGTTTCCCATCAACCAGGGCAGTACTCGCCGCTATCACCGGCTGGGTCTGATCGATGTCGCCGGCGACGGCGGCCTGCCCGGCATCAGCATGGCGCGCGGTGACGCGCATCATCTGCCGCTGGAGATCCGCATGCTGGAGCGGCACCCGCTGGGCAGCCAGGCTTTCATCCCTTGCAACGGCGTCCCTTGCGTGGTGGTGGTGGCGCCGGCTTGCGTCGGCGACCGGCCGGACGAAAGCCGGATCCGAGCCTTTCTGGCGCGCGGTGATCAGGGCGTCAACTACCATCGCGGCACTTGGCATCACCCGCTGACTTGTCTGGAGCGGGCCGGCGATTTCATCCTGCTGGACCGCATCGGCGCCGGCGACAATTGCGACGAGGCAATGTTGTCGCAGTCCTATCTCATCCAATCGGTCGGCGCGGGCTAGCCTGCGTCGATCTCTTTTTTAGCGGTCAAGGAGTCGATTGTGTAATACCAGCAAGTCGTCAGGGCGGCGATGTTTTAAAAAGCGGCCCGACATCTACAAAGGAGACGAGCATGGATTCCAAGCTGTCGGTGCACCCGGTGGATCAACGCCTGCCCTTGGGCAAGCTGTTCACCCTGGGCCTGCAACATGTGTTGGTGATGTACGCCGGTGCGGTGGCGGTGCCGCTGATCATCGGCAGCTCCCTGGGCTTGCCCAAGGAGCAAATCGCGCTCTTGATCAGCGCGGACCTGTTCTGTTGCGGGGTGGTGACCTTATTGCAGTGCGTGGGCGTCCGCGGGCTGGGCATCCGCCTGCCGGTCATCATGGCGGTGACTTTCGCCGCAGTGGGGCCGATGGTGGCCATCGGCAGCAATCCGGCATTGGGCCTGCCCGGCATTTTCGGCGCCACCATCGGCGCCGGGGTGCTCAGCTTGTTGGCGGTACCGCTGATGGGGCGGTTGATCGGCTTGTTTCCGCCGCTGGTCACCGGGGTGGTGATCACGGCCATCGGTCTGTCCATCATCCCGGTCGGCATTGATTGGGCCGCCGGCGGCAGAGGCAACCCGGACTACGGCCATCCGCTCTATCTTGGGGTATCGGTGGCGGTGCTGGTGTTCATTCTGCTAGTCACCCGTTATCTGAAAGGCTTTTTCTGCAATATCGCGGTATTGCTGGGTTTGTTGTTCGGCTTTGCCCTGGCCCTGCTGCTGGGAAAGGTTAATTTGGGCGGCTTGGGCGAGGCGTCCTGGTTCGCGCCCATCACGCCCTTCCATTTCGGCATGCCCCGCTTTGAGCTATGGTCCATCCTGACGTTGACCGTGGTGATGCTGATCATTTTTGTGGAGTCCATGGGCATGTTCCTGGCCCTGGGGGACATTGTGGAGCGTCCGGTGGACAGGGCTGCCTTGGTGAGCGGTTTGCGGGTGGATGGGTTGGGCACGGTGATAAGCGGTCTATTCAATTCCTTCCCGCATACTTCGTTTTCCCAGAACGTGGGCCTGGTGGGCGTCACCGGCGTCAGCAGCCGCTGGGTGTGTGTGATGGCCGGCGGCATTCTGGTCGTATTTGGCTTGGTGCCCAAGATGTCGCTGATCGTGGCGTCGATTCCGCCCTTTGTGCTGGGCGGGGCCGGCCTGGTGATGTTTGGCATGGTGCTGGCCACCGGGATCAAGATTCTGGGCAAGGTGGATTATCAGACGCAGCGGCATAATTTACTGGTGGTGGCCATCAGCCTGGGCTTGGGCATGATTCCGACGGTGTCGCCCGGATTTTTTCGGCACTTGCCGGAAGTGCTGGCGCCCTTGCTGCATAGCGGCATTCTGTTGGCCACGGTCAGCGCGGTGGTGCTGAATGTCTGGTTCAACGGCCTGGCGCGGCCACGGGAAACGGCGTCCAAAGGTGCCGAGCTTGGGGAGGCCGCATGCCAGCGGCCGTGTTGAGACGGCCCGGGCTCAGAGCCTGTTCAAAGTCTGCTGCGCTTTATCGGGATGAATAGAAGAAGGCGTTGAAACCCGCTTCGACATGCTAATGTGCCCTGTGCGCATTCCGCTTTCTCAGGGTTTTTCGCCTTATCTTGTCTTTGCTCGCGAGATCGTAAACAGGCTCTTAGGCGGTTTCAGCGCCGGCCGCCGCGATCTCGCGCTTATTCCCATACATCTTCCGGTCCGCCACCGTCAGTAGCTCATCGATCAACAAGCCGTCCTCCGGGTAATAGGCGATACCGATGCTGACGCCCACCGAAATTAAATGATCGTTGACCTCGTAGGGTTGATGGATCACCTGCTTCAGGCGATTGACGATTTTGTCCGCCTCGCGGTTGGATTCGATATCTTCCATCAATACCACGAATTCATCGCCGCCCAGCCGGGCCACCGTGTCTTCGCTGCGCAATTCTTCCTTGATGCGGGCTGCGATCAGTTGCAGGATGCGGTCGCCTGTGATGTGGCCGTAGGTGTCGTTGACCGGCTTGAAGCGGTCCAAGTCAAGGAACAGCAGGGCCAGCCGCTTGCCGCTGCGATCCACGCGCGAGATGGCGTGCTGCAGCCGGTCGTAGAACAGGTTGCGGTTGGCCAGTCCGGTCAGGCGGTCGTGGTTGGCCAGGTAGAATAGCTGGTTTTCCCGCTGGCGGCGGCCATGCGCCAATTGCAGATAGTGATGGGACACCAACAGCAGGCCGGTCAGCAGAGCCAGTGACAGGACCAGCAGCATGCCCCATTCGAATGTGCCGATCTGCCGCCAGCCCAGTTGCTGGTTGATGGTGAGCAAGAGCGGCTGGTTGGCGCCGCCCAGCGGGTGGCGGGCTTCCAGGCGTGGGAACAGCAGGGTTTCCAAGGCACTGGCGCGCTCGGGGCCGCGCAGCAGGGCGGGTTGGCCTGGAGGCGGATCGTTGCGGTGGAACAGGCGAACTTCCACGCCTTCCCGCAGCGATAGCGGGCTGGGCAGCAGACTGTCGGCGCGTATCGCCATGGCGGCGAAGTGCGCTGGTGCCAAGGAGGCGGCCAGGGGCTTGCTCAGCATATCGTCCACGGCGCGGATGAGCAGGTAGCCGGCCGGGAGGCCGGGCAGTTTGATCTGACTGGAAATTTCCATCCGGCCGCTTTCCAGCGCGTTCTGTAGAGTCTGGCGCGCGGCTTGCAGCCGACCCAGGTCCGCGGCCAGCAGGTTGGGCTGGGGCATGGGTTCGATGAAGGCGAGCGGGAACAGGCCAAAGCGGCTTTCCCAGCCGTCGCCGCTGGCCGCGGGCATGGGGAGCGTTTGGCCGTACAGTTGCTTCAGACGTTGGCCGAACATTGGCAACTGGTCGGGGCTGATGCGTTCGATGTGACCCAGCCACTGGATTTGCGGATAGCGGCGCAGTAATTGCCGGGCAAGCCTTTTTTCGGATGGCAGATCCTGGCGGCGATCCAGCGCGCTAAAGGTGGCGTAGCTGTCCAGCACGGTTTCATGGCTTTGCAGTTTTTGATTGAGCTGTTCTGACAGCAGCAGAGCGTCGCGGTTGAATTGTTGTTCGGCGCCTAGCAGCGCGTGACTGGCGATCGACAGAGCGACTAGCGCACTCAGCACCAGCCATATCGCGATGCATCCTGCATAAACCAGCCGTGTCCGCATGTAGCAACCGTTAGGAAGGGGGAAAGAGGGGATGTCAGATTTTATAAGAAGGCGCGGTTATTTTTTAGCTTTGACTGATGAAAAAGCGGTTTTTAAGTAGTTGTACGTAAAACAATGCTGTTGTTTTTCGTCATGAAATTGAAATCAAACGGCCCGTTGAGGCGGGCCGTTTTAAGGGTGAGAACAGCGTGATGGGTTTTAGAACCTGTTTACGGTCTCGCGAGCAAGGGCGGGAGAGGGCGAAAACGGCTGAGAAAGCGGAATGTACGAGTGGCACATGAGCATTTCGAAGACGGTTTCAACGCCGTATCGCCAACGCGCGGCAGATTATGAACCGGTTCTTAGCGCGTCCGGGCCCAATCGGCGACCAGGCGCTGCGGCGTGCCGCAGGCTTTACGCTTGAGCACGAAATTGCGGCATTTCTCCAAAAACTGGCCGCGGTTTTCCACCATGTCCTGGCGCATTTCCAGCAGCTCGGTCTGGCGGCAGCGTTCCATCCGCTCCAAGTCCAGCTCGGCCTTGCGCGCGCGCTGCGGGCGGAAGCGGTCGTCGTTCAACGCCAGCCCGGCGGCTTGCCGCAACCAGACGCCAAAGTCGTGCGGGTCGTGCGGGCCGATGTCGTGAACCATGCCCAGGCGCCAGGCTTCGCGCGCGCTCAGCGGCAGGCAGGCGTCGGTGAGCAGGCGAGCCTGTTCTTCGCCTACTGCGCGCGGCAGGCTGTAGGTCCAGTATTCCGAGCCGTACAGGCCCATGGTCTTGTAGTGGGGGTTAAGCACCACGCCGCCGCGGGCGAACACCAGGTCGGCGGCCAAGGCCAGCATCACGCCGCCGGCGCCGGCGTTGCCGGTCAGGCCGGACACCACCAGCTGGCGCGCGGTCAACATTTCCTGGCAGACGTCGTCGATGGCCTGGATATTGGCCCATGCCTCCAAGCCAGGTTTGGGCGCGGCCTGGATCACGTTGAGGTGGACGCCGTTGCTGAAGCTGCCGCGGCCGCCGCGCACCAGCAGCACGCTGGTGTCCTGAGCTTTCGCCCAGCGCAGCGCCTCGCTCAACCGTTGGCATTGTTCGGTGCTCATCGCGCCGTTGTAGAACTCGAAGGTCAGTTCGCCTACGCGGCCGTATTCGCGGTAGCGGATGGGCTGGTAGTTTTCCTCGCAGTGAGGGTGGGTGTTGATGGACCAGTCCAGCCGCGGCACGCCGTCCAGCAAACCGGCCAGCACATGTCGCGCCGGGCGCTTGAAGGTTTCCTCGCCGGCCTCCGGTTTGCGGCGCAGCGCGCCCAGCCACAGGCTGTGCTCGCCGGCGCCCACCAGCACGGCGTCGTCGTGCACCGCCAGCAGTTGACCCGGCTGGCCGGCGCGGTAGTCCAGATGGGCGTCGTAGACGTAGTAGTCCCCGCCGGCCAATTGCGTCAGCACGCCGGGCTGGCCGTCGGCGGCGTCGATGCGGCGCTTGATCTCTACGGCGGGCTGTTGCCACAGGAAAGCGCGGTCGCTTTGCTTCATATTGGGTTGCAGCCGGCCGCGCACATGCGCTTGGCCGTAGTCCAGCGGCGCCGGTTCGAAGCCGGTGCCGAATTTTTCCACCACGTCGCGGATGCAATACATGGCGGCGTCGCTCACCGGGCCGTTGTAGAGCTCGGATTTACGCGTTTCCGGCGGCATGTCGAACTCGCAGCTGGACCAGATCGGACCCGCGTCCATTTCCGCCACCGCTTGCAGTGCGGTGACGCCCCAGCGTTTTTCTCGCAGGGTGATGGCCCAATCCAGCGCTGAAGCGCCGCGGTCGCCGACGATGCCGGGGTGGATGATGACCACCGGCCGGCTGCTGTCGCGCCACAGGGTTTCCGGCACCCGGTCCTTGAGGAAGGGGCAGATGACGATGTCGGCGCCGGATTGCTGAATGTTGGCGCTGACTTCCTGCTCGTTGGTGAACAGTTGCACGCTGACTTGGTGGCCGGACTGGCGCAATTCCAGCCAGGCGCGCTGGGTGAGTCCGTTGAACGCCGACGATAACAGGATGATTTTCAATGACCGCATGACCGCTCCTTGCCCTAAATGGAATGCATGGCCGGCGGCGGAGCGCCAGTTCGGCCATGTGCTTGGGCGAGGATGATAGTTTTAGTCCGAATAATGACAAATGATTAATGTCAAGCTTGATGCGATTGAAAATCAGAACGCATTATTCTGTCGAAAATAATGACAGATGCTGTGTTTTTGTGAGCTGTGTATTTTTGCGGCGGATTGAGAGGGAGGGGGCCTAGTCCTGCTGGTTCAGGCATTGCTTGATGCCGGCCAGTTGCCGCCGGCTGACCGGCAGAGGTTGGCCGATATCGGCCAGGCGTACTTGCCATTGTTCTTCGCCGTCGGCGTTGGCGCGGAACAGTTCGCGCAGCGCGTGACGCATCACCAGGCAATTGCGATGGATGCGCACGGCGGCGTCGCCCAGTCTTTGCTCCAGCGCGATCAGGGTTTCGTCCAGAAGGTATTCCGCGTCCGGCGTCACCAGGGTCACGTATTTGAGTTCGGCTTTGAGATAGCGGGCCTGGGAGAAAGGGATGGGCAGCAGGCGGTCGCGCTGGCGCACGGTGAAACAGGCTTCCGGCTGCGGCGCTTCGCCGCGCTGGCGGCAGGCGCGTTCCAGCGCCTGGCGCAGCCGTTCGCGACGCACCGGTTTGAGCAGGTAGTCTATGGCTTCCAGTTCAAAGGCGTTGACCGCGTACTGTTCATGGGCGGTGGTGAAGATCAGCTGCGGCGCCAACGGCTGGCGGCGCAGCTGCTGGGCCAGTTCCAGGCCGGAAACACCGGGCATGGAAATATCGGCCAGCACGATATCGGCCAGGTTCTGCGCCAGCCAGGCCATGGCCTGGCGGCTATCGGTCAGGCAGTAGACGTGTTGCAGCCCTTGTTCCCGCAAGAGCTGGCGCAGTCGTTCACAGGCCAGCGGCTCGTCGTCCACCACCAGCGCGCGCCAGTCTTGCCAGGGGCTTACAGCACCCATTGCGGCTTGCCCAGCTTTTCCACCAGCATGCGCCAGGCTTGAAGGATTTTCTGGAACTTGTTGTTGGTGGGGGCGATGTCGCGCACCTTGCTCAGCATGTCGTGGGCGCGGCGCATATGGCTTTCGTGCCAGCCTTGACGGTGGACGTAGGCCATGGTGGCGTTGATCAGGTTGAGCATGACCTGAATGTTTTGGGGCATTTCCTCGTGGGCTTTGACGAAGCGTTCGATGGCGGAGTCGAACTGGCCGGCCTGGGCTTCCCGCACCGCCTGGTTGTTGAGTTCCAGCACCGATTGCACGTTGTCCGCGATCAGTTGGCGGCCGTCTTCGCCCAGGCCCACTTCTTCGAACATGTCCCCGAAGCGCGCGAGCAGTTCCTCGTCGTCGTGATGGTTGCGCACCAGATCGCGCATCACATTGTTGCCGGCGTCCTTGTGCCCCTGGGCGTAGCAGGCGCGGGCGAACTCCATCTGCGCGTCGCTGCTGAGCTTGGGCGCCAGTTGGCGGAATTTCGCTTCGGCGTCGCTGAACAACTGCCGGGCCTTGTCGCGGTTGCCTTTCTTGTTTTGCAACTGGCTGTCCACTACGGAAGCCATCCATTCGCCTTCTTCGTTGTAGCGGTAGTCGCGGCGGAGGTTGGACAAGGTGCGGCCGACATTGGCGGTGTCGCCGCGCGCCAATTGCACCCGCGCGAGCGCGGCGTAGTGGGTGGGGCTGCGGTGCCAAGTGTATTTGGCAATGTCCAGGGTGGTCTGGCAAGCGTCTTCCGCGACTTCCAACTGATTGTTGAGCAGGGCCACTTCCGCCAGCTGTTGCTGGCGGCGGAACACGACCGGGGAGATGTCGGTGGCCTGCTTCAAGGTGGCCTGGGCTTCGTCTAGGTTATGGTTGCTGCGGTAAAGTTTGGCCAGCCAGTCGTAGGCTTCCATCACCCGGTCGTTGTCGGTGAGCACTTCTTCGAACAGCAGCCTCGCTTCGTCGTAGGCTTTCAGCCCTGTCAGCGATTTGGCCAGACCCATCTTGGCCCAGGGCACTGGCTTGATGCGCAGCACGTCCATGTACAAGGAGCGCGCGCTGTCGAAGTCGCCAATCTTCAGCGCCAGCGAGCCCTTGAGTTTCATGAAGTCCAGCGTGAATTCGCCGCGCTCGCTGATCAGACGCGAGCAGACTTCGATGGCGCTCAGGTATTCGTGGCGCATGATGGCCTCGTCCACGAGGCGGAAGGCTTCGCGCCGGCGCATCGCCTTCTCCAGCCGTTCTCGCAGCACTTCGCCGGTGAAGGGCTTGAGCAGGTAGTCGTCCGGCCCCAGTTCCGCGGCGGAGATGACGCGTTGGGAGCGGCGCTCGCCGGTGACGATCATGAAGACGCAAGACTGTTTGATCAGGTTGCGTTCCTTGACCTCTTCAAACAGGTAGAGGCCGTCGTAGCCGTTGCCCAGATCGTAGTCGCACAGCACCACGTCGAACTCGTATTTGCCCATCTTGGCCAGCGCGTCGCCGGCCTTGCTGGCGTACTCCACCTTGTCGGCGCCGAAGGAGGATAGGGTCATCGCCAGCGCGCGCTGCATTTCCGGCAGGCTGTCGATGATCAGGAACAGGCGCTTGCTGTACGGGTCATCGTAGCCTTTTCGTGGCGAGGCGCTGCTCTTGCCCGCGGCGGCGACGCTTTGGAACGTGGTCGAGTTGGTGTTGGCTGTGCTCATCTCGCTATCTTTGACGATTCTCCGCAAACTGTCATTAGTGTGACTTATAAAAATCGCTCAAGCGGCCGCGGCTGCGGCGGGAAGAGGCTCAGCCGGCGCTTAGTTTGGCGTAGCGCAGATCCAGCCACTTCACGCCGTGTTCGGCGAAGTTGATTTGCAGACGCACATCCTCGCCGCCGCCTTCGGCGTTGATCACCACGCCGCTGCCGAACTTGGCGTGCTCGACGGATTGGCCGATGCGGAAGCCCTGGCTGTTGTCAGCGGCCACGCGGCCGACTTTGGGGACCGTGCGCCAGGATGTGTTTGTCGATGCATTTGTCTTGGCCGGCGCTTTCACTTTAGCAGATAGGTCGTGGGTGAGCTCCGTCGGGATTTCGTCGACGAAGCGAGAGCGGATCGGATAGCGGCTCTGGCCGTGCAACATGCGGCTTTGCGCGTTGGACAGATAGAGCCGCTGGCGGGCGCGGGTGATGGCCACGTACATCAGCCGGCGTTCCTCCTGCAGGCCCTTGCCGTCATTCATGCTGTTTTCGTGCGGGAACAGGCCTTCTTCCAGGCCGGAGACGAATACGGCGTCGAATTCCAGCCCCTTGGCGGCGTGAACCGTCATTAGCTGCAACGCGTCGCTACCGGCTTCGGCCTGGTGCTCGCCGGCTTCCAGGCTGGCGGCGCTGAGGAATTCGGTCAGCGCCTGCGCTGGATCGTCCGGCATGAAGCCCGCGGCGGCGTTGATCAATTCGTCCAGGTTGGCCAGCCGTTCTTCGCCTTCCTTCTTGTCCTGTTCGTACATTGCGCGCAGGCCGGAGTCGTCTATGGCCAGGCTGACGGCCTCGGCCAGCTTCAGTTCGCGGCTGCGCTCGCGCATGCGCTCCACCAGCAGTACGAATTCGCCCAGCTTGGCGGCGGTGCGGCCGCCGCCGGAGGCGCAGGCGGCCTGCCACAGCGTGACGCCTTGCTCGCGGCTGACCGCCTGCAGGCCTTCCACCGTGCGCGCGCCGATGCCGCGCGCCGGCACATTGATCACGCGCAACAGCGCGTTGTCGTCTTCCGGGTTGGCGATCAGACGCAGATAGGCCAGCGCGTGCTTGACTTCCTGACGCTCGAAAAAGCGCAGGCCGCCGTAGATGCGGTAGGGAATCTGGGCGTTGACCAGCACATGCTCCAGCAGTCGCGACTGGGCGTTGGAGCGGTAGAGAATGGCCATGTCGGAGAGGTTGAAACCATCGCGCTTGAGGCTGCGCACCTCGTCGGTGATGAATTCGGCTTCCTCGCCGTCGGAATAGGCCTCGAACAGACGGATCTTTTCACCCTCGCCGGCGTCGGTCCACAGATTCTTGCCCAGCCGGCCGTCATTCTGCTCAATCAGCGCGTTGGCGGCGTTGAGGATATTACCCATCGAGCGGTAGTTTTGCTCCAGGCGCACCGGCTCGCTGACCGAGAAATCGTTGAGAAGGGAACGCATATTGCCCACTTCCGCGCCGCGGAAAGCGTAGATGCTCTGGTCGTCGTCACCGACGGCGAACAAGGAACCGTCGTCGCCGGCCAGGAGCTTGAGCCAGGCGTATTGTAGACGGTTGGTGTCCTGAAACTCGTCCACTAGGATGTGGCGGAAGCGGCTGCAGTAGTGCTGGCGCAGGGCCTGATTGGCGTTCAGCAGTTCGTAGCTGCGCAGCAGTAGCTCGGCGAAGTCCACCACGCCTTCGCGGCGACACTGGGCGTCGTAGGCGGCGTACAGTTCCACCAGTTTGGCTTCGTAGGGATTGAGCGCCGGCGGCAGCTTGTCGGCGCGCAGGCCGGCTTCCTTGCTGCCGTTGATGAAGCTTTGCACCGCGCGCGGCGGAAATTTCTCGTCGGACAGTTCCAGGCTTTTCAGCAGGCGCTTGATGGCCACTTGTTGGTCGGCGGAGTCCAGGATCTGGAAGGTCTGCGGCAGGCCGGCGTCGCGGTAGTGCGAGCGCAGAAAGCGGTTGCACAGGCCGTGGAAGGTGCCTATCCACATGGTGCGCACGTTCACAGGAACCATGCTCGCCAGCCGGGTTTGCATCTCGCGCGCGGCCTTGTTGGTGAAGGTCACTGCCAAAATGCCGCTGGGACTGGTCTGCCCGGTGGACAGCAGCCAGGCGATGCGGGTGGTCAGCACCCGGGTTTTGCCGCTGCCCGCGCCGGCCAGCACCAGCGCGCTCTTGTCGGGCCAGGTGACGGCGCGCAGTTGTTCTGGATTGAGGCCGGCGAGGAGATCTGTCATGGCGAGGTGTCTATCTGGTTCAGGCAAAACGCCATTTTACACTAGGCGTCGACGTCGTCGGCATTGCGTGGGGAAAAGCGAAAATGGCAGCCAAGAGGCTGCCATTCGCAGGGGAGGGTTTAGCGTTCGGCGCTTCTTGCCCAGTCGAAGCTGGGACGGAAGCTTTCCGTCAAGGTCAGCGCCATGCTGGCGGTGATGTGGTCCTTGTCTTGATAGCGCACTTTGCCATCACGGCTGGCGAAGCAGGTTTTGGCGTCGCAGAACTGGTCCAAAGGCTCCCACAGGCGGATATTCGCGTGACGGGCGGCGACGCGTTGCAATAGCTGAACAATTTGCAGGCGACGGCTCTCAACTTCAGCACGCGGAACATCGCAGCCCGCAGCGCCCAAGCGGGCGACGCATTCCGGCGGCGACTTGCTCATCTCCGCTTCCGGCAGCACTAGGACGATCTTCAGTCCCAGGCCGGCCATGTCTTGCGCGCTGCGGTTCAACGATTGTTCCAGGACTTGCAGCGAGGTGGCGCGGTCTAGCGGAGCGACGCCGGCCTTCATGCCGCCGGATAGGTTGGGAGTGCCGTCAAGGCCTGCGGCAACCAGCCCGGTCATGGCGGGCCTGCCCGGCAAGTCTTGTGCGGTGTAGCTGTTCCAGCGCGCATTGAGGAGTACCCCGGTGACGCCTTGGGCCGCCAACTGAGGTAGTTCCGCGCGCACGGCTCGGGCGAAGTTGGGGCACCAACTACGTTTTTTGCCTTCGCCCACGGGCATGGCGTCGGCCAGGGGCGGGCAGCCGTGGTAGACCCGGCGCAGGATGGCGACGCCGCTCTCTTTGGCCAGTGTGTCGTACAGCGGCATCAGATGATCGGTATGGGAGTCGCCCCAGGCCAGCAGTTTAAGCGGAGCGCCGGGCGAGCCGATCAGGCATTGCGAGCGTGAGGGCAAAGGGGCACCGTCGGCCGGCATGCCGCAATCGCCAACAAAATGAAAAGCGTCGCGTTTGGCCTGCAGAATATTTTGCTGCCCCGGCCAAGGGAAGCGCTTGGGCAGGTACATAGCGGCAGTCCCCAGCAGCCACAGGCCGAGAGTGATGCTCAGGCCGGTCCGCAGCGTGGATTTGACGTCGCGCAGCTTTCGCCATTGCCCTCGGCGCAGTGGTTGCTCCACATAGCGGTAGCTCAGCCAGGCCAGAGCCAGCGCCAGGACTCCGCCCAAGAGCATGTCGCGGGTGAGGTCGCGCTCGCCCAGGCCCCAGTAGCGGCCCAGCGCCAGCAGTGGCCAATGCCACAGATAAAAGCCGTAGGACAGCAGACCGATGCTGGTCCACGGACGAGAGCCGATGCAGCGGCTTATCGGATTGGATGCGTCCAGCATGCCGGCCAGAATGAATAGCACGCTGCCGATGACCGGCAGCAACACAATGACGCCGGGAAAGACCATACGCTCATTCAGTAGCGCGATTGATCCCAGCAACAGCGCCAGGCCGAGAGCAGCGATGGGCAAAGCCAGACGCCGGCCTCCGCGCGGGGGTGGTAGCAAAGCCAGCAAGGAGCCGGCGGCGAATTCCCAGGCGCGGGCGGGCATCAGATAAAAGGCTTGCGGCGTATCGCGATAGCTTAGCCATAAGCTCAAGCACAGTGATCCAAGCAGGACCGCACCCAGCACCAAGCGCATGCGCGAGTCGGTAACATGGCGATCCGCCTTGCTCAGACGGAAAACGGCCCATAGCAGCAAGGGCCAGACCAGATAATATTGCTCCTCCACCGCCAGCGACCAAGTGTGAAGGAAGACTTTGAGGTCGGCGTCGGAGTCGAAATAATCGAAGGCGTGTTTGAGAAAGTGATGGTTAGCGGACAACGTGGCAACCGCGCGCACTTCTCGTCCCAGTTTTATCTGGTCGTCCGGCAGCATCACGAAATAGGCCAGAACCAGGCTGGCGGCCAGCACCAGCGCTAGGGCCGGAGCCAGTCTGCGGATGCGACGCGCGTAGAATGCCTTGAAGTCAATGCGGCCTTGCGCCAGCAATTCCTGACGTAGCAGGCCACTGATCAGAAAACCGGAAATGACGAAAAAAATGTCTACGCCGACAAAGCCGCCGCCGAATCCAGGCAGGCCGATGTGGAAGGCGACCACGCTGAGCACGGCCAGTGCGCGCAAGCCGTCGATGTCCGGCCGGTAAGCTTTGGCATCGATGCAGGAATGAGGAGTGAGCGACATATTGCAGAGAGATCAAGCCGTGATTCGGGCTTGAATAATAAAAACCAGGCATTTTATCTGCTTTTCAGCTCAACCAGCCGGTTTTATCACCATAAGGAAGTATGTGGTAAGCATGGCCAGAAAGGCCGGATAGCCCAGGCATTCCCAATAGTGGGCGTAGCGCCAGTAGCGCGCCGGCAGCGGTTGGCCGGCGGCGACGGCGGCGCGCGCCATCGTCGCCATGCGGATTTGCAGCCGTAGTACCGGCAGCCAGCATAGGCCGGCGAACAGGAACAGTCCGATGGAGGCAAGCAGCCAGCCGCTGGCCAGAGGCCAACCGGCCTGCCGCGCCAGCCACAGACCGGACAGCGGCTGAAAAATCACTGCTGGAGTGGTGAACCACCAGTCGGCGCGCACCACAAGCCGCGCTACCTCGGCCTGGGCTGCGCTCTGGCGGCCGCGGTTGACGAAGAACATGTAGAAGGCTGAGCCGAAGCCGGTGCCCACCATCAGGGTGGCGGACAGGATATGCAAGGTTTTGACCACGAGATAGACGTTCATGAGAGAGTCTCCCGGCGAGCGCCCAGCCAAAGCAGCATGGCCAGAATGGGAAGGTTCTTCATTAAGGGCGCGAACGGATGCAGCCAGTTTTCCGGCAGCCAGATCGCCAGCGTAAGGCTATAGCCGGCGACCGCTGCGGCTTGGGCCCGCCACAAGGCGCGGCAGGGGCGCAGTAGGGTCAGCAGACCGAAGGCGAGGTCCAGGCCGCAGGCGGCGAGGAAGAGCGGCGCTGCCCAGCCGACGGGTAGCGGCAAACGCTGCAGCATGACGATGGACGCGTCCCAGGCGCTGAGCAGCGGCTGTAGGCCGCTCCACAGCCACAGCGCCGCCAGCGCGTATTCAATATTGCGTGTGGACGGATTCATGGCGCTTCCCGGAATTGGCTGCTGGCCAGCGGGGCGCGTTGCAGCAGTGCCCCGAGGGCGGCCGGGTCGCCGCAGCTGCCGCGGTTCAGCATGGTCAGGGTATCGCGGCTGATCAGGCTGGCCGGCCAGCGTTCGGCCAGCGTCGCCAGCGCCCGGCTGGCTTGAGGCGGCAGGTTGAGTATGTAGGCGGGCGAGGACAGGCCTTGCAGTTGGCGCAGCTGGCGCAGATAGTCAGCCAGCGTCAGCGCTTCGGCGCCGACGAAATCGACGACGCCCTCCGGCGCTTCATCGGCCGCGGCCAGCCTCGCCAGACCGTCGATCACGTCGTCGCGCGCGACCGGCTGCACCCGTTGGCTGCCGCCGTCGGGCAGCAGCCACAGCGGCAGCCGCGCCAGTTGCAGCAGCAGACGGCTGCTGGCGCCTTGTGGACCGTAGATCAGCGAGGGGCGCGCGATGCGCGCCTCCAGGCCGCTGGCCAGCAGGGCGGCGTCGCCGCGGCCCTTGCCGGCCAGGAACAGGGTGTCCGCTTGCGGATCCGCGCCGAGGGCCGATAATTGCACCCAGCGGCGGACATCGGCCTGATAGGCCATGCTGGCCAACTGCAGCGGCCCCAGGTGATGAATGGCTTCCAGCGCGCCGGTCGGGCGGTCCAGCAGTTGGCCGGCGGCGTTGACCACCACGTCGACGTTTTCCAGCCAGTAACGCCAATCGGCGCGCGGCTGGCGCAGATCCAACTGGCGACGGCTGGGCGCGCTGACGTGATGACCGTCTCGTTCCAGGCGCTGACGCAGCGGCCGGCCGATGAAGCCGCTGCCGCCCAAGAGCAGTATCTTCATTGCGCAGCCTCCCGGGGAGCGGCCGGCGCGGTTTGGACCTGATGGGCGCCGGTACGCGGCGCCACTTGTCGCCACACCAGACGCAACAGCACCAGCATTTGCGCCACTACGCCCAGCAAGGCCCACATCAGGATGCCGCGGATGTCCAGCCATAAGGAGGCGGAGGGGACGTCCGGCGCGAACAGCTGCACGGCTAGCAGCGGGCCGGCCAGGATCAGGATCAAGAAGGCGCGTTGCCAGAACGGGCCGCCAGCGCCGTGCTCGCAAAGCGCTTGGGTCACTTGCCGCAAAGGCCCGGCCAGCAGCCACCAGCACAGCAGGCCGCACAACAGGGGGATGATGATCATGCTGATGATGAATCCGCTCATGGTGTTCTCCTTGGTTTCTGAAATTTCTGTCAAAACAGAAATATAGTGGCAAAAAAAAAGGGCGGGCATTGTGGCTGCGCCGATCCAACCCGCGCCGTGTGTTTACTTGTCCCGGCCCAGCAGCTTCTGGATACTGGCGCCCATCTTCAATACCCGGCTCAGGGTGGCGGTGGACAGCCGCAGCATTTCACGGGTCCAGGAGGTCAGCGTGTCCATGAACTGCCAGGTGTTGCGGATGCGTTCCTGCGCCAGCGGGCTTTCCTGCTGAAAGTCTGGGCTGTCCATGCATTCCTTCAGCACCAGCAGCGTGGGTTCGATTTCGCGGCGTTGCCGCTCCGCCACGATGATGCGGAACAGTTCCCAGACATCGCCCGAGGTCTCGAAGTGGTCGCGGCGGTCGCCCAGCACATGCACGGTGCGGATCAGTTGCCAGTTTTGCAGCTCTTTCAGACTATTGCTGATGTTGGAGCGGGCCACGTTGAGGGTGTCGGCCAGTTCCTCGGCGTTCAGCGGGCGTCCGGTAATGAACAGCAGCGCGTGTATTTGAGCAACGGTGCGGTTCACGCCCCAGCGGGTGCCCATTTCGCCCCAGTGCAGCACGAAGCGTTGAGATACGGGTGTCAGTTCCATGGGGTTAACAATATTTGTTTCCGAAATTTCTGTCAACACAGAAATTCATTGGCATGATGAAAAAAAAGGGAGCGGAGGGGAAGGGGCCGTGCCCGGTGAGCGGGCACGGCGTCGAAGAAGTCAGTGCTGATGGAACAGGGCGTTGTGCCCGGCAGCGCCGGTTTCGGCGGCTTGGGCCTTGCGGCCGCGGATGCGGTCCCACACTTTTTCGTGGAAGTAATAAGCCACGGTGTTGACCAGCGGTTCCACCAGGGCCAGCAGGCTGGAAACGCCGATATTGCCGGTCAGTAGATAGGCCACGCTGAAGGCGACAGTGAAATGGCAGATGGCGAAGGTGATGGTCTTGAGCATGGCTAGGCTCCTCGGTGAGAATTAACTGAATGATAGTCATTCTCATTTCTGTATGCCAGTTGATTCTTTTGCTCAAGTCGATAGCGTAACACTAATGAATGTTTGATCTTAATTGTGGAATCCGCCGGCGGAGAGTGGGGCTTCCGCCGGCAGGGGCTTACTGTTTGACGCCCAGTTCGCGTAGGCGCTCGTTCAGATAGCTGTCCGCGGTGTAGCGGCTGGACAGCACTACTTCCGGCCGCGGGTGCAGGAACAGCGGCAGCGAGATACGGCTCTTGGTCGCGCCTTCGCCGGTGGGGTTGACCACGCGGTGCTGGGTGGACGGGTAGTAGCCGCCGGAGGCTTCTTGCAGCATGTCGCCGATATTGACCACCAGGGTGCCGAAATCACAGGGCACGTCCAGCCACTCGCCTTGCTTGTCCTGTACTTGCAGGCCAGGTTCGTTGGCGGCGGGCAGGATGGTCAGCAGATTGATGTCGCCGTGGGCGGCGGCGCGCAGCGAGCCGGCGGGTTCCCGGCCGGTGAGCGGCGGATAGCGCAGCACGCGCAGCAGGGTCTTCTGGCTGTCTGCGATCATGTGGGACAGCGGTTCGGTGTAGCTGGCGGCGATGTGGGCCGGGGTGTATTGCTGCACCCAGGACAGCAGCTCTTGAGCCAACTGGTTGGCGACGGCGTAGTAGCGGTCGGCATCCGCCTTGAGTTCCGGCGGCACACGGCCCCACGGGTAGATGTGGAAGTATTCCTTGATGTCTTTCAGGCTTGAGCCCTTGGCGGTTTCCGACACCTCCGGGGAAAACCAGCCGTCCTGGCGCTCCATGGAGAAGGCGTAGTCGTATTTGGCCTGGCTGTTGAAGAAGGCAAGCCAGTCCGCATAGATTTTTTCGACCAAGTCCTGGGGTACCGGATGATTGACCAGCACGCCGAAGCCGGTTTCGTGCAGCGAACGGGTGAATTGTTCCGCGGCGTCCGGCGCGTGGTAGTCGACAACTCTGACATTCATGGGGTGGGCTTCCTGAGGATTGCAGGACGCTGCCATTCAATGGCGGGGCAGGCGTCAAGGGCTGGGATTTTACCCGCGCGGCTGTGCATCACCAAGCGCTTGCTGTAGTCCTTCAGGGCAGATGTCGCGCTGTAGCAACTGGGCTTCAGGCGCAGCGGCGGATTCGCGGGGAAGAACCCGCCGTTCCAGCCGCGCTTTCGGCGCAGAGCCGACCCGCGCGCAGCAGTTGCTGTACGCGCCAGAACAGAAGGTCGGATGAAACCAGTGCGTCCCGGATGCGGATGAACGCGGCGCCGACCAGGCGCTGGATAGCGAGCGGGTCCGCGCCGGCCTGTTCCAGCAGCAGCGCATCGTAATGCTCCAGCGGCGCTTCAACGATGGTGTTGTCCTGCCAGCGGCGTAGTCCCTGGCCGCGTTCGCGCCAGTGGCGCCATTGCGCGGCCAGCGCTTGCCGTTCCGCGGCGCTGAGCGGGCGTTGCAGCGGCCGGCAGGCGGCCAGCCGTTCCAGCGGCAGCATGGCCAGGCTCCATTCCGCCATCTCGTCGCCGGCTTGCCATGCCGGTTCCGGCACGGCGATGACGGACAGCGGGCAGTGCGCCGGCAGTTGTTCTGCCAGCAGCGCCAGCGTCAGGTGGTCGCCGGCGTTGCGGCCCAGCCAGACAGTGAGCGGGCGCGGCTGTTCCAGAAGCCGCAGCAGCGCCTTGCGGCTGGCCTGGTGGCGGAGCAGCCAGCCGTCCTCGTATTCCGGCAGCCAGGGTTGAGCTTGTAGCAGTTGTTGGTGCCAGGCCAGGCGCAGGCCTTGATCGATGGCGTCGGCGTCCAGAAGCGGGCCGGCGCTTAGATCTTCGATGAAGGGTAGGACTTCGCCGTTGAGCAGGCCGTCGCGTCGCAGTGCGTTCAGCATGCCGGCGGCGGAGTCGCCGACAGCGAGGTGGGCCCGCTCAGCGCTCATACGCGCTGATCCATATCCAGCGCCGGGGTGCCTTCGCAGGCGCGGGCCACCACGCGGGCGGGCACGCCGACCACGGTGGTGTGGGCCGGCACGTCTTCCAGCACCACGCTGCCGGCGCCTATCTTGGCGCAGGCGCCCACCTGGATGTTGCCGAGGATGGAGGTGTTGGCGCCGATCAGCACGCCGTCGGCGATCTTGGGATGGCGGTCGCCGTGTTCCTTGCCGGTTCCGCCCAGGGTCACGCCCTGCAGCATCGAGACGTTATCGCCGATGACGGCGGTTTCGCCCACCACGACGCCCGTGCCGTGGTCCAGCATCACGCCCTGGCCGATGCGGGCGGCCGGGTGGATGTCGGCGCCGGTGACTTCGGAAATGCGGTTTTGCAGAAACAGCGCCAGGGTTTTGCGCTCTTCCCGCCACAGCCAGTGGGTGATGCGCTGGCACTGGATGGCGTGGAAGCCTTTGAAATAGAGCAGCGGGGTGGAGTAGTTGTCGCAGGCCGGATCGCGGTCGAAGCAGGCGCTGATGTCGGCGCGCGTGGCTGCGCTGATGGCCGGGTCGGCGTCCAGCGCTTCTCGGAACAGTTCCATCAGCGCGCGGGCGTCCATCACCGGGCTGGCGAGCTTGCTGGACAGGTGAAAGGCCAGCACGTCTTCCAGGGTATTGTGGCGCAGCACGGTCATGTGCAGGAAACTGGCCAGCATGGGCTCGTCTTGCGCGGCTTGTTCGGCTTCCTGCCGGATGGCGAACCAGAGCGGATCGCCGTTTTCTTCGTTCATTTTGCGAAACTCCCTTACGCCGAGGCGATCGTCTCAGCGGTCTTTCAATTGCCAGAATAGTGCGTGGTCGAATGGGGACCACCAGGCGGTGCGCACGCCGCTGGCCGCCAGCGCGTCGCGCACCCACTGGTTGCAGGTGGTCAACGGGCTATAGCGGCCGTTGGCCAGATAAAACGCATCCTGATCATGATAATGATAGCCCTGCATCCAGAGGGCTTTTCCGATTGCGTCGCGGGCGACGGAGGCCTGGATGAAGCCGGCCAGCCGCCGGTATTGTTCCGGCGCGAGCATCAGGCGCCGGGTGGCGGCGCCTTCGCGCGGCATCGGCAGATATTCCACATGCAGTACGGCGCCGTCCAGCCCGGACAGGGCGTAAAGCGCTTTGCCTGGGGTGAGGTCCGACCAGTCCCGTGTTTCCAGGAAAAAGCTGCGGCTGCCCCAGCCTATGCCCACATAGGGCCGTTTGTCCAGATTGGGCCCGGCGCGCGGATGCCCTGGGGGGAAGGTCTCGTCCCAGTTCATGCCGGGGCCGCTGCGCGGCAGCAGCAGGCCAGCGTGCACACCATTGCTGTCCAGAAAAACCGGAATGCCGGCGTCGCTCTGTCGCCAGTCACGGTTGACCGGGAGCAGGCCAAGCGTCAGCGCGGCGAGCAGGTAGAGCGAAATTAGCGCCAGCAGGCCCAGCGCCGCGCGGGACAACAGGCGCGGCAGCCGGGCCGCCAGACGAAACGGGCGGAATGACATGGCGGCTTACAGCAGGACGACGTCGAATTGCTCCTGGGTGTAGGTGGCTTCCACCGACAGCGAGATCGGCTTGCCGATGAAGTCGATCAGCATCGCCAGGCTTTGCGATTCTTCGTCGATGAACATGTCGATCACCGATTGCGCGGCCAGGATGCGGTAACCCTTGGCGTCGAACTGACGCGCTTCGCGCACAATCTCGCGCTGGATCTCGTAGCACACGGTTTGCGCGGTCTTGATCTCGCCGCGGCCCTGACAGGTGGGGCAGGGCTCGCACAGTACGTGGGCCAGGCTTTCACGGGTGCGCTTGCGGGTGATTTCCACCAGGCCCAGGCTGGTAAAGCCGTTGAGGGTGACGCGGGTACGGTCGCGCGCCATCGCCTTGGCCAGCTCCGCCAGCACCGCGGATTGGTGCTCGTCGTTGTCCATGTCGATGAAGTCGACGATGATGATGCCGCCCAGATTGCGCAGCCGCAGCTGTCGGGCGATGGTCTGGGTGGCTTCCAGATTGGTCTTGAAGATGGTTTCGTCGAAATTGCGGTTGCCGACGAAGCCGCCGGTGTTGACGTCAATGGTGGTCATCGCCTCGGTCTGGTCGATGATCAGATAGCCGCCGAACTTCAGGTTGACGCGGCGCGCCAGCGCCTTGTCGATCTCGGCCTCGATGCCGTGCAGCTCGAACAGCGGGCGTTCTCCGCTGTAGCGTTCTATCTTGTCCACGGCGATCTGCACGTATTGCTCGGCAAACTCCACCATGCGGCTGTAGTTTTCCGTGGAGTCCACCACCACCTGGTCGGTGAAGCCGCTGACCATGTCGCGCAGCACGCGCACCGCCAGCGGGAGGTCTTCGTAGAGCAGGCTTTGCGCCGGCAGGTGCTGGGATTTGTGGCGGATGTCGGACCACAGCTTGGACAAGTAGCCGATGTCGGCGGCCAATTCGTCGTCGCGCGCGGTCTCGGCGCTGGTGCGGATGATGTAGCCGCGAGGGCTGTTGGCCGGCAACAGTTTTTCCAGCCTGGATTTCAGATTGTGGCGCTCGCTTTCGCTGTCTATCTTCTGCGATACGCCGATGTGCTCTTCCTGCGGCAAGTGCACGAGGAAGCGTCCGGCCAGCGAGATCTGGGTGGACAGACGCGCGCCCTTGGTGCCAATCGGATCCTTGATCACCTGCACCAGCACGGTCTGCCCCTCGAACAGCATCTTCTCGATGCGTTGGGGTTCGGTCGGGTGCTGGCGCTGTTCCAGCACGTCGGCGATATGCAGAAAGGCGGCGCGTTCCAAGCCGATTTCAATGAAGGCGCTCTGCATGCCGGGCAGCACGCGCTTGACCTGGCCCAGATAGATGTTGCCGACAATGCCGCGGCTGGCTGCGCGCTCCACATGCAGTTCCTGAACCACGGCGTCTTCCAGCACCGCGACTCGGGTTTCCTGCGGGGTGATGTTGACCAGGATTTGTTCCTTGGGGCGCGGCAGATCGCGCGGCAGGGGTATCGATTGATGCAGCATGGTGGTCCCCCGGGCGCTCATGGAAACTGGAAGCCGAATTCGCTCAGCAGCGCCGCGGTTTCGAAGATAGGCAGGCCCATCACGCCGCTGTGGCTGCCGTGGATGCGCTCGACGAAGACGTTGGCTTTGCCCTGGATGCCGTAAGCGCCGGCCTTGTCGAAAGGCTCGCCGCTGCCCAGGTAGCGCTCAATGTCCTGCTCGCTGAGCGGACGGAAGAACACCTCGGTGACCGAGGTCTTGAGCCGCACCTTGTCGCCTTCGCGCACCGCCACGCTGGTGATGGCTTGATGGCTGCGGCCGGAGAAGGCCCGTAGCATGCGGCGGGCGTCGTCGGCGTTTTCCGGCTTGCCGAAGATTTCGCCGTCCATCGCCACCGTGGTGTCGGCGGCCAGCAAGGGCCGGGACGGCAGTCCGCAAGACACCACGACCTGCCAGCCGGCCTCGGCCTTGGACAGCGCCAGCCGTTCTGTGTAAGCGACGGCGGATTCGCCGGGCCGCACCGATTCGTCGATATCGGCGTGGATGCGCTCCAGGTGCATGCCCAACTGTTCCAGAATTTCGCGGCGGCGAGGGCTGCCGGAGGACAGGTAAATCCGGGTGTCATTTGCGGTCATGATAGTCTGCTCATTTGTTCTTTCGGTCGCTGTCTAGGTTACCAGACGCGTGATGCCGCAACCATCGAATCCATCAGGCACCAGGCTTTTTCAGGCCGGCGCGGTCCGTGTTAAGTGGCGTCAATTTGCTGTTTTTAAAGGCGCGGAAGCGGTGCCCTGGCGGGTTTTTTTCCTGCGCCCTGCTGCGGCGGGGCGCTCTCCCCGGTATCATGGCGGCTTGCTTCCCCATCCCCTGTCGTCATACCCCGATGCCCAACCCTAGCGCTTCTCCGTTTGCCCGCGCCGCTACCTTGGCGGCCATCTTGTTGATCTTGTTCAATCCCTTGGGCATCGATCTTTACCTGTCGGCAATGCCGGCGATGCAGCTGCATTTTCAGGCCGATGTCGCGATCAGCCTCAGCGTGTTCATTTTCAGCCTGGGGCTGGGGCAGTTGCTGTTCGGCCCGTTGGCGGACAGGATAGGCCGCAAGCCGGTGGCTTTGGGCGGCCTGCTGCTGTATGCCGCGGCCGCGTTTCTGGCTAGCCGCAGCGACAGTCTGGGCGGTTTTCTGGGCTTGCGCGCGCTGCAGGGCTTGGGCGCTAGCGCCAGTTCGGTGTGCGCGTTCACCCTGGTGCGAGATTGTTTTTCCGGCAATGCCGCCGCGCAGCGCTACAGCCTGCTCAATGCCGCTCTGAACGTGGTGCCGGCGATGGCGCCCTTGCTGGGCGGCTGGCTGACTGTGCGCTGGGGCTGGCAGTCCTGCTTCCTGGCGCTGGCAGGCAGCGCGGTGCTGGCGGCGGCGTGGCTGGCCTGGAAGATGCCGGAAACCCGGCCCGCTGTTGCCAGCGCCGACGGAGGGCCGGCGATCAGCATGCGCCAAGTGCTGTCCACGCAGGCGCTGCGCCGCTATGGGGCTTGCTGCTGCGCGGCGCTGGCTTTGATCGTCAGCTATGTGACGCTGGCGCCGGCGGTGCTGATTGAGCGCGGCGGGGTGGACGCCACCACCTTCGGCTTGCTGTTCGGCGGCAACGCCCTCTTGGTGATGGCGGCCAGCTTCCTTGGCTTGAAGCTGATCGGCCGCTTTGGTCAAAAAGCGATGTTGCGCTACGGTCTCAACATCATGTTGCTGGCGGGGGTCATGTTGTTGTCGCTATCCGGCCAGCCGGGCGCTTGGCACTATATGTTGCCGATAGGCGTGCTGAGCGTGGGCTTCGCCTGGACATTGGGGCCGGCCAGCGGCATGGCGATGGCGCCGTTCTCTCAGGGCGCCGGCCGCGCCGCCGCCTTGTTGGGCTGCGGGCAGATGTTGTTCGCAGCCGGCGTGTCGGCGGGCCTGGCCGCTTTGCCGTTGCCGGGCGAATGGGCGCTGGGCGCGATGGTGTTGCTGTTGGCCGGATTGTGCCGTTGGCTGACCCGGCCCGCCGCGGCGATTCGGGAAAATCCTCACTGATTTTCAAGTGTTTGGCATGTATTGTGAGATTTGTGGCGCAGGGGCGGCTTTAGCTCTTGTCGGGCAGCCTACAATCGGCAGACAATTGGCCAAAACTTGAGAATTGACTTCGACAATGAGGCGCGACGGCAAGCTGTCCGGCGCTTCTCCGTTCTTTGTACTGATTAGCAGATTTCATGAACAAACATATTCCGCGCAAGCGCTTCGGCCAGAATTTCCTGCAGGACGCCAGCGTCATCGCCAACATCGTGCATGCGGTGAATCCGCAGCCGGACGATGTCGTCATCGAGATCGGCCCCGGACTGGGCGCGATCACCAAGCCGCTATTGGCTGCACTCAAGCATCTGCATGTGGTGGAGATCGACCGCGACATCATCAGCCGTTTGCAAACGGAGTTTCCGGCGGAGCGTTTGAGCATTCATGCCGGGGACGCGCTGGCGTTCGACTTCGCCTCGGTGGCGGAGGGCAAGCTGAAGATCGTCGGTAATCTGCCTTACAATATTTCCACGCCCCTGCTGTTCCATCTGGCCACTTACGGTCAGAAAGTCACCGACATGCATTTCATGTTGCAAAAAGAGGTGATCGAACGCATGGTGGCGGAGCCGTCCACCGCCGACTACGGCCGATTGACGGTGATGTTGCAGTATCGCTTTGAAATGGAGAACATCCTGCATGTGCCGCCGGAAGCGTTCTGGCCGCCTCCGAAGGTGGATTCCGCCGTGGTGCGGATGATTCCGGCACCGGGCCGTTGCGGCGTGGCCGACGATGAGGCGCTGCTGGAGCAGGTGGTGACCACGGCGTTTTCGCAGCGGCGCAAGACGCTGAAGAACAATTTGAAGGGTCTGCTGGACGCGGATGGCTTCGCCGCGCTGGCGCTCGATCCCGGGCTGCGGCCGGAGAACCTGCCGGTGGGGGATTACGTCCGCCTGGCCAATTATCTGAGCTCGAAAGGCCTCAAGGCCAAACGCCAGTAACAGGGCGTTGAAAGTAAAAAACACGAGCGGGCGTTCAGCGCCCGCCGCACTACAAAGAGTCGTCTGTCCCCGTCCTTGTTGGCGGGGGCTGTCTATCACAGGAAGTGAAAAAGGAGAAACTTCATGCGTATTCGCTCCACCCTGATCTGTGCCGCCACTTTGGGCGCCTTCTGCGCCGCTCCGGCCATGGCCGCCGAACTGACCGGCACTCTCAAGAAAATCAAGGATTCCGGCGTGATCGTTTTGGGCAACCGCGACGCGTCCATTCCGTTTTCCTACTACGACAATAACCAGAAGCCGGTGGGCTACTCGGTGGATTTGGCCAACAAAGTGGTTGAGCAGGTGAAAAAAGAGCTGAAAATGCCGAACCTGCAGGTCAAATACAATCTGGTGACGTCGCAGACTCGCATCCCGCTGGTGCAAAACGGCACAGTGGATCTGGAGTGCGGTTCCACCACCAATAATGTGGAGCGTCAGAAGCAAGTGGCGTTCTCGGTGGGCATCTTTGAAATCGGCACCCGTCTGTTGACCGCCAAGACCTCCGGCATCAAAGACTTCCCGGATCTGAAGGGCAAGAACGTGGTGACCACCGCCGGCACCACTTCCGAGCGCCTGATCAAGGCGATGAACGCCGATAAGAAGCTGGGCATGAACATTATCTCGGCCAAGGATCACGGCGAATCCTTCCTGATGCTGGAGTCCGGCCGCGCCGCCGCCTTCATGATGGACGACGCGCTGCTGTACGGCGAGATGGCCAAGGCCAAGAACCCGGCCAACTGGGTGGTCACCGGCAAGGCGCAGTCCTACGAGATCTACGGCTGCATGCTGCGCAAGGAAGATCCCGCCTTCAAGAAAGTGGTGGACACCGCGCTGAGCAACACCTTCAAGTCCGGCGAGGTCAACAAGATCTACGCCAAGTGGTTCACCAGCCCGGTGCCGCCCAAGGGGCTGAACCTGAACTTCCCGATGTCCGATGAATTCAAGGAGCTGATCGCCAAGCCGACCGACAAGTCTGCCGAGCAGATGTAAGTCGCGGTTGGCGCGTCGCCGCCCCGTGTTCCCCGCCGTTTCGCGAGGAGCACGGGGCGCGCGGCCGTACCCGCTTTCTTTGTGTGTGGCCGGGCGTTTAAGCCGGGCCGCGGCCCGCCGGCGCGGATGAGCGCGCCGGCGGGCTGGCGTTGTGGGAGTGAAGCATGAATTACCACTGGGACTGGATGGTGTTTTTCAAGTCCACCGGGGTGGGTAGCGAAATCTATCTGAACTGGTTCGTGTCCGGCCTGGGCTGGACCATCGCCGTGGCGTTGGCCGGCTGGGCGATCGCCCTGGCTTTGGGCTCGGTGCTGGGCGTGATGCGCACGGTGTCGAACCGGTGGGTGGCGGGCATTGCCACCGCCTACGTCGAGTTGTTCCGCAATGTGCCCTTGTTGGTGCAATTGTTCGTCTGGTACTTTCTGATCCCGGATCTGCTGCCCGAGGGCGCGCAAACCTGGTTCAAGCAGGACCTGGCGCCGGCCACTTCCGCCTTTCTGTCGGTAGTGGTGTGTTTGGGGCTGTTCACCGCGGCGCGGGTGTGCGAGCAAGTGCGCACCGGCATCGAGGCTCTGCCGCGTGGTCAGCGCAACGCGGCGCAGGCGATGGGCTTCACCTTGCCGCAAGCCTACCGGCACGTGCTGTTGCCCCAGGCCTTCCGCATCATCATTCCGCCGCTGACCAGCGAGTTTTTGAATATTTTCAAGAACTCCTCGGTGGCTTCGCTGATTGGCCTGATGGAGCTGCTGGCGCAAACCAAGCAGACCGCGGAGTTCTCCGCCAACATCTTTGAGGCCTTCACCCTGGCCACCATCATCTATTTCGTGCTCAATATGAGCTTGATGACGCTGATGGCCTGGATCGAGCGGCGCGTGCGCATTCCCGGCATGATGGGGGGCAAATGATGGAATTGGATTTCAGTCAGATCGTTCCGGCGCTGCCGGGTTTGTGGCAAGGCATGCAGCTGACCCTGAAACTGCTGGTGATGGCGGTAGCGGGCGGCGTGGTGTTGGGCACCTTGCTGGCCCTGGCCCGGCTCTCCGAGCACCGGGTGTTGTCGCCGCTGGCCAAGTTCTACGTTAATTACTTCCGCTCCATCCCCTTGCTGCTGGTGATCTCCTGGTTCTATCTGGTGGTGCCGATGGTGCTGAACTGGATTACCGGCAGCCTGGAACCGGTGGGCGCGTTCACCTCCTGCCTAGTGGCCTTCGTGATGTTCGAGGCGGCGTATTTCTCCGAAATCGTCCGCGCGGGCATTCAGGCCATCCCCAAGGGCCAGGCCGGCGCGGCCTACGCGCTGGGGATGAACTACGGCCAGGTGATGCGGCTGGTGATCCTGCCGCAGGCCTTCCGCAAGATGACGCCCTTGCTGCTGCAGCAGTCCATCATTCTGTTCCAGGACACTTCGCTGGTGTACGCTGTGGGTTTGATGGATTTCCTGAACACCGCCCGCTCCAAGGGCGATGTCGTCGGTTTGCCGCATGAGTTCCTGCTATTTGCCGGCGCGGTGTATTTCGTGATCAGTTTCGGCGCTTCCCTTTTGGTGAAGCGCATGCAAAAAAGGTTGGCTGTATGAGCGCAATGATTTCCCTGAAGCAAGTCAGCAAGTGGTACGGACAGTTCCAGGTCCTGACCGATTGCACCACCCAGGTCGCCAAGGGCGAGGTGGTGGTGGTGTGCGGGCCGTCCGGTTCCGGCAAGTCCACCTTGATCAAGTGCGTCAATGCGCTGGAGCCGTTTCAGAAGGGCGAGATCGTTGTCGACGGCATCTCGGTGGGCGATCCCAAAACCGACCTGCCCAAGCTGCGCAGCCGCGTTGGCATGGTGTTCCAGCACTTCGAACTGTTCCCGCACCTGTCCATCACCGAGAACCTGGCCATCGCTCAGGTCAAGGTGCTGGGCCGCGGCCAGGACGAGGCGCGGGACAAGGGCCTGAAGCTGTTGGACCGCGTGGGCTTGAAGGCGCACGCCGACAAGTTTCCCAGCCAGTTGTCCGGCGGCCAACAGCAGCGGGTGGCGATTGCGCGCGCGCTGGCGATGGACCCGATCGCGATGTTGTTCGACGAGCCCACCAGCGCGCTGGACCCGGAGATGATCAACGAGGTGCTGGACGTGATGACCGAGTTGGCGCACGAGGGCATGACCATGATGTGCGTGACCCACGAGATGGGCTTTGCCCGCCGCGTGGCCAACCGCGTGATCTTCATGGATCAGGGCCACATCGTGGAGGATTGCGATAAGGACGAGTTCTTCGGCAATCTGGACGGCCGCTCCGAGCGGGCTCGTCACTTCCTGTCCAAGATATTGCAGCACTGATTCCAATCCCATTTAACACCGATAACTTTGTCGGCTTCACTACGCGGGGCCTTGCCGTACTCTCTTGTACTGTCTGCGGCCCCGCTTGATCGCCTTCGCGTTTTCGGTTCTAACTGGAACTGGAGTGAGCCCAGCTAGGCCGCAAAGACAAAGCCCGCCATTTGGCGGGCTTTGTCTTTGGACGAGACGATCAGTTGCCGTTCTTGATCTGCTGGCTGACCTGGTTTTCCTCCTGGTTCAGCGTTTTTTGTTCCTGCTTGGTGATGTGGCCGTGGTCCAGCTTGGCCATGCCTTGTTCTTGCTGGCGGATGTCGCGGTCTTCACCGTGCAGCTTGCGCGCTTCGTCGCGGCTGATCTTGCCTTCCTTCAGTTCGTGGTGGATGCGGCGGTCCTGATGGTGCAGGCGCTGATTGACTTCCTCGCGGCGTGGATGTTCTTTCTGCCATTCTGATTCGGCCCGGGCCTGGGCGGCGAACAATAAACTGGCGGCGAGCAGGCTGGCCAGCATGAGGGGGCGAGCGTTCGTTTTCATCTTGATCTCCTGGAATGGCAATAACTGCCAGATGTCAGCCTAGGGCAGAAGACGGTAAGTGTCTGTTAAGGCTGGTTAATCTGTGTTGCCATTGGCGGGCGCCGACATGAAAACCGTGAAATCTCCGTCCGCGGGCGCGTGGAGGTTCAGGAAGTCCAGCTTGGCTGCGCGGTCCAGCCGCTTGAACGCGTACTCGGCCTTCAGGGCGTCGGAGCGTCCGGTGCAGACTAGCACCAGGGCCAGCGCTTGCGGCGGATTGAGCCGAGTGTAGCGCGCGCCCTTGCCGGCGGCGTGCTGGGCGTAGCGGCGCGCCACATCGGTGGTGATGCCGGTGTAAAGCGCGCCGTCCCGGCAGCGCAGCACGTATAAAAACCAGGGCCGGGGGGAAGCCCGGCCCTGAGTGCCCCGCGCGGCGGCGGACTTAGATGCTGGCATCCAGATTGACCAGCGGGCTGATCAGCACCCGCTCGGTGCGGTTGCCCTTTTGCACGGTGACGCGCAGCTTCCATTCGCCGACGGTGATTTCATCGCCCTCGCGCGGAATGCGCTCCAGGCAGTCCATCAGCAGGCCGGCCACGGTGTGGAAGTCTTCGTCCTCGAAGTCCCCCAGCACGATGTGCTGTTCCAGCGTCACCAGTTCCAGGCTGCCTTCCACATCGAAGCTACCGTCGGCCTGCTGCAGGATGGCCGGCAGTTCGTGACGCTCGTGCTCTTCCGGAAACTCGCCGGCGATGGCCTCCATCAAGTCCTTTTGGGTGACGATGCCTTCCAGGCTGCCGAACTCGTTGACCACGAAGGCCATGTCCGCCGAATGTTGGCGGAAGCTCTCCAGCGCCTTGAGCACGGTGACGGTTTCCGGCAGCACCAGCGGCTGACGCAGGGCGGCGTCGATGTTCATCTCGCCGCCGTCCAGCAACTGGGTCAGCAGGTCTTTGCGCGCGACGATGCCCAGCGGCTCGTCTATGCTGCCGTCCCGGATCACCACCAGCCGGGAGTAGGGGCTATCGCGCAGCACTTTGCGCTGGGCATCCTGGCTCTGGCTCAGGTCCAGGCGGTGGACATCGGCGCGCGGCGTGGCGATCACGCGGATCGGCCGCTCGGCCAGGGTCAGCACGCTGTGTATCATCGCGCGCTCGTTTTGGGCGAAGGCTTCTTGCGGTTCGGCGTCCTTGCTGTCTTCCACCTTGCCTTCATCGGCGCTGGGGCTGGTCAGCTTGCTGCCCATCAGGCTCAGCACCGCGTTGGCGGTGCGTTCGCGCAAGGATTGGTTGCGGTTCAGGTAGCGGATGCGGTTGGCCTGAGAGACCTGGTTAAAGGCCTCGATCAGCACCGAGAAGCCGATCGCCGCGTACAGATAACCCTTGGGAATATGGAAGCCGAAGCCTTCCGCCACCAGGCTGAAACCGATCATCAGCAGGAAGCCCAGGCACAGCATCACCACGGTGGGGTGGGCGTTGACGAAGGCGGTCAGCGGTTTGCTGGCGGCAATCATCATCAGCATGGCGATGATGACGGCCAGCATCATCACCGGCAGGTGTTCGGCCATGCCGATGGCGGTGACCACCGAGTCGATGGAGAATACCGCGTCCAGCACCAGGATCTGGGCGACGACGGTGCCGAAGGCGGCGTAAGCCTTCTGGCCATTGCTCTTCACTTCATCCACGCCTTCCAGGCGTTCGTGCAGTTCCGTGGTGGCTTTGAACAACAGGAATACACCGCCGCCCAGCATGATGAGATCTCGCCCCGAGAAGGGTTGGCTGAGCACATGGAACAGCGGCGAGGTCAGCGTCACCAGCCAGGAGATGCTGGCCAGCAGCACTAGACGCATGATCAGAGCGAGCGACAGGCCGGTGATGCGGGCGCGGTCGCGTTGGTGCGGGGGGAGCTTTTCCGCCAGGATGGCGACGAAGATCAGGTTGTCAACGCCCAGCACCACCTCCAGGATGATCAGCGTGAGGAGGCCAAGCCAGGCGGAAGGGTCAGACAGCCACGAAACGTCCATGATGAAAACGAAGATTCCTTATAAATAAAAACGGGGTAAAAATAGCACAGTCGGGGCGCGATTAACAAAAATCCGTCGCGACCGGCCGCGCCGGCAAGAGAAAAACCCCGCGTCGGCGGGGGGGCTCGGGGGGAGGTTTAGAGCACGCTCACGATCTCGCGAGCTTGAGCGAGACACGGTGTTGAGGCGGAGAAAGCGGGGTGTATCTGTTTACACCCCGTGCCATCAAGAGCAGCAGAGCGCAAGCAGGCTCTTACAGGCCGCCGTAGGAATGCAGGCCGGCCAGGAACATATTGACGCCTAGGAAGGCGAAGCTGGTGACGAACAAGCCCACCACCGCCCACCAGGCCAGCGGCGCGCCGCGCCAACCCTTGACCAGGCGAATGTGCAGCCAGGCGGCGTAGTTCAGCCACACGATCAAAGCCCAGGTTTCCTTGGGGTCCCAGCTCCAGTAACCGCCCCAGGCGTCTGCGGCCCACATTGCGCCCAAGATGGTGGCGATGGTGAAGAACAGGAAGCCGACGGCGATGGCTTTGTACATCACCTCGTCCAGCACCTCGGCCGGCGGCAGCTTGTCCTTGAGCCAGCCCTTCAGCGAGAGGAGTTCAGCGATGCCGAGCATGGCGGCGATGGCGAAAGCGCCGTAGCCGACGAAGTTGGCCGGCACGTGTATCTTCATCCACCAGGATTGCAGCGCCGGGATCAAGGGTTGGATCTCGTGAGCCTGGCGATCGAAGGTGTACCACAGGATGAAGCTGACCGAGGCGCAGATCACCAGCAGCACGAAGGCGCCCATCTGACGCGCCGCGTACTTGGCTTCGTAGTACAGATACATCAGCGAGGTGATCAGCGTGAACAAGACGAAAACTTCGTACAGATTGGACACCGGGATGTGGCCGATGTCCGGACTGATCAGGTAGCTTTCGTACCAACGGGTGAACAAGCCGGCCAGGCCCATTACCGACGCGGCCCAGGTCAGGCCGGTGCCCATGCGGTTGAGGGTGTCGGAGCGAGTCAGCAAGCCGATCCAGTACGAGAAGGCGGCCAGGAAAAACAGCGTGCACATCCACATGATGGAGGATTGGCTGGACAGCATGTACTTGAGCAGGAAGGCGGTCTGCCCGCGCGCGAGCTCATGCTGATAAACCTGGATCGCCAGCAACGAGATACAGCCCGCCAGCGGGAAGAACCAGCGCCAGGATTTCCAGAACCAGCCCAGGCCGATCAAGCCGAGCGCCGAGCCGGCCAGGATAGCCTGCTCATAGCCGTCCATGTAATGGTTGTACAGCGCGTAGCTGTAGCCGGCGGCGCCCAGCACCAGCAGCGCGTAGAGCCAGTCGGTCAGGCTCAGCCGTTTCAGCAGCGGCTGTTGCGAGAAAGAAGCGTGGGCCAGTTCCATCATGCACCTCGTACCAGCTGTTTGATTAGTTGAGTATGGCGCGCAAAGTCGCCGTCCAGATCGCGATTATGCCGGTTTGACGTCATCGCTACCCGTACTTTGGAACCATTGACGCGAACCCATAGACGCAGCTCGCGCACGTAGAACATCAGGATGATGCCGAAGACCAGCAGCACCGAGCCCAGATAGACCAGGGTCTTGCCGGGCGAGCGGGTCAGCTGCAGGCCGGAGGCTTGCACCTGCTCGAAGCCTTCCAGTTGCAGGAATACCGGCGCGCCGTAGTCGTGCAGCGAGCTGACCGCCACCAGGCTGTCCAGCAGGAAGCGGTAATGCTCGCTGTCCAGCTTCATCGCCGGCAGGCCGGCTTTTTCGTCCGCCACCGCCATCACGTCCGCCACCGCGCCTTGCAGAATCTTGATATAGGTTTGCGCCACGGCCTGGCGTTTGTCTTGCGGCACGCGGGCGTCCAGGAACTTCTCCAGACCGACGAAGCCGCTGTCGCCGAAGCGCGCCAATACCCATTTGACGCTGTCGGTGAACTGCTGCTGCATTGCCGGGCTGATAGCGTCGCCTTTCAGCGCCTTGTGCGCGGCGCGGCGGGCGATTTCGTCGTAACGCGCCGGGTCCAGCAAAGCGGCGCGCAGGCGCATGAAGCGCTCCATGCTCATCTCTTCATCCAAGGGGATGCGCACGTATTGGAACGGTTCGGCCACGGTTTTGCGCACGCCGGCCATCTGATAGCTGGCGCCGTCCTGCTGAATCGGGGCCATGTAATGCATGAACTCCACCGCTTGACCCTGGGCGTCGCGCAGTTTGAAACTGATCGACGGCCCCTGGTTTTTCAGCTGCTTGTCTTGCTTTACCTCGCGCGCGTCGTGCATGCGCTGCGACAAAGTGCGCTGCTCGTCCTGAGGCTTGCCGATGTTTTCTATGTTGAATACGCGCAGTTCCCCCACTTCCAGCGTGTAGTCCTTGCCGTTGGCTTTCAGGGGTTGGCTGGACATCGACACCGCTGGAATCTCGGTGGGACGCGCCTGCGGCGCGGCCAGGTTCCAGGCCTTGAACTTGAGCGGGGAGGCGCCGTCGCCGAAGCTGGACTGGTAGATGGCGATGCCGTCGACGATCAGCGGATGGTTGACCTTGACGGTGGCCTCGGTGGTTTTTCCGCTGGCCTTGTCTGTGACGACGATGTCGCTGGCGAACAGCTTGGGCATGCCGTTGCTGTAGTAGTCGACGTGAAACTTCTTCAAGGTGATGATGAAGGGCAGTTCCTGAACCAGGTAGCCGTTGCCGGCGTTGAGGAAGGTAACGTCGGCGCTCTTGTTCTCCGCAATGGTGACATTGCCGCGGAAGGACAGATTGTTCGGGCCCAAGCGGCTGACCGCCGGAATCTGGTTTTGCGGCACATCGCGGGTTTCGGGCACCACTTTGCCGGTCAGTTCGCCTATTTTCAAGGGCAGGTTGCCGTCCAGAAGGCCGCCTATGCAGATCACCACCAGCGCGATGTGGGCGAAGAAATAACCAAGCTTGCCGGCCGCGCCTTTCTTGGCCGCCAGCACCAGGCCGCCGTCGGTGCGCGCTTGCTCCTTGAGGCGGAAGCCTTGCGCCTGCAAGTAGGCGCGGGCGGCCTCGGTGTCGAAGCCTTCCGCCTGGAAGCTGACGCTGTGTTTCATCGCCGCCAGTGAGTTGTCGGAGGCTTTTTCACGGTAAGCGCGCATCTCCTTGATGAAGCCGGGACCGTTGCGCAGAATGCACAAGCTGGTGGACAGCACGAGGAAGGCGAGGATGGTGAGGAACCACGCCGAATGGTAGACGTCGTACAAGCCTAGCCATTCAAACGCTTGAAACCAGAATTGCCCGAATTCGAAGGCATAATTGGGATAGGGTTCGTTCTGTTTCAGAACCGTCCCGATCACCGAGGCGATGGCCAGTATCGTCAGCAGGCCGATGGCGAAGCGCATCGAGCTGAGCAACTCATACCAGGCATGAGCCAGGCCGTTGCGGCTAGTTTTTTTCATAGTGGCGTAAAGTGCAAAAAGGAAAGCCCGTGGACGGGTCTTCCCTTTTGAGCCGGGGGTGCCGGACAAAGTTGCCGGCGCGTCTCGAGGTGCGGACGGCGCCGTCTGGCGCAAGCGGCGCGGAGTTCCCTACACGGCGCGGCCCTGCGGGCCGTCATGCCCGGCCGGCCGCGCAAGCGGCGCGGTCGGGCGGCATCGGTGCTCAGCGCAGGCCGGAAATGTATTCGGCCACGGCCTTCATTTCCGCGTCGCTCATGCGGTTGGCGATATCCTGCATCGGGCCGTTCTTGCGGTCGGTGCCGGCCTTGAAGTCTTGCAACTGCTTGACGATGTAGCCGGCGTGCTGGCTGCCCAGACGCGGGTACTGGTCGGGCAGGCCCTTCCCGGCGGGGCCGTGGCAGGACATACAGGCGGGGACTTGGGTGCCGGCGTTGCCGACGCGGTAGATCTTGGCGCCCAGCGGCATTTGCGTTTTGTCGGAGGCCTCGCGGTCCTTCGGCTTTTGCTCGCTGTAGTAGGCGGCGACATTGCGCATATCGTCTTCGGACAGCGTGGAGGCCATGCCCAGCATGGTCGGGTTCTTGCGCACGCCCGCCTTGAACGCCTTCAACTGGGTGTACAGATAGTGCGCGTTCTGACCCGCCAGCGTGGGGTTGGCCGCGGCTACGCTGTTGCCGTCAGTGCCGTGGCAAGCCGCGCAAACCGTTTCTACGATCTGTTTGGCCTTCACCGGGTCCGCCTTGGCGGCAACCGGCGCAGCCGCCAACGCGTTTCCGGCCAGGGTTGCAGCCGCCATCGCCAACAGCATCATACGTTTCATGGTCGCTCCTTTAGGGGCTATCCCTAAATATCTGTAAAAGTGGCAATTTCAAACCTGCTATTCTATACCAACTGATTTCACCCTTACTACTATGTCGACTTTTCAAAACGCCCGATTTTATACCACCGTCAACCACATGAAGGACTTGCCGCCCACCCGAGCGGAGGTCGCCTTCGTGGGCCGCTCCAATGCAGGCAAGTCCAGCGCTATCAACACATTGGCCAATCATGGCCGTCTGGCGCGGGTGTCCAAGACGCCGGGCCGCACTCAGCACATCAATTTTTTTGAGCTGGGTAACGAATGTTTTCTAGTCGATTTACCCGGTTATGGCTATGCCGAGGTGCCTGAAGCGGTGCGCGCGCACTGGGTGGAGCTGCTGGGACGCTATTTGCAGTCGCGCGAGAGCCTGATCGGCCTACTGTTGATTATGGACGCGCGCCATCCTTTGAAAGAGCTGGACCGCAAGATGCTGGAGTTCTTCCGCATTACCCGACGGCCGGTGCATATCCTGTTGTCCAAAGCCGACAAGCTGTCGCGTCAGGAGCAATCCAAGGTGCTGGCCTTGGTCAAGAGCGAGCTGAAAGACTATCCGGACGTCAGCGTGCAGATGTTTTCCAGCCTGAAGAAAAGCGGGGTAGAGGACGTGGAGCGGGTGGTGAACGGCTGGTTCGACCAGTACATGGGACAGCCGGCTGCGGACGAGTCCGAGCCGCCGGAACTTTAGGAACAGGCCCGCACCTAAACAAGCAGGTGGCCAACACCTCCCGCTTGCCTCCCTGAGCGGGGCCTGGATTGATCAGGCTTGCCCCGGCAGCAGCTTGCCGGGGCTTTTTATTGGCGGCGGAAACGACAAAGGCGAAGGAGATGTCTCCTTCGCCTTTGTTTTTGACCGAGCGCTTGTAGAGCCTGTTTACGATCTCGCGAGCTAGAGCGAGACAAGGCGAAAACGGCTGAGAAAGCGGAATGTACATACGGTACATGAGCATTTCGAAGTCGGTTTCAACGTCGTATCGCCGACGCGCAGCAGATCGTTGGTTCTTACAAGCTGGTGACTACGGTCTCCACGTGCAGGTTCTCTGCGGCGTTGCGCACCGCGTCGCTGGAGCGGAAGGGCCCCAGACGCACTTTGTAGACGCCTTCCTGATTCACGATGCCAAGCTTGGACTCGTATTTGTCGTCCATCTCGCCCAGCATTTTCTGCACCATCGCCTCGGCGTTGGCCAGTTTGGAGAAGCTGCCCAGTTGCAGATACTTGGGCGTGTCTTCAACGCGTCGAGCGGTGTTGACGGGACGGGTGCTGGCGATGTTCTCGCCGCCGGCGTCCGGCCATACGCGTTCGATGGCGATCTTGGCGCTGCCTTGCTTGACGAAGCCCAGGCGATAGGCCGCCGCGTAGGACAGGTCCATCAGGCGGTTCTTGTGGAAGGGGCCGCGGTCATTGACGCGCACCACCACGGATTTGCCGTTGTTAAGATTGGTAACCCGGGCATAGCTCGGGATCGGCAGCGTAGGATGGGCGGCGGTCATGGCGAACATATCGTATTTCTCGCCGGAGGACGTTTTGCGGCCGTGGAACTGCTTGCCATACCAAGAGGCGCGGCCCGTGGCTTGGTAGGGTTTTTCGCGCGTGTCGGGGCGGAAGCTCATTCCCAGCGCTGTGTAGGGCAGGTTGGCTGATTTGATCAGCGGCTCTTCCTGGGGCACAGCGTCCGGCACCAGGTTCAGGTTGACCGGAATATGGTCGGCGGGACCATCGTTCTGGAAAAAGGCTCCATTTTTGGCAACGGTTTTCTTGTTGCCGGTCGACGAGGAGGCCGACTGGTTGGTGGCGCTGGCCGTCTTCACGGTGGAACAGGCCACGAGTACGAGACTGACGAACACAAGCCACAGCCATCGGAGTACTGATTGCATAGATCTCCCTTATGCTGTCGGAACCACTGCAAACCTTGGCGCGCCGTTTGAACGTCGGCGCTTCGCGCTTGCTAGCAAGCGCTCGGACCAGGCTTTTCAGAGTCCCTTGTTGGGCCGATCTGCGAACCGCTTCAGCTTCCCCCTGCGAAATCTAGCTGTCGCCAAGCCTCGAACACCGTCACCGCGACCGTGTTCGAAAGATTGAGACTTCTTGATTCTGGACGCATCGGCAAACGAATCCTCTGCTGCGGAGGCAAAGACTCCAGCACTTCAGGCGGCAGACCGCGGGATTCGGGACCGAACAAAAAAACGTCCCCAGGTTGATAGGATATCCGGTCATGGCGCTCGGAGCCCTTGGTGGTGGCGGCAAAAATACGCCGTCCGCGCAAAGTCTCTTGACAAGCCGCCCAATCCTCATGAACCACTACGCGTGCGTACTCGTGATAATCGAGTCCCGCTCGTCGCAGCTTGGCGTCCTCCAAAGGGAAGCCCATGGGTTTGACCAGATGCAGTTCACAGCCGGTGTTGGCACATAAACGAATCACATTGCCCGTGTTGGGCGGTATTTCCGGCTGAAAAAGAATTACAGTGAACATCGTTGGCAGCCTGGATTGTTCCAAAGAATCAAAATCTTGGTCAAGTTTTAGGAGAAAAGGCCCTGGCGAGCACCCAGCCATCGACCCGTTTTGCCCCCTGTTTTTTCAAAATTTCGGCCAGCGCCGACAGGGTGGCGCCGCTGGTGGCGACGTCATCGACAATGGCGATGGAAAGCCCGTCACAGCGGCAATTTACGCCGAAAGCATGGCGGAGGTTTTTCCGGCGTTCGGCGCGTCCGAGGGAGGCTTGGGGAAGAGTGTTGTATTTTCGCCAACAAACCTCGGCGCTCAAACGGCTCGCCATTGTAGCAGCGAATGCTTTTGCCAACTCATGACTTTGATTGAAACCGCGTTCGGCAAGCCGTTCTTTTGCCAGTGGAACAGGAATGACGAGGTGATATTTTGGGCTGAGCGGTAGGGCGAAATCGGCGAGCAAGCCACCCAAGGCCGCGCCCATCTGCAGCTGTTTTCCGTATTTGAAGGCGTGGATCAACGCGGCGAGAGGGTAATCGAACAAATACGGCGCGTACAGCGCGTCAAAGGCGGGAGGCCGGCGTTGGCACTGGCCGCATAAGCCGGAGACGGGCAGCGGTTCCGCGCAGCGCGCGCATTGCGTGGACGGCAGAGCAGGCAACTGTCGGCGACAGTCCTGGCAAAAGCCCCGCTCTGCCCGCCAGTCCCCGCAGAGCAGGCATGGCTGATTAAATATTGTGCACTTGTCAGTTATGATCCTTGTCAGGTTTGACAGCATGGCGCCCTCCCCAGCAAGATGCGCTGATTCGCCCCACGCCCGGCCGGGCGTGGCACTCTGACGGTCCTGACGGCGAAAGCCGGAGTTATCCTTGCCAGATCAAGGTCTTCCATCGCCGGACAGTGACCACAGCCAGGATAGACCATGCATTCTTCCGCTATCGAATTCAAGCCTTCCGCCAACCCGCATCCGGAATCTGCCAGCTGGACTGTGGCGGAAATCGAAACGCTGCTGGCCTTGCCCTTCATGGAGCTGGTATTCCGCGCGGCCGAGATTCATCGCCAGTTTTTCGACCCCACCAAGGTGCAGCTGTCCACGCTGATTTCCATCAAGACCGGCGGCTGTCCGGAAGACTGCGGCTACTGCCCGCAATCGACGCATCACGACACGCCGGTGCCCAATCAGCCGATGCTGACGGTGGACGAGGTCTTGAGCGCCGCGCGCGCGGCCAAGGCCAACGGGGCCAGCCGCTTTTGCATGGGCGCGGCCTGGCGCGGCCCCAAGGACGCGGACTTGGAAAAAACGTTGGAAATGGTCAAGGAAGTCAAAGCCTTGGGGCTGGAAACCTGCGCCACCTTTGGTTTGCTGAAGGGCGGACAGGCGGAAAAACTGAAGGCGGCCGGCCTGGATTATTACAATCACAATCTGGATACCTCGCCGGACAAATATTCCGATATCATTGCCACGCGGGACTATGAAGATCGGCTGGACACTTTGGGAAAAGTACGCAGTGCGGGTCTATCGGTGTGCTGTGGTGGTATTGTTGGCATGAATGAAACCCGCAACGATCGCGCAGGTCTGATTGCACAGCTAGCGAATCTTGAGCCGCAACCGGAGTCGGTGCCTATCAACAAGCTGGTCAAGGTAGAGGGCACGCCGCTGGAAGGCGCCGAGCCGCTGGACTGGACCGAGTTTGTGCGCACCATCGCGGTGGCCCGCATCGTGATGCCCAAAACCTATGTGCGATTGTCCGCCGGACGCCGCGAAATGGATGAGTCCACGCAGGCTTTGTGCTTCCTTGCCGGTGCCAATTCCATCTTTTACGGCGACAAGCTCTTGACGACCGGCAACCCCGAGGTGGATGCCGACCGGCAGCTGTTGGAAAAGCTTGATCTGACGCCGCTTTGAGCGGATTGGGCGGCGGATTCGCGGGCGATGTAAAAAATGTATATATAAGGAATAGCTTGGGCGGCCGGCGAGGCTGGTTCCGGCCAAGCCCTTTTCACGGGATATTTCGAGCCGATATGCGCCTTCAAGACTTGCCTGCCGCCCTGCTGGACCTTTCCGCCACCCATTGCCGTCGCCAACGCGCGGTCATCGACAGCCCTCAAGGGGTCGAAGTGGTGGTGGACGGGCGTTCCTATGTCTCTTTCGCCAGCAACGATTACCTTGGATTAGCCGATCACCCGGCCCTGGTGCGCGCCGCGCAGCAGGGTCTTGAACGTTGGGGGGTGGGCGGCGGCTCCTCGCATTTGCTGGCCGGTCACTTCAGCGTGCAACAGCAGGCCGAGGAGGCGTTGGCGGAATTCGTCGGCCAGCCTGCGGCATTATTGTTTGGCTCCGGCTACGCGGCCAATCTGGCGATTGTCAGCAGTTTGCTGGACCGCGGCGACGCGGTGTTCGCCGACCGGCTGAACCATGCCTCGTTGAACGACGCCTGTAGACTGAGCCGCGCCGAGTTCAAGCGCTTTCATCACAACGACCTGACGCAACTGGAACGTTTGCTGGCGGAGTCCAGCGCGCGCTCCAAACTGATCGCGGTGGAGTCGGTGTACAGCATGGACGGCGATGAAGCCCCGCTACCGGCGTTGCTGGCCTTGGCCGAACGCTATGACGCTTGGCTGTATGTGGATGACGCCCATGGCTTCGGCGTGCTGGGCGATGGTCGCGGCGCGCTGGCCGAGCACGGGCTGTCCAGCCCGCGCTTGATTTACATGGCGACCTTGGGCAAGGCCGCTGGGGTGGCCGGCGCCTTCATCTCCGGCGGAGCGGACTTGGTGGAGTGGCTGATCAATTCCGCGCGCAGTTATATTTACACGACCTCCCAGCCGCCGGCGTTGGCCTGTGCGATTCTGGCCAGCCTGCGCTTGATCTCCGAGGCGGATGAGCGGCGCGCGCGGCTGCGTGAATCGATAGAAACTGTCAAATCAGGACTATCTGAATTCAAATACTCCGTAGGGGCTTCCCGAACGCCGATTCAGCCACTTATCATAGGCAGCGAAGAACAGGCGTTGGCCATGGCCGCCCGTCTGCGCGAGCAGGGCTTGTGGGTGCCGGCGATCCGCCCGCCCACGGTAGCGGCCGGGACGGCGCGCTTGCGTCTGTCTTTGTCGGCCATGCATCAGCCGGAACACTTGCAGCGCCTGCTGTCCTGTATTCAGCGCGCCGCGGCGTCCTGAGCCGGCGCGCCCATGGGGAGGGGCGCATCGGCATGGCCGGATTTTCCAGCTAACTCATACTACGATAATCACATGAAGAGCATGGCTGAATATCTGGCGACGCCAGAGCAGGCTGCAGCAATGGCGCTGTCTCTGCTGCAAGAGCAGGGAGGAGTGCGTGTTGCCGCGGTTTGGCGGCAGCTGGGGGCGGCCTGGCAGCTCTTGGCGGCCTTGGGCGCTGCCGACGCTCTGCCTAGCGTGGAAATGCTGGAGGGCGGCGGCAGGTTGCATGCAGGCTGTGAGGCGATGCCCTTGCGCGCCGGGGAGCAGGTGCTGGGATGGTTGGTGTGGCGCGGAGACGCCGGCTCGGCGCTGAATCCTTCCGCCGCCTTGCTCTGCGCGCATCTGCTGTGCGCGCGGCTGGGCGCGGAGCAGGTGGCCGCGCGCGAAGCCAACGAAGCCTTGTTCGATATTTCGCAGTTAGCCGAAGAGTGCGGCACCATCGATCAGGTTCTGCCCGGCTTGCACCGGCAGATGATGCGGCTGATGGACGCCAGCAACTTCTACATCGCCCTATACGATGATGAAGCCCAAGTCATCCACTTTCCCTTCTACATCGACCAACGCGACCCCGCCCCACCCGCCAGCGACGCCATTTTTCCGCTGACTGGCCACGCCCAGTCCTTGACCGCCTGGTTGATCCGCGGCGGCAAGCCGGTGGTGCTGAGCCGGGAGCGCCTGCTGGAAGTGTGTCAGCAGGAGGGGCTGAGCCGGCAGGGACTGCTGCCGGCCAGCTGGATGGGGGCGCCGCTGGTCAATGCCGGCGGCCATGTGATCGGCGCGGTGGTGCTGCAGCTGTACGAGGATCAAACGCCGCTGACATCGGCCGAGCAGCAGTTGTTTCTGTTCGCCGCCCGCCATGTCGGCTTTGTGCTGGAGCGGGTGCTGCATCGCAGCCAGTTGGAGCGCCAGGTTTGGCTGCGCACCAGCGAGCTCGAAGGCGCCAACGCGCGATTGCGCGCGGAGGTGGCCGAACGCAAGCGCGCCGAGCGTTTCCAGGGCGCCTTGTTCCGTATCGCGGAGTTGTCGAATACCAGCTTGTCGCTGGAGGCTTTTCTCGGCGGTCTGCACCGCCTGCTGGCCGAAATGGTGCCGGCGCGCAATTGTCTGGTGGCCTTGTACGATCAGGCCGAGGATTGCATCAGCTTTCCCTACTGCGCCGACGAATACGCGCCGCCGCTCAAGCCGCATCGGCCCGGCAAGGGCTTTGTCGAACAGGTGCTGCACAGCGGACGGCCTTTGCTGATTGATCCCTATTCGCAGCAGAACCGCCAGCCTGAGGCCGATGAGGAGCTGCCCCGGCCCAAGAGCTGGCTGGGCGTGCCCTTGTATTGCGGCACCGATCTCCTGGGCGTGCTGGCGGTGCAGAGCTATGAAGAGGACGTGGTCTACAATTTCCGCGATCAAGAGGTGCTGGAATTCGTCGCCAACCATATCGGGGCGGCGCTGACCCGGGTCAAGGCGCTGGAAAGCCTGCAAACCGCTTACGTGGAGCTGGAGCAAAGGGTGCGGGAGCGGACCAGCGAGCTGGACGCGGTCAACGCCCAGTTGGAGTTCGACAGCCTGCACGATCCGCTGACCAAGCTGCCTAACCGCAGCTATTTTTCCAAGGCCTTGCGCCGGGCTTGGGAGACGTATTCGCATGGCGGAGGCGAGCGCTTTGCGGTGCTGTTCATCGATCTGGATCGCTTCAAGCTGGTCAACGACACCCTGGGCCATCTGGCCGGCGACCATCTTTTGTTCGAGGCCGGCGCGCGCATCCGTTCCTGCTTGCGCCATTACGATTTTCTGGCGCGGCTGGGCGGCGACGAGTTCGCGGTGTTGATGTTCGGCATGGACGGCGGCGGCGACTGCGAGCGCATCGCCCAGCGCATTGTCAGCGAGTTCGAGCGACCGGTGATCCTGGCGGGGCGGGAGGTGTTTTCCACCGCCAGCGTCGGAGTGGTGCTGGCGGACCACGAGCATTACCACAAGGCCGACGATCTGCTGCGCGATGCCGACCACGCGATGTATTGCACCAAGCAGCAGGGGCGGCAGGGTTATACCTTGTTCAACCATGAGCTGCGCATCAATCAGGCGGACCAGTTGGCGTTGGAGAGCGAACTGCGGCGCGCGCTGGAGGAAGAGGGGCAGCTGCTGCCGTATTTCCAGCCCTTCATGGAAGGCGACAGCGGCGAGCTGGTCGGCTTCGAAGCCTTGGCCCGCTGGCAGCATCCGCAGCGCGGCCTGATTTCGCCCGGCTTGTTCCTGCCCATCGCCGAGGAGAGCGGGCTGATTACCCGTCTGGACCGCTATATGCTGAACGCCGCCTGCGCTCAATTGAGCGCGTGGCGCGCTCAGGGCCGGGTGGGGCCGGAGGTGGCCCTGCACATCAATCTGTCGTCGGCCCATTTCCACGATCCGGAACTGGCGGTCTGGATAGGCGAGCGCATCCGGCACTACCGGCTGCCGCCGGCGACGCTGCATTTGGAAATCACCGAAAGCGCGCTGATCGATCAGCCGGAAATCGCCGCCACCGTGATGCACGCGTTGCATGAACTGGGGGTTCGGCTGGCCTTGGACGACTTCGGCACCGGTTATTCGGCGCTGTCCTATCTGCATCGCTATCGTTTCGATGTGCTGAAAATAGACCAGTCCTTTGTCTTCGATCTGGATCGCACTCAGGAATCGGCGGCTATCGTGCGGGCTATTCTGGCGTTGGCCAAGGCCCTGGATCTGGAGGTGGTGGCCGAAGGCGTGGAAACGGCCGCTCAACTGGCCATGCTCAAAAAGATGGGCTGCGGCAAACTGCAAGGCTTTTACTTCGCCGCTCCGGCGCCGGCCCAGGGCGTGGACTGGGAGCGGCTGGCCCGCTTCCGCAAGGAGTTCCAAGGTGAGTGCTAGCGGATGGCGGCGCTGGCCGCAGGCATTCAACCGCTGGCGCTACAATCTGTATGCGCCGGTCTACGATAGGGTGGCGCAGGCTTTCGCCGCGCGCCGTCGCCGTTCCATCGCCCTGCTCAATCCGCAGCCTGAGGAGCGCATCCTGCTGGTGGCCGCCGGCACGGGTTTGGACCTGGACTTTATGGTGCGCTGCCGCCATGTGGCCGCCATCGACATCTCGGACGGCATGCTGGCGCGGCTGAGCGCTCACGCCGAGGCCTTGGGCATGGCGGTGGACGCCAGGGTGATGGACGCGCAGGCGATGGATTTCCCCGACGCCAGCTTCGACGCGGTGGTGCTGCATCTGGCGTTGGCGGTGGTGCCGGACCCGCAAGCCTGCATCCGCGAAGTGGAGCGCGTGCTCAAGCCCGGCGGCCGGGCGGCGGTGTTCGATAAATTCCTGCCCGACGGCCAGCGGCCGTCTTTGTTGCGCAGCGCCGGCAACCAGCTGTCGCGTCTAATCGCCACCGACATCAACCGTCGGCTTGAAGATATCCTGGCGGCCTGTCGTTTGAGCAAGGTTCATGACGAAGATGCCGGACTAGGTGGTTTCTTTCGCATCGCGATCTTGCGAAAATGATGGTTTCACCCCATCTGGTCGTCCATGAGTCTGTTTGTTGAAACGCTGGGTCAAGGCCCGGACGTCGTCCTGCTGCACGGTTGGGGCTTGCATGGCGGTGTGTTCAGCCGCGTGGCGGCGCAATTGGCTGCCCGTCATTGCGTGCATCTGGTTGACCTGCCTGGTCACGGCGCATCCGCCCCGTTGGCCTCCTTCGACGCCGACGCGGTGGCCGATCTATTGGACCAGGCTTTTCCATTGCCGCTGCAATTGGTGGGCTGGTCGCTGGGCGGGCTGATCGCCCAGCATTGGGCGGCCCGCCATCCCGACAAGATCAAGAGCCTGGCCTTGGTGGCGACCAGCCCGCGCTTCGTGCGCGAGGAGGGCTGGCCGCACGCGCAGGAGCGCAAATCCATTGAAGCCGTGGCCGCCAGTCTGGACGGCGCCTTCGAGCAGACGCTGGAGCGTTTCCTGGCCTTGCAGATGATGGGCGCGCCGTCCGCCCGCGACACGCTGAAGGCCTTGCGCGCGGACCTGTTCGCCCATGGCCGGCCGCAAGGCCTGCTACCTGCGCTGGAACTGTTGCTTATGGCCGACGCGCGCGCGCTGGCCGGCCGCATTCAATGCCCGGTGGGCCTGTTCTACGGCGCCCGCGACGCCATCACGCCGATAGGCGCCGGCCGTTGGCTGGCCGACGCGCTGGGCGATGCCCGGCTTTATGAATTTCCGCAAGCGTCGCATGCGCCGTTTCTGTCGCACGAAGCCGAATTCGTCGCCGCGCTTGCCCAGCATTTGGAAACCCATGCATGACTGAAGCGTTTTACACCGACAAGGCGCGCGTGCGCGCCTCGTTTGAGAAGGCCGCCGCCAGCTACGACTCCGCCGCGGTCTTGCAGCGCGAAGTCTCCGACCGGATGTCCGAGCGGCTGGACTACATCAAGTTTCAGCCGCAAGTGGTGCTGGACGCCGGCGCAGGCACCGGCTACGGCTCGGCCCAATTACGCGCCCGTTATCCAGATGCGCGCGTGGTGGAGCTGGACCTGGCCCAGGCGATGCTGCAAGCCTCCCGCGCCAAGCAGCAGAGCGGCGACGGCCTGTTGAAGAAACTGTTTCGCCCCAGCCTGCCGTGGCAGGTGGTGGCCGACGTCGAGCGCTTGCCGCTGGCGGACGCCAGCGTGGATATGATCTGGTCCAGCCTCACCATCCAGTGGGTCAATGTGCCGGATAGCGTGTTCGCCGAATTCCGCCGTGTGTTGAAGCCCGAAGGCATGCTGATGTTTTCCACCCTGGGCCCGGACACCCTGCATGAATTGCGGGGCGCCTTTGCCGGAGTGGACCGCGCCACCCACGTCAACCAATTCATCGACATGCACGATCTGGGCGACGCGTTGATGCGCGCCGGTTTCGCCGAGCCGGTGATGGACATGGAAAAAATCGTGTTGACCTATGGCCGCGCCCGCGACGTGATGGCGGACCTGAAAGCCATCGGCGCGCACAACGCCACCAGCGGCCGCGGCCGCGGCCTGATGGGCAAGCACGCCTGGCAGCGGGTGGAGGCGGCGTATGAGGATCTGCGCCGCGACGGCAAGCTGCCGGCCACCTACGAGGTGGTGTACGGCCATGCCTGGAAGGGCGGCGACAAGAAACTGGCCAAGTTCAGCGACGATGGCCGTCAGGTGATCGAGTTCGTCAAGAAACGGCCGGAATAAGGCGATGCCGACCATCCGCCCGGCGACGCAGACTGATGCCGCTTGCCTAGCCGCCTTGTCGATTCAAGTGTGGCTGAGCACCTACGTGACCGACGGCGTCCGCCGGGACATGGCCAACTATGTGTTGAGCCAATTCACGCCGGCGAATTTCGAGGCCTTGATTGTCGATTCCGCGCATCATCTGCTGGTGATGGAGCAGGATGATTTCCTGATTGGCTACGTACTGTTGAAGCGGGACAGCCCATGCCAGGGCTGTGACTTCGCCACCGTGGAAGTCGAGCGGCTCTATCTGGTGGAGAGCCGTACAGGGGAAGGACTGGGCCGGCGCTTGCTTGAAGCGGGGCGGCGTTGGGCGTTCGCCCTTCCAGAGCCCGCCCGCCTGTGGCTGACGGTGTGGCACGGCAATGAGCGCGCGATCGCGTTCTACCGCCGGTTGGAAATGGATGTCCACGGCGAATGCTATTTCGAATTGGAGGGCGCGCGGCATCTGAACTATGTGATGCTGGATTCCGCGTCCGTTGGGGCGGCGTTGATTGCCGCCGATGTCTGAAAGCCTGATGGAATCATGATTAGCAAACATACACTCCGGCCCTGGTTGCTGGCGAGCATGGCCGCGCTGCTGGCTGCCTGCTCCACCTTGTCTTCCCCCCCCGCGGCGGTGACGCCCAAGCCGGTGCTGAAGCCCAAGATCGGTTTGGCGCTCGGCGGCGGCGCGGCCAAGGGCTTCGCCCATGTCGGCGTGATCAAGGTATTGGAAGCCGCCGGCCTCACGCCGGACCTGGTGACCGGCACCAGCGCCGGCAGCGTGGTCGGCAGCCTGTACGCATCCGGTCTTAGCGGCATGCAGTTGCAGAGCCGGGCGATTCAATTGGATGAATCCAATCTCACCGACTGGACCTTGTCCAGCAAGGGCGTGATCAAAGGCGAGAAGCTACAGAACTGGATTAACGCCCAGGTGGCCAACAAGACCATGGAACAACTGCCACGGCCGTTTGGCGCGGTGGCCACCGAACTGGACAGCGGCCGCAAAGTGGTGTTTCGCCTGGGCAATACCGGCCAGGCCGTGCGCGCCTCGGCCAGCATTCCTAATGTGTTTCTGCCGGTGAAGATAGGCAACAAGAGCTATGTGGACGGCGGCCTGGTCAGCCCGGTGCCGGTCAGCGCCGCGCGCGAGATGGGCGCGGACTTCGTCATCGCCGTCGATATCTCGGCGCGGCCGCGCAAGGGCGCCGCCACCGGCTTTCTGTCCATGCTGGACCAAAGCCTGAACATCATGAACGGGCCGGCGCTGGCGCAAGAATTGAAGCAGGCCGACGTGGTGATACGCCCGCAAGTGCAGGATATCGGATCCGCTCAATTCGACGCGCGTCATCAGGCTATTCTGGAGGGCGAGCGCGCGGCACAAGCGGCGCTGCCGCAGATCCGGCAGTTGCTGCAGCAAAAAGCCATTGCCATGAATAAGTAATGGCATAATGCTGCCGGGCTGGTCCTGCATCGCAGCATGGCCGGCCGCCTTCCATCAGCAACCGCAGGCACGGCCTGCCTGGAGACCTGAATGATCAAGCTTTACGGCGCTGCGCTGTCCCCTTATTACAACAAGGTCAAAATCGCCTTGCTGGAAAAGGGCGTCAACTTCCAAGAAATCCTCACCGCCCCTTCGCAGCAGGAAGAACTGCTGGCGAAGAGCCCGATGGGCAAGATTCCTTTTGTCGAAGTGGGCGGCCACGCCATGGCGGAGTCATCGGTGATCCTGGAATGGCTGGAGGATGCCTATCCCACCGCCTCCTTGCTGCCGCCTACGCCGAACGGCCGCGCTCATGCGCGCCAATTGAGCGCGATGCTGGATTTATACGTGTTGTCGCCGGCGCTGCCGCTGTACCGCCATTGGCTGTTTGGCAGCCCGCTGGAAGCCGGCGCCATTGACGCCGCTCGCCAGCAGATCACTCGAGGCGTGGCGGCCTGCGCGCAGTTGCTGGATTACGGGCCTTGGGCCTGTGGCGAAGATTTCAGCAGCGCCGACATCAGCGCCGCCTGCATCCTGCCGGCGCTGGAGCAGATGAGCAAAGCCTTGCTGGGCGAAGACGTCACCGCCGGTTTTCCCGACCGCGAGGCCTATCTGCAGCGCCTGTCCGGGCGCAGGAGCGTGAACCGGACCTGGAGCGAGAGGGAGGCGGCCTTGACCGCGTTCCGCGCGCGTCAGCAGCAGTAGGGTAGACCGCAGGACAGGGCTGATCCGCTTGCCGGCATTCGGCGTTTGAGTAATTATAGAGCTCAAACTCCAATCAAATGTTTGCGTTAGCGCGTGGACACAGTTCCCAAGCGGGAGGCGGTGATGAAGTTCGACATTCAACTGCTGCTGTTGGCTTTGGCGCCGGTATTCCTGGCCTGCGTTGCCGGCGAGCTCTGGTATTTGCGCCGCCAGGGCCGGCTCAGCCTTTACGACTGGCGCGACTCGGTGTGCTGCGCCTGTTTGGGTTTGTTGCATCAGGGCGCGGACAAGCTGGCCTGGGTGCTGGTGCTGCCCTTGTACGCATGGATTTATCAGCAGCACCGCTTGTTTCAGTTTTCCGATTCCTGGCTCAGCTTCCTGCTGCTGTTCATCGGTCAGGATTTTCTCTACTACTGGTTCCACCGCGTCAGTCATCGCGTGCGCTGGCTGTGGGCGGCGCACAGCGTTCATCACAGCTCCACCCGCATGAATTTCACCACCGCCTTCCGTCAGAGCCTGATGTATCCATTGGCCGGCATGTGGGCGTTCTGGCTGCCGCTGGCCTGGCTGGGTTTCCCGCCGGAGCAGGTGGTGGGCGTGGTGTTGCTGAACCTGGCGTTCCAGTTCTTTGTGCATACCCAGGCCTGCCCCAAGCTGGGTTGGCTGGAGTACGTGCTCAACACTCCGTCCATCCATCGCGGCCATCATGCCAAGAATCCGCGCTACATCGACCATAACTACGCAGGCGTGTTGGTAGTTTGGGACCGCCTGTTCGGCACCTATGTGGAAGAGTGCGAGCAAGATCCCTGCGACTACGGCACGGTCAAGCCGGTGAACAGCTTCAATCCGCTGTGGGTCAGCGTGGTGGAATGGCGCGACATGCTGCGCGAAGCCTGGCGCGCGCCCAACTGGAAAGACCGTTGGACGGTCTTGTTCGGCCCGCCAGAAGAGGCGGAGGCGGTTGCTGCGCGTTGGCGCTGAGCACCTGTTTGTAATCGGCCTCCGCGTCGGTGGTGACATGGCGCGATGCGTATCGGCTTCGAAATGCTCGTATACCGTATTGAGTAAAGCGGGCTGCGCTGCGGCGGCGCCTTGCTTCGCTTTAGCTCGCGAGACTTTGAACAGGCCCTGAGGGTATGAAAAAAAGCGGACCGGGAGGTCCGCTTTTGCGTGGCAAGGCTTGGGGGTAAGCGCGGCCAAAAAATTCAGCTTTTACGGCTGAAGCAAGTCGCGCGGCAAGTCGGTGCAATGCAACATCAGGATTTTAGCCGCTCTAAACCAGCACCTTGCCGTTCTTGGCCGGCAAGGTTTTACCCTTGGGCTTGCGATCCATGCGTACGGTGCCGGTCTTGCCGTCCAGCGAGTATTTGACGTCGTAGCCGACGACCTTCTCGCTGCTTTCGTTCACTTCATTGCAAATAGTCTGGGTGCTGTTGACCTGATCGCGTTGCTGCATGCCTTCCTGCACCTTGTTGCCAGCCAGGCCGCCGGCCAATGCGCCGATCACGGTGGCGGCTTTCTTGCCGTTGCCGCCGCCCACTTGATTGCCCAGCACGCCCCCGAGCACGCCGCCTATCACGGAGCCGGCGATGCGGTTTTGATCCTGAACCGGCGCCTGATGGGTCACTTGCTCCTGATGGCATACCTGCTTCGGCGCATTGACGGTTTCCTTGATCGGCGTCACCGCCAGAATGCGGGCATGCGTGGCGTGAACCGGCGCCGCCGGCTTGGCCGGCGCGCTTGGTTCGGCGGGCTTCGCAACGGCTTGAGCCGTTTGAGCGGCGGCCGGCGCGGCCGCCGCGACGGTAACCGGAGCGGAGGCCACCGTGGGCGGCAGAACCGCGGCGGCGGATGCTGCGGCCGGCGCGCTGGCGGTTTGCTGAGGCGCGGCCGCGGTTTGCGGGTTGGATTTCACGGCCTGATAGCCGGCCACGCCCAGGCCGCCAAGGGCAATGCCGCCGCCCAGCACGCTGGCGATCAACAAGGATTGTTTCATGGTTCGTCTCCAAAAAGCAGGCCGTCTATGCGGCCGTAATCATGATGAGTGAGATGAAATTCAGACACTTTATGGTGGCAGACAGTTGCAAATTAAATGTTTTCCATTTGTTACTAAAAGTGGCGAGTCGTTAGCGTTTACGGGAGCGAGGACGGGGGGCGACTATCGATAGCAGTTTGATTTAAATCAAGATATCGGCAAGCAAACGCTTGCTTATGTGTCATTGTACTGATACGGGCGGAGGAGAGGGCGCGTGGCAGAAATTTGCAGTAGTCTGCAGCTTGTTGAGCAATTTGAGCAAAGTATTTGTTTAAATAATCGAATTTAATTTCATTGTATTCAATATATGACGTGATCGAGGCATAAAACTCCAATGTCGTCGTTTGACTCAGTCTGCGCTTAGGTGCTTAATGTTCAGCTTGTCGATGTTTGCAACAGGAACGACGCGGCTTGCCTGAATTGTCATGCTGTTGGTATTAATGTTGCTGGAAAATGATGATTTGAGGGGGCAGCCTTGACTGATATCTCCACTGAAGCCGGTTTGAAACGCGGCTTGAAAAACCGCCACATACAATTGATCGCGCTGGGCGGCGCGGTAGGCACTGGCCTGTTCCTCGGTTCGGCCAGCGTGCTGAAAGCCGCCGGCCCGTCAATGATTCTGGGCTACGCCATCGCCGGCCTGATCGCCTTCATGATCATGCGCCAACTGGGCGAAATGGTGGCACAGGAGCCAGTGGCCGGCTCGTTCAGCCACTTCGCCTATCGTTACTGGGGTGATTTCGCCGGCTTCCTGTCCGGCTGGAACTACTGGGTGTTGTACATCCTGGTCAGCATGGCCGAGCTCACCGCGGTAGGCGCCTATGTCCAGTACTGGTGGCCTCATGTGCCCACCTGGGTGTCAGCGCTGGTGTTCTTCGTCTGTATCAACGGCATCAATCTGGCCAACGTCAAGGTTTACGGCGAAGCGGAGTTTTGGTTCGCCTTGATCAAGGTGGTGGCGGTGATCGCGATGATTCTGTTTGGCGGCTATCTGCTGCTGACTGGCACCGGCGGTCCGCAGGCCTCGGTGAGCAATTTGTGGAGCGACGGCGGCTTCTTCCCGCACGGCTTTGGCGGCTTGTTCATGATGATGGCGGTGATCATGTTCTCCTTCGGCGGTCTGGAGCTGATTGGCTTGACCGCGGCTGAGGCGGACAATCCGCGCACCACCATCCCCAAGGCGGTGAATCAGGTGATTTACCGTATCCTGATCTTCTACATCGGCTCGCTGGTGGTGCTGCTGTCCTTGTATCCGTGGAGCAAGGTGGCGTCCGGCGGCAGCCCTTTCGTGATGATTTTCCAGCAGATTGGCTCCGGCCTCACCGCCAACCTGCTTAACTTTGTGGTGTTGACCGCGGCGCTGTCGGTGTACAACAGCAGCGTCTACGCCAATAGCCGCATGCTGTACGGGCTGGCCAAGCAAGGCAACGCGCCCAAGGCCTTGATGCAGGTGGACAAGCGCGGCGTGCCGGTGATGGCGATCCTGGTTTCGGCGGCGGCGACTTTCGCCTGCGTGATCCTCAACTATGTGTTGCCGGGCGAGGCGCTGGGCATCTTGATGTCGCTGGTGGTGGCCGCCTTGGTGACCAACTGGGCGATGATCAGTCTGACGCACTTGAAGTTCCGTCGCGCCAAGATCGAGGCCGGCGAACAGCTGGTGTTCAAATCCTTCTGGTTCCCGCTGACCAACTGGGTCTGCCTGGCCTTCATGGCGATGATTTTGCTGATCCTGTTGCTGACGCCGGGTGCCGCGGTATCGGTCTATGTGTTGCCGATATGGTTGGGGCTGTTGTGGGTGGGTTATCGCGCCAAGGGCACACCGGCGGCGGAGCCCGCGCGTCAAACGCCTTGAGGATGACTTCATCGGTCGCCGCTCTGGCGAGACCGTAATCGGCAGGGCCGCCTCCGCAGGCGGCCCTGCTCTTTTACGCCGGCTTCTCCGATATTAAAATGTTTTTGGACAAAGTGTCCGATAATTTGAAGCTATAGCATTGGTTGGCAATTCTTTGCTAAATGCAGTGAAATGCTTTTTGACCTTATGTCTTGTTTTGTTTAATCTGGTCGTGGTTTGTTTGAAGTTGATGTATGTAATAGGGATGTCTTGCTGGTTTTATTGGACTTATTGTCCAATTTTGAGTGGTAAGGGCCTTGCTGCATTGATGAAGCAATACCGTTCCATTCACTCAATCAGCAGGAGGCGCCAAGGTGAGCGTTACCCCCACTTCCACCGGTTTGAAGCGCGAGCTGAAAAACCGCCATATTCAGTTGATCGCGCTGGGCGGCGCGATCGGCACTGGTCTGTTCCTGGGCTCGGCCAGCGTGTTGAAAGCGGCCGGACCGGCTATGATTCTCGGCTACGCCGTCGCCGGCTTCATCATTTTCCTGATCATGCGCCAATTGGGCGAGATGTTGGCCGAGGAGCCGGTGGCCGGCTCGCTCAGCCATTTCGCCGATCGCTACTGGGGCAAGTTTCCCGCCTTCCTGTCCGGCTGGAATTACTGGGCGCTGTATGTGCTGGCCGGCATGGCCGAACTGACGGCCGCTGGCGAATACGTGCGTTACTGGTGGCCGGATGTGCCCACTTGGGTCACCGCGCTGGTCTTCTTCACGGTGATCACCGGCGTCAATCTGAGCAGCGTCAAATATTACGGCGAGACGGAGTTCTGGTTCGCGCTGATCAAGGTGGGCGCGGTCATCGCGATGATCGTGTTCGGCGGCTATCTGCTCTTGTCCGGAAACGGCGGTCCGCAGGCCTCGGTGAGCAATCTGTGGCGCGATGGCGGCTTCTTCCCGCACGGCGTCGGAGGCCTGTTCATGACGATGGCGGTGATCATGTTCTCCTTTGGCGGCCTGGAACTGATAGGCATGGCGGCGGCGGAGACCCAGGATCCGCAGAAAACCATCCCCAAGGCGGTGAATCAGGTGATCTACCGCGTGCTGATTTTTTACATCGGCTCGCTGTTGGTGCTGCTGTCTTTGTATCCGTGGAGCAAGGTGGCTGCCGGCGGCAGCCCCTTTGTGATGATTTTTGAGCAGATCGGGGCCGGTTTCGCCGCGCACGGGCTTAATTTCGTGGTGCTGACCGCAGCCTTGTCGGTGTACAACGGTGGCGTCTACGCCACCAGCCGCATGTTGTTCAGCCTGGCTCAGCAGGGCAACGCGCCCACGCGCATGGCCAAGCTGGACAAGCGGGGGGTGCCGGTCAACGCCACCTTGTTCTCGGCTCTGGCGACTTTCGCCGGCGTGGTGCTTAACTACCTGTTGCCCAACGGCGCGCTGGCGCTGCTGATGTCGTTGGTGGTAACCGCGCTGGTGATCAACTGGGCGATGATCAGCCTCACGCATTTGAAGTTTCGCCGCGCCCAGGGTGGTCGCAAGCTGGTGTTCGCTTCCCTGTGGCATCCGTTCGCCAACTGGCTGTGCCTGGCCTTCATGCTGATGATTCTGGGCGTGATGTTGTTCACGCCGGGCATCGCGGTGTCGGTGTATGTGCTGCCGGCCTGGTTGCTGGCGTTGTGGCTGGGTTTTCGGCTGAAGAAGGCGGGGATGGCGGAGGCCGGCTTGGCTGTCGACAAGGCGTGAGCGCGCATGCCGGGCTTGACGTACTGGGGCGTAAACCGGCATGCTGGCGAACTTATGAAGCAGAAGATCCCATTCCAGACCAAATCGTGGTGGTGGCGCAGCTAATCGGCGCGCCAGGGATTTTAGCATCTGTTTTCCGGGCCGCCGTCATGGGCGGCCTTGTTGTATCCAGCGTTACCCCGTGCGGCGGCAAATTGTTCTGACTCAGGAGTTGTCATGTCTCGCACGCAATGGGGTTCCCGCCTCGGTTTCATTCTGGCTTCGGCCGGCGCCACGGTCGGCCTGGGCTCCATCTGGAAGTTTCCCTACGTCACCGCGATGAACGGCGGCGGCGCCTTTCTACTGATCTATCTATTGCTCACCTTCACCTTGGGCATCGCCTTGCTGTTGGCCGAGATCGCCATCGGCCGCGCGGCCGCTTGCGGCGCGGTGAGCGCTTTCGCCCGGCTGGGCTCGCGCCGCTGGAAGCTGGTGGGCTATGCCGGCGTGTTGTGCGGCTTCCTGGTGTTTTCCTTCTACAGCGTGGTGGGCGGCTGGACTCTGGGTTATCTGCTGCGCGCCCTCGACGGCCGGGTGATGAGCAACGACCCGGCGGCGCTGGCGCGGCTGTTCGGCGATTACGTGTCCAATCCCTTCGAATCGCTGCTGACTCACGCCTTGTTCACCGGGCTGACCTTGCTAGTGGTGATGTGCGGGGTGCAGAAGGGGATTGAGCGGGCGGGCAAGGTGTTGATGCCGCTATTGTTCCTGCTGATGCTGGGCTTGATTGCGCGCTCGCTGACTTTGCCGGGCGCGGAGGCCGGCGTGGCGGCCCTGCTGACGCCGGATTTCTCCAAAGTGACGCCGGGCATGCTGGTGGAGGCCTTGGGTTTGGCCTTCTTCTCCTTGTCGGTGGGCGCCGGCTGCATGATCGCCTACGGTTCCTACCTGGGCAGGGACGCGAAATTGGCGAGCGCGGCATTGTGGGTCACCGGCCTGACCACGCTGACCTCGGTCCTGGCCGGCCTGATGATCTTCCCGGCGATCTACGCTTTCGGTCTGGATCCGCAGGCCGGTCCGGGCCTGACCTATATGACCATGCCGGTGGTGTTCAACCACCTGCCTTTCGGCCAAGGCTTGGCGGCGGCTTTCTTTCTGCTGCTGCTGATGGCGGCGCTGACTTCTTCGGTGTCTCTGCTGGAGTTGGTGGCGGTGTTTCCCATCGATGAGTGGGGCGTCGGCCGACGCAAGGCGACGCTGCTCATTTGTCTGCTGGTGTTTTGCGCCGGGGTGCCGGCGGCGTTGTCCTTTGGGCCGCTGGCGGGTTGGAAGCTGTTCGGCCGCAATGTGTTCGAGCTGATGGACTACACCGCGTCCAACATCCTGCTGCCGCTGGGCGGCATCGGCACCGCCTGCTTCGCCGGCTGGGTGATCTGGCCGACCATGCGAGCCGAGTTGAAATTGCCCAGCGCCTTGGCCTCCGGCGTGCGCTTTATTTATTGCTGGGCGGCTCCGGTTCTGATCGGCTTGGTGCTGGTCTACAATATCTGAGCCGAGATTCCGCGCGCGGCCCGCGGCCCGCTGCCCATTGCCGGCCGCGCGCCGCGAAGCGGTGCATGCAGGCTCCGAGCAGGTTCTTAGAGCCAGCGCAGCAAGCCATAGACTATGAAGCTGACCACAATGGCGAGCAGAGTCTTGCCGTTTTTCCACGCCACCGCGACGGCAACCAAGGTGCCGATCAGGTAGGCGTTGCCCAGCGACAGGTCGATACGTCCGGCGGGAGCCAGGGCCATCGGCACCACCAGCGCCGACAGTACCGCCGCCGGGACATAATGCAGCGCGCGGTTCAGCCAGTCCGGGAAAGCCAGCCGCTGACCGAACACCAGGAAGCTGGCGCGGATCATCAAGGTGGCCGCCAGCATGCCGAGTATCATCCACCAATGATTCATGCCGCCTCCTTGCGCTTGCCTTCAAGCAAGAATCCGGCGCCGACGCCCAGCAGCGCCGCCAGCATCAGATCCAGTTTGTAGGGGAGACCGCGCGCCAACAGCGCGGTCAGGCCGGCTACTGTCGCGGCCGCCAGCGTGGGCCGTTTTTTCAATTGCGGCGCGACGATGGCGGCGAAGGTGGCCACCATGGCGAAGTCCAGCCCCAGTTGCGCCAGCCCCGGCACTGAACGTCCCAGCAGCACGCCGGCCAGCGTCCATGCCTGCCAGTTGCCGTACATCGCCAGCGAAGAGCCCAGCCAATACCACTGGCCGCCGGCCGCGCCTTGGGTGCGGAAGCGGTGCTCGACCACGGCGAAGGTTTCGTCTGTGAGCCAGAACGCCAGCGGCCAGCGCCAGGCCAGTGGCCATTGCCGCGCGTAAGGCAGCAGGGTGGCGCTGTACAGCGCGTGGCGCAGATTGACCACGAAAGTGGTCAGCCACAGTACCGGCAGCGCGGCGCCGGCCGCTACCAGGCTGACGGCGATGAATTGCGAGGAGCCGGCGAAAACCAGCAGGGACATGGCTTGGGTTGTCAGCGGGCTGAGGCCGGCGGCGATGGCCAGGGTGCCGAAGATCACGCCGAAGGGCGCGGCGCCTATCAGCATGGGGAGGCTGTCGCGCGCGCCTTGCAGTGCCCAGGCGATGGGGGTGGAGCTCGTCATCGGAACGGGTCCTTGCGGAAACGAAGTCCATTCATCATGCCGCCGAAACCAGTCGTCGTCTTGAACGATTTTGCAGGATGGGTTTGCGCTGTGGCCTGGCGCTTGCGCACTAGCGCGAGATGGGGCGCTACGGTGGAGAAAAGCGTGAACAGACGTTCAGCGGCGCAGACCCAGCGCGCGTTGATAAGCCGCCGGCGCCAGCCCCACGGTGTGGCGGAAGGACCGGGTGAGATGAGCCTGGTCGGCGAAGCCCAGGCTGAGCGCCACCGCGCCGGGCGTCTGGCCCTGAGCCAATAGCTGGCGCGCGCGGTTGACGCGCAACTGATTGCGCCAGGCCACCGGCGGCAGGCCGAAGTGCTGGCGGAACTGGCGGCATAGTTGCCAAGGCGAGAGCTGGGCCGCTTCCGCCAGCGCTTGCAGAGACAGGTTCTCGTTGATGGCGTCGGCCAGCATTTGCCGCGCCAGCTCCACCGCGCGCGGAGCGGCCGCGTGCATCTGGCCGCGCACCTGCATATGGCGTTGCAGCACCGCGCCGAATACCCGCTGCAAGGCGGATTCGCGCAACAGCCGGTCTTGGCTGCCGCGCAGTAGCCGGTGCAACTGGTCCAGGCCGACGGCCAGCGTAGCGTCCAGCACCACGGTGTCGCGAAAATAAGGCCGGGCGTGGGCGTCGCCGCTGATGTCGGCGGCCAGCCGCTGGAGGAAGTCCGCTGATGGATAGAAGCCGCGGTAAGCCCAGCCGCGCGCATCGGCGGTTTCGCCGGTATGCACTTCGCCGGGATTGATCAGCACCAGCGCGCCGACGCCGGCGCGGTGGGTGCCGCCGCGGTGGCGGTAAGACTGCGCGCCCAGGGTTAATGCGTTGACTACGTATTCTTCATGGAAATGGGGCGGAAACACGCGCTGGGCGTAGCTGGCGTCCAGGCATTCCAACTGGCCGATGTCGTCGGCGCGGAAGAAGTCGGAACGGTCGGACGCCTGATAAGACATGGCAGGGCGTCGCGGCCGGCCTCAGGAACCGGCCATGAAGGTGCGGATGCCGGAACCGACGAATTGCACGCCAATGCAGATCAGCAAGAAACCCATCAGCCGCGTCATCACCTCGCGGCCGCCCCGGCCTAGGCGCTGGGCGATCAACTGCGAGGATTGCAGCGTCAACCACATGCCGAAGCAAGTGCCGCCGATGGCGGCGAAGGTCATCGCAAAGGCCAGCGCCTTGGCTGGCAGAGTCGTCAGTTCGGCAATCTCCGTGGAAATGCCGATGACCACGGCAATGGTGCCGGGCCCGCTGATGCCGGGCATGGCCAGCGGGAAGAAAGCGTAGTCCTCGCGCTCGCCGGTCTTGGGCGCGTTGCCCGGATCCTGCGACAGGAACAGCATGCGGTAGCCCAGCACGGCGACGACGAAGCCGCCGGAAATGCGCAGCGCGCCGTAGGAAATGCCGAAAGCGGACATGATCACGTTGCCGGCCAGCAGGCTGACCACCATGATGGCCGCCGCGAACACGCAGGCGCGGCGCGCCTGGTTGTCGCGCGCAGAGTCCGTCATTTCGCGGGTCAGGGTGATGAACAGCGGAATTTTGGATAGCGGGTTAGTGATGGTGATCAGGCTGAGTAGCCCGCCGAACAGGAATTGGAGCGACAACGTCTTGAGCATGGCACTACGCTGATGAAGCGAACATTACAATGGATGGACGCAGTCTGCCTGAGGCCGCGGGCCGGTGACAAGGGAAATTCTGCTAGGAGCCCCGCGGCGCGCGCGCGGCATGACATTGGCTGTGGCATTATGCCGCACGGCTGCTGTGGGCGGCTGTGCTAGAGTGCGGAAAACCCAAGGAGTTGATTATGCGAAAGACATTGAGCGCCCTGCTGGGCCTGTGCCTGCTGAGCGCCGGAGCGATGGCGCACGAATTCAAGCTGGGCGATATCAAGATCGGCCATCCGTGGAGCCGGGCAATGCCGGAAAGCAGCCCCACCGGCGGTGTTTATCTGTCGTTGAACAATCAGGGCAAGACCGCCGACAAGCTGCTGTCGGCCAGCACGCCGCGCGCGGCCAAGGCCGAATTGCACACCCATCTCAACGACAAGGGCGTGATGCGCATGCGCGAAGTGGCCGGCGGCGTGGCCGTGGCCGCGGGCCAGGAAGTCAAATTCGCGCCCGGCAGCTATCACGTGATGCTGATGGGGTTGAAGCAGCCGCTGCGCGTGGGCGACCGTTTCCCGCTGACCTTGCGTTTCGAGAAGGCGGGCAGCGTAACCGTTGAAGTGGTGGTGGAAGACGGCGTCGCGGCGGCCGCCCCGGCAGAACACGCGCATTGATTCGCTAGGCGCGATCGTTTGCTACCGGTAACGTTGCGCCGAAGTTACATCGTGCAGCGCAGCAATCGGCGCGGGCTGGAGTAAATGCTTTACCCCGAGCCGGCTACTGGGCAGACTTGGCCTCGGGAATGTGTTGCGAACAAGACGTCATTGCCACTGCCGGCGCCCTGAACAAGGTCAAAACGCCAAGTCTGCACAAAGAGAGAAACGATGGAGGAGCGGGCGCTTGCGCCCGCACACAACAAAATCCAGGGACGCCGGCAGTTCCTTTCCCCTTCCATGATGTATGCTGTCAGCCATCTTGTTGCCGACTGCTTTTTCCCGCATGACTTCCTCTATTTCCCCCGCCAAAACTCCGCGCCTGAGCATTGAGTACTGCACCGGATGCCGCTGGCTGCTGCGCGCCGCCTGGATGGCGCAGGAGCTGCTGACCACCTTCGAGAAGGAATTGGCTGAAGTGGCCTTGCGGCCCGGCAGCGGCGGCGTGTTCCGCGTGGAGCTGGACGGAGAGCTGTTGTGGGACCGCAAGGCCGACGGTGGCTTCCCCGACATCAAGCTGCTGAAGCAGCGGGTGCGCGACCGGGTGGCGCCGCAGCGTTCGCTGGGTCATAGCGACGGCGCCGTTTCCTGATTCGGCTATCGCCATGAGCGAGCCGCTGCGCAAGATCATCCACGTCGATTGCGATTGTTTCTACGCCGCGATCGAGATGCGCGACGATCCCGCCTTACGTCCCTTGCCGCTGGCGGTGGGCGGCCGGCCGGAAAGCCGCGGCGTCATCGCCACCTGCAATTACATCGCGCGACGCTACGGCGTGCGCTCGGCGATGTCGTCCGCGCGCGCGTTGCGCTTGTGTCCCGATTTGTTGATCTTGCCGCCTGACATGGCGCGCTATCGCGAGGCCAGCCAGAAGATCATGCGCATCTACGAGCGCTACACGCCCTTGATCGAGCCCTTGTCGCTGGACGAGGCCTATCTGGATGTGACTGGACAGCCGCACGAGCAGGGCAGCGCCACGCGAATGGCGGAGGCGATCCGCCGTCAGATTCGCGAGGAGGTGGGCATCACCGCCTCGGCCGGCATCGCGCCTAATAAATTCCTGGCCAAGGTGGCCAGTGATTGGAACAAGCCGGACGGGCAATTCCTGATCCGGCCACAGGATGTGGCCGGCTTCGTCGCCGCCTTGCCGGTGGAGAAGATACACGGCGTGGGCCGGGTCACCGCGCAGCGGCTGAACGAATTGGGCATCAGGCGTTGCGGCGACATGCTGGCCTGGGAGCTGGCCGATCTGCTGCGCCACTTCGGCCGTTTCGGCGAGCGCCTCTACGAGCTGGCGCGTGGAGTGGATCCGCGGCCGGTGTCCACTGACCGCAGCCGCAAATCGATCAGCGTTGAGGAGACCTACGCGGTGGACCTGCCCGACGCCGCCGCCTGTCTGTCCAAGCTGCCGGAGCTGATAGACCGGCTGAGCGCGCGCATCGCGCGCAGCGGCAACCCCGCGTTCAAAGGCTTGTCGGTCAAGCTCAAGTTCGACGATTTCAGCCAGACCACGGTGGAGCACGCCGGCGGACAGTTGTCGCCGGCGCGTTTTGGAGAGTTGTTGCGGGTGGGGTTCGAGCGGGGCCGGCGGCCGGTGCGCTTGGTGGGCGTCGGCGTCAAGCTGGCGGACGAGCACGACCTGCCGCGTCAGTTGCGCCTGTTCGGCCGCGACGGCCGTCCGCTGCCGGACCAGCCGGCGGACGCTGCCGCGGGCGAGGCGGAGCCGCCTATGATAGACGCCGACCAGCCCCCGCAGAACAGCTGAGGCCAGCCGGCGCAAGGCTGGATCAGGGGCGCTTGAAGTCGCCGGCGTAGACCTGGAGCAGTTGGGCCGGGTTGATGTGTTTGCGCAGCGCGGCGTTGACCTGCTCCACCGTCAGCGCGGCGATGGCGGTATCCACCTTGGCGTTGAACTCCATGCCGCGGCCGATTTGCAACTGGCCGTCCAGCGCGCCGCTCAGTGCGCCGTCCTGAGCGCGGGCGATTTCCCTTTCCTGTTGCAGCGCCTTTTGGGCGTCGGCCAGCTCGGTGGCGTTGACGCCGTCGCGGATGAAGCGCGTCAACTCCTCCGTCACCCCCTGTTTCAATTTTTCCAGATTCTGCGGCGCGTAAATGGCCACCAGGCTCAGGCTGGCCACCGGTTCGAAGCTGCCTGCCTTGAACTGGCTGCCGGTGTAGTAGCTGATGCCGTCCTTTTGGCGCAGGCGATCCAGCAGCCGTGATTTGACGCCGCCGCCCAGGATCTTGTTGGCGACCAGCATTGCCGGGTAGTCGGCGTCGCTGTCCCGCATCGCCAACGGCGCGGTGGCCAGGTAGAAGGCGTTGGCTTTGTCCTTGGCCTGCAGTTGTTGTTGGCCCGGCTTGGCCGGCGGCAGCAAGCTGGGCGCGCGGCTGTACGTCACGGTGCTATTCCAGCCGCCGAACAGCTTTTGCAGTTGGCTTTGCGCGGCTTTGGCGTCGAAGTCGCCGACGAGGGCGAAGCGGGCGTGGTTGGCGCCGTAGAACTGGCGGTGGAAGCGCTTGAGATCGTCCAGCTTGGCGGTTTTCAATTCGGCTGCGGCCTCGTCCAGCGTCGGACGGTAGCGCAGATCGCCCTTGCGATAGATGTTGAGCGCCTGGCCAACAGCCTGGGTGGCCATGGCCTGCGGCTCGTTGCGTTGGGCGTCGATGGCGGTCAGCCCCTCCTTGCGCAGCAGTTCGAACTCCCGTTCCGGGAAACTGGGCTGTTTTAGCAGGTCGGCGATCAGGTCCAGCAAGGCCGGCAGATGCGTGCGGGTGGTTTCAAAGTCCACGTTCACCTCCTGACCGGAGCCGGAGATGCTGAGCTTGGCTTTCAATTGATCCAGGCGATTGCTGATTTCTGCGCGGCTGAGCTTGCCGCTGCCGCGTTCCAGCATGTCGGCGGCGAGGCTGGGCACGGCGCCGAGTCCGAACAGGCTTTTCTCGTCGCCGAAGGCGAGGCTGAAGCTGCCGTTAACGGTTTCTCCGCGGGTTTTCTTGGCCAGCAAGGCCAGTTTGGCGCCGTTGGCGAGCGTCGTTTTCACGGTGCGGGCGTCGATGTTGGCTGGGCTGGGATCGAAGGCCTCGCCCTGGCTGATTGCTGCGCGGCCCTTGTAGCCGTCCACCAGCTTGGCCACGTCCGGCGTGGCCGGGATCACGCTGCGGTCCGGTTTGGCGGTGGGCACGAACTGGCCGTAGGTGCGGTTGGACGGCTTGAAGTAGTTCTCCGCGGCCCGTTCCACGTCTTTGGCGCTTAGCGCCTCGATGCGGTCGCGGGTCAGGAAGAATAGCCGCCAATCTCCCTTGGCGATAGCCTCGGACATTTCCACCGCCAGCTGCTGCGGGTCGTTAAGGGTCTTGTCGATATCGTTGAGCAGGCTGGCCTTGGCGCGCTTGAGTTCGGCTTCGGTCACCGGCTTGTTCTTGAAGCCCTCGATGGCGGCGAGCATGGCCTGGCGCGTATCGGCCAGTTTCTGGCCCTTGTTCAACTCTGCCCAAAAAATGATGTAGCCGGGTTCTGCCAGCGCGAACGGCCAGGCCTCGACGCCGACGGCTTTCTTGCCGCCCACCAGCGCCTGGTACAGCCGGCCGTTGGGGGTGCTGGCCAGGATGTCGGCCAGAACGAGGATGGCCGCCGCGTCCGGGTGGCTGCCGGCGGAGATCGGGTACAGCACCGCGGCTAGTTGGGTGTCGCCGACGCGCTCCACCGTCAGTTCGCGCGCGCCGTCGCGCTGCGGTTCCTCGGTCCAGGTTGGCGTCAGTTGGCGCTGCGGCTTGGCGATCTTGCCGAATGTCTGCCGGACGACGTCCAGCGTCGCCGCCGGGTCGAACTTGCCGCTGATCATCAGTACCGCATTGTCCGGCTGGTAGTACTTGCGGTAGAAGGCCTGCAGATTGTCGATGCGGACTTTTTCCACGTCCGAGCGCGCGCCTATGGTGTTGTGGCCGTAGTTGTGCCAGTCGTAGCTGACCGCGGTCATCTGCTTCCACAGCACGCGGCGGGGATTATTCTCCCCCATTTCCATTTCATTGCGCACCACCGAGAACTCGGTGTCCAGATCGCTCCTGGCGATCTTGCTGTTGACCATGCGGTCTGCTTCCATCTCCAGCGCCCAGCGAAGGTTGTCGTCGTTGGCCGGGAAGGTTTCGTAGTAGTTGGTGCGATCCAGGAAGGTGGTGCCGTTGAACTGCATGCCGCGTTTGCCCAGTTCCTGCATCAGGTTGCCGCTGGTGGGCGTGCCCTTGAACAGCATGTGCTCCAGCAAATGGGCCATGCCGGTTTCGCCGTAGCTTTCGTGGCGGCTGCCCACCAGATAGGTGATGTTGACGGTGGTGGTGGGCTTGGAGGCGTCCGGGGCCAGCAGGACCCGCAGGCCGTTGGGCAACCGGTATTCGGTGATGCCTTCCACGCTGGTGTAGGCTTGCAGCTGGCTTTGGCTGGCGGCGACGGGTTCGGCGGCGATGGCCGGCAGGGCGTGGCCCAGGGACAGGGCGAGCAGCAGGCTCAGGGTCTTGATGCGCATGCGTTGGCGTTTCCTCTGCGTAGATGAGGGCGGCGGCGCGCGGCGGCGCCGGAATTCTATAGGCTTGCGATTTTGCTTGCTTTCGTCAAGCCGGAAGCATTTCTGGCATGACGTCAGTCGCGTGCAGACAGAATAGGCCGGCGCGGCGGGGAATTGGTTCCCGCCGCGGGGTTTGGAAAGAGAAGGTTCTCAGCGTTTCAGATTGCTGATGCTCATCAGCATGCCCATGCCGACGAACAGGGTGACGGTGGCGGTGCCGCCGTAGGACATGAAGGGCAGCGGCACGCCCACCACGGGCAGGATGCCGGACACCATGCCCATGTTGACGAAGGCATAGACGAAGAAGGACATCGTGATGGAACCGGCCATCAGTCGGCCGTACAGTGTTTGCGCGCTGGCGGTGATCATCATCGCGCGGCTGAGCACCAGCAGATAGAGCACCAGCAGAAGCACATTGCCGGCCAGGCCGAACTCCTCTGAGTACACGGCGAAGATGAAGTCCGTGGTCCGCTCCGGGATGTAATCCAGGTGGGTCTGAGTGCCGTTGAGCCAGCCCTTGCCCCAGGGGCCGCCGGAGCCGATGGCGATCATGGACTGGATGATGTGGTAGCCGTCGCCCAAGGGGTCGGTGGTGGGGTCTATCATGGTCAGCACCCGGCGGCGCTGGTAGTCGTGCAGCAGGTTCCAGACGATGGGCAGGCTGGCGGCGCCCAGGCCGATGCCGGCGAAGATCACTTTCCACGGCAGGCCGGCGAAGAACAGCACGAACAGGCCGGCGGCGGCGATCAGCAGCGTGGTGCCCAGATCCGGCTGCTTCAGCACCAGCGCGCTGGGCACGGCCATCAGCAAGGCGGCCCCCAGGTAGTGCCACCAGCGCATTGATAGTTCGTATTTCTGGAAGAACCAGGCCAGCATCATCGGCAACGCGATCTTCATGATTTCGGACGGCTGGATGCGGGTAATGCCCAGTTCCAGCCAGCGGGTGGAGCCGTTGACGGTGACGCCCTTGAAGTGGACGGCCAGCAGCAGCAGCACGCCCAGCCCGTAGATGGGCGGCGCGAAGTTCATGATGCTTTGCGGCCGCATGCGGGCGATGATCCACATGATGATCAGCGACAGGCTGGTGTAGATCAGCTTGTTGTCTATCTTGTCGAAGGACTGGTTGTTGGCCGAGTACAGCAGCACCATGCTGACCACGAAGATCATGCCCAGGAACAGCATCAGCCAGCCGTCCAGCGGTTCTTGGATCTGTTGCCAGACGCGTTTAATTAGAGAGGTCTGCATTGTCGTTGGCGGTGTCGGTGGGCATGGTCTTCAGCGTGCCTTCGATGTCTTTCGGCACCTTGCCCAGCAAGTAGTAATCGAACAGCGCGCGCACGATGGGCGCGGCGGCGGCGGCGCCGAAGCCAGCGTTCTCCACGATCACCGCCACGGCGATGCGGGGCTTGTCCACCGGGGCGAAGGCGATGAACCAACTGTGGTCGCGGTATTGCTCGGCCAGGGCGGAGGCGTTGTACTTGGCGCCCTGTTTGATTTGCACGACTTGGGCGGTGCCGGTCTTGCCCGCCATCGAGTACTGCAGGCCCACGCCCAGCCGCGCGCCGGTGCCGCGCGTCATCACGCCCTCCATGCCGCGCTTCACGTATTCGAAGTTTTCCGGTTTAAACGGAACCTGGCGGGTGGGCATCGGTTCAATGATGCGCGCTTTGCCGCTGCGGGTATCCACCACCTGCTGCACCAAGTGCGGTTTGAACACTTGGCCGTTGTTTGCCATGATGGCGGTGGCGTTGGCCATTTGCAGCGGAGTGTAGGCGTTGAAACCCTGTCCAATGCCGATGCTGACCACATCGGCCGGATACCAGCGGCGGAATTCTTCCTTGTAGCGGGCAAAGCGGCGCGCTTTCCATTCCTTGGACGGCAGCACGCCGATGGACTCGCCGTCCAGGTCGATGCCGCTCTTGCTGCCCAGGCCGAACTGCGCCAGCGCCGGGTGGATCTTGTCTATGCCCATGTCCCAGGCCAGCTTGTAAAAGAAGGTGTCGCTGGAGACTTCGATCGCGCGCTGCAGATTGATCATGCCGTTGCCGGCTTTCTTGCTGTCGCGGAACTGGTGGCTGGAGCCGGGCAGGGTGAAATAGCCCGGCGCGGGACGGATGTCGCGCATGCCGATGGCGTGGTTTTCCAGCGCGGCCATCGCCATGAAGGGCTTGAAGGTGGAACCGGGCGGGTAGGTGCCGCGCAGCGCGCGGTTGATCATCGGTTTCTGCCAGTCGTTGTTCAGGTTGGTCCAAGTTTGGGTGTCGATGCCGTCGATGAATAGATTGGGATCGAAGCCCGGCTTGGACAGGAAGGCGAGCACGCCGCCGGTGGACGGCTCTATCGCCACCAGCGCGCCGCGGCGGTTGCCGAAGAGCTTGTCCGCCATCTCCTGCAGCCGAATATCCAGCGCCAGTTTCAGGGTGTTGCCGTTGACCGGCGGCGTGCGCCGCAGCGAACGCACCGCGCGTCCTCCGGAATCGGTTTCCACTTCCTCGAAGCCGACCTTGCCGTGCAGATCGTCCTCGTACACCGCCTCCAGGCCCGTCTTGCCAATGTAATTGGAGCCTTTGTAATTGGCGGTTTTTTCTTCTTCTTCCAGCCTTTCCTTGTCGCGCTGGTTGATGCGGCCGATATAACCGAGCACATGGCTGGTCATTTCTTTGAACGGATAGTCGCGGAACAGCCGCGCCTTGACTTCCACGCCAGGGAAGCGCCAGGCCTGGGCGGCGACCCGAGCGGCTTCTTCTTCGCTGAGTTTGGTTTTCAGCGGGATGGATTCGAAGTTTTTGCTTTCAATCAGCAGGCGTTTGAACTGGCGCTCGTCACGCGGGGTGATCTCCACCAGCTTGCGCAGCTCGGCCTCGGTGGCGGCCAGGTCCGGGATCTTGCTGGGCGTCAGCTCCAGCGTGTAGGCGGAGTAGTTCTGCGCCAGCACCACGCCGTTGCGGTCCAGAATCAGGCCGCGGTTGGGCAGGATGGGCACCAGCGAAATGCGGTTGTTCTGAGCCAGCGTGGAAAAGTGTTCGTGCTGCAGCACTTGCAGCCAGATGAAACGCGTGAGCAATACCAGAAACATCAGCACGATCAACGCGTAAGCGACGATCAAGCGCAGCTGGAACTGGCTATCTTCGGCCTGCGGGTTCTTGAAACGGGTGGGTTGAGGCATGGACGGTCCGCGGCGCTACACCGCGTTGTGGCGGTAGGGCATCAGCATCAGCTTGGTCAGCAACGGCCATAGCAGGGCGCCGATCAAGGGCGGCAGGAAGTAACCCCAGCCGACGAAGGCGGAGCCGGTGAGCATGCGCACCACCACCATGATGATCTGGTTGGTCAGCAACAGGCCCAGCACCACCAGCGTTTGCTGGCCCAGGTTGAACATCACCACCTGGCGCTGGCGCGCGAGCGCCAGGTAAGCGGTGATTGAATAGGCCAGCGCGTGTTGGCCGAACAGGCCGGCGGTGGAAATGTCGGCCACCAGGCCCAGCAAGAATGCGGTGCCGATATTGACCCGGCGCGGCTGGTTGATCACCCAGTACAGGATCAGCATGCCGATGAAGTCCGGCAGCCAGCGCGTGCTGCCGTGCGGCAGCGGGATCAGTTCGATCAGGACGGCGAAGATGAAGGTGAACAGGATGAAGCGGCGCTTCACCGGTTTGAGCAGTTCCTTGGGGCGCTCGAACGTCATCGGGGCTTACTCCTCGGCGGCGGCTTTCTTGCCGCCCCTGCTCTTTTTGACGATGGGGGCCGGTTCCGGCGGGCGCGGCGGCGCCTGCTTTTCGCCCAGCACCAGCATGTAGCGGGTTTGCTGCACGCCGGCCAGGGGCGAGGTGGCGATGCGTGCGAAGGTGGCGCCTTGGTTTCGCTCCACCCGGGTCACGCGGGCCACCGGGATGCCGGCGGGATAAACGCCGTCCACGCCGGAGGTGACGATGTGATCGCCGTCCTTGATGTCGGCGCTTTGCGGCAGATAGCGGATTTCCACACCGCCGCCGTAGCCGTACAGGATGGCGCGCTGGCCGGTGCGGGCCACCATGACCGGCACCATCTGGTTCTTGTCTATGACCAGAGTGACTTCCGCGGTCAGCGGCTGCACCCGGGTGACTTGGCCTAGCAGGCCGGTGGCGTCCACGACCGGCTGGCCGGCCTTCAGGTTGGCGTCGCTGCCTTTGTCGATGATGATTTTGTAGGAAAACGGATCGCGGCCGGTATACAGCGTTTCGGCCATCTGCGCCTGTTGGTGATAGCTGGACTTGATGCCGTTGAGCTTGCGCACTTCGTCCAGTTCCCGTTGCAGGGTCTGCAGCCGCGACAGTTGCGCCGACATTTCCAGCTGGCGCACGCGCAAGGCGGTGTTTTCCTGTTTCAGTTCAGTTTGGGAGCTGAGGAAGTCACTGACGTGGCGCATCGCCTGCGCGGGCATGTTCACCGCGCGCTGTACGGGGTAGAGCGCCAGCGAAGTGGCTTCGCGCGCCTGTTCCATCAGGCCGAAATAGCTGTCGCCGACCAGGAGCGCCACCGAGGCGGCCACGGCCATGGCCAAGCGCGCGCCGGGCGGCGGCCCGGAGCGAAAAAAGCTGGGGGTGTTGGCAAAGTCCATCGGCTCAGACCTCGCCCCTTGACACGGGGCGCTGTGCTTCAAAAACGGGCGCGCTTGCCGCGCGCCCGCCATCATCGCTTGCGTTACGAGCGACCGCCGCCGCAGGAGCCGGGCTCAGGCGGGCGTCGGCCGTTCCGGTTTAAGGGACGTTGGTGAAAATAGTGCCAATCTTGTCCATTTTCTCCAGCGCCTTGCCGGAGCCGCGCACCACGCAGGTCAGCGGTTCTTCGGCCACGAACACCGGCAGGCCGGTTTCTTCGGCCAGCAGGCGGTCGATGTCTTTCAGCAGCGCGCCGCCGCCGGTCAGCACCATGCCCTTGTCGGCGATGTCGGCGCCCAGTTCCGGCGGAGTTTGTTCCAGCGCGATCTTCACCGCGGACACGATCTGATTCAGCGGCTCGGTCAGCGCTTCCAGGATTTCGTTGGACGACACGGTGAAGGCGCGCGGAATGCCTTCGGCCAGGTTGCGGCCCTTGACTTCCATTTCGCGGACTTCGGCGCCCGGGAAGGCGGAGCCGATGGTCTTCTTGATTTCCTCGGCGGTGGTTTCGCCGATCAGCATGCCGTAGTTGCGGCGGATGTAGTTGATGATGGCTTCGTCGAACTTGTCGCCGCCCACGCGGACGGAGTTGGAATACACCACGCCGCCCAGCGAGATCACACCGACCTCGGTGGTGCCGCCGCCGATGTCCACCACCATGGAACCGGTGGGTTCCTCAACCGGCAGGCCGGCGCCGATGGCGGCCGCCATCGGCTCTTCGATCAGTTCCACGCGGCGCGCGCCGGCGGCCAGCGCCGAGTCGCGGATCGCCTTGCGCTCCACCTGGGTGGAGCCGCAGGGCACGCAGATCACGATGCGGGGGCTGGCGGCGAAAAAGCGGTTGGGGTTCACCTTCTTGATGAACTGCTTGAGCATCTGTTCGGTGACGGTGAAGTCGGCGATCACGCCGTCCTTCATCGGGCGGATCGCCTGGATGCTGCCCGGGGTGCGGCCCAGCATGCGCTTGGCTTCCAGGCCCACGGCCAGGATGGATTTCTTGTTGGTGGGCGCGTCGCTGTGAATGGCGACAACCGAGGGCTCGTCCAGCACGATGCCTTTGGCGCGCATGTAGATGAGGGTGTTGGCTGTGCCAAGGTCAATGGCGAGGTCGTTGGAGAAGTATCCGGTCAGCGAACGAAACATTGGGCGATCCTGGTCAGTTTTCGTCATGTGGCGGACGCGCCGTCGCGTCCGCGTTTAATCTGTTGTTTGTTGTCTACTCGTACGACCCGAGTCTACCCGCCGCGTGGCAAAACGACGCTTGGCGCCCACTGGGCGACACCGGCTAAGCGGCTTCGCCCGGCTGGCCTTGCGCATCGTTTTCCGACGCTGTGTCGGGTTGATGAGGCCTGCACGATCCGGCCCCGGCGCGGCGGCTTGCCGCCTGTCGGCCGCGCGGTGAAAGCGCTGCCGAAATAACGCCGTGGCGTGATGTCGATCTTGGGAGAATCAAGCGGGCTATGATACCCTATAACGCTTGAAATATTAAAGGTTTTGAACGAGGACACCATGTCGCTGACGCATCAGGATGTCGCACGAATTGCCAAGCTTGCCCGCATCAATGTCAATGAAGCGGAAATTGCCGCGACAAGCAAGCAACTCAATAATATTTTTGGCCTGATCGAACAGATGCAAGCGGTGAACACCGACGGCATCGAGCCGATGGCCCATCCGCAGGATGTCTCTTTGCGTTTGCGCGAAGATATCGTTACCGAAACCAATCAGCGCGAAGCTTTCCAGGCCGTGGCCCCGCAAGTGGAAAAGGGCTTGTTCCTGGTTCCCAAGGTCATCGAGTGATGCTCTGATTGCCTGTGCCGGTTTAGGTTCCCTCCCGCGCGGGAGGCCGGCGCCGGTCGCTGTCTGAAAGGACGGCGGCGCCATTCCCGGATAGCTAAAGATTCCATTTGAAATGACACAGTCTACTTTAAAGCAACTGTCGCGGCAGCTGGCGGCCAAGGAAGTCTCCAGCGTTGAGCTGGCCACCCAATATCTGGATCGGATCGAGGCGCTGAACCCGGCGCTCAACGCGCTGGTCACCGTCGACCGGGCCAAGACCCTGGCCGAGGCCGCGGCCGCCGACGCGCGCATCGCCGCCGGCGACGCCCATGCGCTGACCGGCGTGCCCATCATCCACAAAGATCTGTTCTGTCAGCAGGGTTGGAGAACCAGCTGCGGCTCCAAGATGCTGGACAACTTCGTGTCGCCGTACAGCGCTCACGTGGTTGAGCAATGCCAGGCCGCCGGTCTGGTGACGCTGGGGCGCGCCAATATGGACGAGTTCGCGATGGGTTCGTCCAACGAGAACTCCTTCTACGGCGCCGTGAAAAACCCCTGGGACCAGAAGGCGGTGCCGGGCGGCAGTTCCGGCGGTTCCGCCGCTGCGGTGGCCGCGCGGCTGACGCCGGTGGCCACCGCCACCGACACCGGCGGCTCCATCCGCCAGCCGGCTTCCCATTGCGGCGTTACCGGCATCAAGCCGACTTACGGCGTGGTGTCCCGATACGGCATGGTGGCCTACGCCTCCTCGCTGGACCAGGGCGGCCCGATCGCGCAGACCGCCGAGGACTGCGCGTTGATGTTGAACGTGATGGCCGGCTTCGACCAGCGCGATTCCACCAGCCTGGAGCGCGCCCGCGAAGACTACGCCCGCGATCTGAATCAGCCGCTGGCCGGCCTCAAAGTGGGCCTGCCGCGCGAATACTTCGCCGCTGGCCTGAGCGCCGACGTGGCGCGCGCCGTGGACGAGGCGGTGGCGGTGTTGAAGAAGCAGGGCGCGCAGGTGGTGGAAATCAGCCTGCCCAATACCGAGCTGTCCATTCCGGCCTACTACGTGATCGCGCCGGCCGAGGCCTCGACCAATTTGTCGCGCTACGACGGCGTGCGCTACGGCCATCGCGCCGCAGAGTACAAGGACCTGGTGGACATGTACGAGAAGACCCGCGCCGAAGGGTTCGGCAGCGAGGTCAAGCGCCGCATCCTGGTGGGCAGCTATGTGCTGTCGCACGGCTATTACGACGCCTATTACCTCAAGGCCCAGAAGATCCGCCGTCTGATCGCCAACGATTTCAAGGCCGCCTTCGAGCAGTGCGACGTGATCCTGGGGCCGGTGGCGCCGACCGCGGCCTTCGACATCGGCGCGATGAACGACGATCCGGTGCAGATGTATCTGTCCGACATCTACACGCTGTCGGTGAACCTGGCCGGTCTGCCAGGCATGAGCGTGCCAGCCGGCTTCAGCGCCAATGGCCGTCCTATCGGCTTGCAGATCATCGGCAATTACTTCGGCGAAGCCAAGATGTTGAATGTCGCGCATCAGTTCCAGTTGGCCACCGATTGGCATAGCCGCGCGCCGGTGCTGTGAAGCCGGCCGCTGCGCAATGCGAATTCGACATTGGGCGCGCTTGCCGTACTTAAATGCACTGCCTGCGCGCGCCTTGTCTTCAAGCGCCGCTCGCAGGCCGGCTAAGTTTACGTTTACGAGGGCGGCGTTTTAGCTCCGTCCTGGCATCAAAAAGGATTTTCCGACCATGAAATGGGAAGTCGTCATCGGTATCGAGGTGCATGTGCAGCTCAATACCGTCTCCAAGATTTTCTCCGGCTCCAGCACCGCCTTCGGCGCCGAGCCGAACACTCAGGCCTCCGCGGTGGAACTGGCCTTCCCCGGCGTGTTGCCGGTGCTGAACAAGGCCGCGGTGGACAAGGCCATCCGCCTGGGCTTGGCGCTGAACGCCAAGATCAACCAGAAAAACGTGTTCGCGCGCAAGAACTACTTCTATCCGGACCTCCCCAAGGGCTACCAGATCAGCCAGATGGACCTGCCTATTGTTGAGCACGGCCAGCTGAAAATCCTGGTGGGCGAGCAAGAGAAGGTGATAGGCGTGACTCGCGCCCATATGGAAGAGGACGCCGGCAAGAGCTTGCACGAAGACTTCCATGGCTTGTCCGGCATCGACCTCAACCGCGCCGGCACGCCGCTGCTGGAAGTGGTGTCCGAACCGGACATGCGCTCGGTGGACGAGGCGTTGGCCTATGTCAAGGCGCTGTACGCGCTGGTGACCTGGCTGGGCATCTGCGACGGCAATATGCAGGAAGGCAGCTTCCGCATGGACGTCAACGTGTCGGTGCGCCCGGAGGGGCAGAAGGAATTCGGCACCCGCCGCGAGATCAAGAACCTCAACTCCTTCCGCTTCCTGGAGCAGGCCGCCAAGTACGAGATCCAGTGGCAGATTGACACCCTGGAAGACGGCGGCAAGGTGCAGCAGGCCACCGTGCTATTCGATCCGGACACCGGCGAAACCCGGATGATGCGCAGCAAGGAAGACGCGCACGATTACCGCTACTTCCCGGACCCGGACCTGCTGCCGGTGCGCATTTCCGACGAGCAGATCGCCCGCATCCGCGGCGAGATGCCGGAGCTGCCGGCGGCGATGCAAGTCCGTCTGGTCGAGGCTTACGGCGTGTCCGCCTACGACGCGGCGCTGCTGACTTCCAGCCTGGCCCTGGCTCAGTACTTCGAAGCCGCGGCCAAGGCCTCCGGTCAGGGCAAGCTGGCCGCCAACTGGATCAATGGCGAGATCGCCGCGCGGTTGAACCGTGACGGCAAGGAGATCGCCGATTGCCCGATTTCGGCCGAGCGTCTGTCCGGCCTGATCGCGCGCATCGCCGACAACACCCTGTCCAGCAAGCTGGCCAAGCAGGTGTTCGACGCCTTGTGGGACAGCGAACTCTCCGCCGACGACATCATCGAGCGCGACGGCCTGAAGCAGGTGTCCGACGTCGGCGCCATCGAGAAGATGGTGGAAGAAGCGATCGCCGCCAATCCCAAGGCGGTAGAAGAATTCCGCGCCGGCAAGGAAAAGGCGCTCAACGCCTTGGCCGGTCAGGTGATGAAGGCTTCCAAGGGCAAGGCCAATCCGGCCCAGGTGCAGGATATTCTGCGACAGAAGCTGGCCTAATCCGGCGGAACTCCGGGACGGCGGCGCCGAATGTGGCGCCGCCGTCCTGTTTTTGTGTTGCGGCGCGGAAAGTGGTCTTGCATTGGACTGTCCTTGGAAATATTCCCAGGCTCGAGGTGTGGTGTTTCGGGAATAGTTCGAGTGTTAACAGCTCACTTTGACTGATGTTTTTAAGCCTCTGATTTGACAAGGAATCCGCTTTTTGCGCTGTCCGCTAAGTCATTGTCTCAAAAGGTGAATTAGAACTTCTCGATGTTGACCGTGGGGAAGTTCTTTCTTATAGTGGCGGAAAGTGGGGCGAAGTGGGTGAAAGTGGGGCATTTGTCCCAGGGGGCGACGGCCCCTTAGGTTTATTCGGTCAGCGGGCTCGAAATCATGATTGGTGGCGTCAGCATCTTGTCTCTCGATAGCAAGGGGCGTTTGGCTATTCCGGCTAAACACCGCGAGACACTGCTGTCCGCTTTCGGGCACAAACTGATCGTCACCCTTGAATCCCAAGACCACTTGCTGATCTACCCCGAACCCAACTGGCGTCCGGTCGAAGCCCGCCTGTTAGCCCTTCCCACCGGCAATCCCACTCTGAAACGTTACCAGCGCCTCGTGCTCGGCCACGCGGAAACCCTGGAAATGGACAGTGCCGGACGCATTCTGTTGCCCGCGCGCTTGCGCGATCTCACCGGACTCGACAAAGACGTCGCGCTGGTGGGCATGGGCAACCGCTTCGAGCTGTGGAATGCCGAGGAATGGGACAGTCAGACCGCTGACGCCCTGGCCATCGATCAAACCGATCTGGCCCAACACCTTGGAGACTTTACGCTGTGAGCACCACCCCTTTCGTGCACCTGACGGTGCTCTTGACCGAAGCGGTCGACGCGCTTGCCATCCGGCCGGATGGCACCTACGTCGATTGCACTTTCGGTCGAGGTGGCCACAGCCGCTTGATCCTGTCGCGACTGGGGCCGCAAGGCCGCCTGATCGCCTTCGACAAGGATCCCGAAGCCATCGCCGTGGCCACGCGGCTGGCGGAGGAAGACCCGCGCTTTCAGATCGTGCACAACGGTTTTGAAGCGCTGGGGCAGGAACTGGACCGCCTGGGCGTGCCCCAGGTGGATGGCGTGTTGATGGATCTGGGCGTGTCCTCGCCGCAGATCGACGACGGGCGGCGCGGTTTCAGTTTCCGTTTCGACGCGCCCCTGGACATGCGTATGGATACCACCCGCGGCATCACCGCGGCCGAATGGTTGGCGACGGCAGACGAGGCCGATATCAGAGAGGTCATCAAGACTTATGGTGAAGAGCGGTTTGCTCGCAAGATCGCAGCAGCCATTGTTGCGCAAAGGGCTGACGCCCCCCTCCAGACCACGCGTGAGCTCGCCGTGCTCGTTGGGCAAAACGTCCGTACTCGGGAACCGGGTCAGGACCCCGCAACGCGTACCTTCCAAGCGATCCGGATCTTTGTGAACCGCGAGCTGGACGAACTCAAGGCGGTGCTGCCGCAGGCGGCGCGCCGTCTGGCGGAAAACGGCCGTCTGGCGGTGATCAGCTTCCATTCGCTGGAAGACCGCATCGTCAAGCAATACCTGCGCGACGCCAGCAGCGAGGAAAAGCTGCCGGCTTGGGCGATGGTGCGCGCTTCCGACATGGCGCAGCCGCCGATGTCCACTGTGGGCAAGCCGGTGCGCGCGGGCGATGAAGAGGTGCGCGCCAATGCGCGCTCCCGCAGCGCCATCATGCGCGTGGCCGAACGCACCGCAGCGCCGTGGCGGGAGATCGACGCATGAACAAGCTCAACGCGATACTGCTGGTCATCGTGGTGCTGTCCGCCTGGTCGGTGGTCACCTCGACCCATGTGTCGCGCAAGCTCTACAGCGATTTGCAGAAAGAACGCAAATCCGCCCAGCAGCTGGAGATCGAGTTCGGACAGCTGCAGCTGGAGCAGAGCACCTGGGGCGCGCACGCGGTGATTGAGAAAGCCGCGTCCAGCCGCCTCGACATGCATACCCCGGATCCGCGTCAGATCCAGGTGGTTTCACCTGGAAAGGGGATGTGATGCGCACTTACTCACCGCGCCACCAGCAACGCATCCCGGACGCCAGCCCCGCGCTGCGCATGAAGCCGGGCCGCGTGCGTTTCGTGCTGCTGATGCTGGCGCTGCTGTTCCTGGCGCTGATCGGCCGCGCGGTTTACCTGCAAGTGATGCAGCAGGATTTTCTGCAAAACCAGGGCGAGGCTCGCTTCCGCCGCGCAATGACGCTGGAAGCCAACCGAGGCGTGATCACCGATCGCAACGGCGAGCCGCTGGCGATCAGCTCGCCGGTGCAGACGATTTGGGCCAGCCCCGCGGACATGGAGCCGGTGCCGCCGGCCAAGCTGCGCGAACTGGCCGCGATGCTGGATCTGTCGCCGGAAGAGTTGTCGGCCAAACTGTCCGACCGCAAGAAAGAGTTTGTTTACATCAAGCGCCAGATCAGCCCGGAGCTGGCCGACAAAGTGATGGCGCTGGGCGTGCCCGGCATCGCCAAGCAGCAGGAATTCCGCCGTTTCTACCCGGCCGGCGAGATTGTGTCCCACATCATCGGCTTCACCGGCGTGGACGGTAAAGGCCAGGAAGGCGTGGAACTGGCGCGCGAGAAGATGCTGGCGGGCAAGGATGGCCGCCGCGTGGTGCTGAAGGATCGCCGCGGCCACATCATTGAAGACGTCGCCGCCATCGAGCCGCCGCGAGACGGCCAGAAGCTGGCGTTGGCGGTGGATCACCGCATCCAGTATTTGGCTTATCGCGAGCTGAAGGCGGCTGTGGAGCTTAACAAGGCCAAGGCGGGCAGCGTGGTGGTGCTGGACGCTCATACCGGCGAGTTGTTGGCGCTGGCGAATTATCCGTCGTTCAATCCCAATAACCGCAGCGGCGTAACGCCGGAAATGATGCGCAACCGCGGCGTGATCGATTTGTTCGAACCGGGTTCGACGATGAAGCCGCTGTCGATCTCGCTGGCGCTGGAAAACGGCAAGGCCGGCCTCAACACGGTATTGGACACTCACACTTACATGATAGGCCCGGCCACCATTCGCGACGTGGCGCCGCGCCCCAGCCTGGACATCCTGGGCATCATTCAGAAATCGTCCAACGTCGGTACCAGCAAGCTGGCGCTGATGAGCTCGCCGGAACAATCGTGGAAGCATTACGACGCGCTGGGCTTTGGCCGCGCGCCGGAAACCGGTTTTCCCGGCGAAGCCGGCGGCCGGCTGCGCGACTGGCACAACTGGCGGCCCATCGAGCAGGCGACGATGTCCTTCGGCTACGGCATCTCGGTCAGCCTGATCCAGATGGCGCGCGCCTACACCGTGTTCGCCAACGACGGCGTGATGTTGCCTATCTCGCTGTACAAGACCAATACGCCGATGCCGGGCAAGCGCGTGCTGGCGGAAAAGACCGCGCATGAAATGCGCGACCTGCTGGTCGCCAACAGCCAGCCGGGCGGCGGCGCCGTAGGCGGCCGCATCATCGGTTACAGCATCGGCGGCAAAAGCGGCACCGCGCGCAAGCTGGAGGGCCGCACTTACGTGGCCAACAAGCACCGCGCGCTGTTCATGGGCTTCGCGCCGGGCAAATCGCCGCGCGTGATTGTGTCGGTCATGATAGACGAGCCCTCCGCGGGCAAATATTACGGCGGCGCGGTGGCTGCGCCGGTGTTCTCGCAGATCGCCGGCGGCGCGCTGCGAGTGCTGAACGTGCAGCCGGACGAGCCCTCCAACAACACTTTATTGCCGGAATCCACCCCGGTGCCGGTGGATTTTTGATCAAATCATGAAAAGCCGTTTGACCCCCATGCCGGATTGGAATCCGACCGACATCAAGCAGTTGGGACTGCCCGTCAAGCGGGTGGAGACCGACAGCCGCCGCGTGCTGCCCGGCGACGTGTTCCTGGCGTGCCCCGGCCTGCATTCCGACGGCCGCGACTACATCCAGGCCGCGTTGGCGAAAGGCGCGGCCGCGGTGTTGTGGGACGATGCCGGCGGCTTCGCCTGGAACCCGCTGTGGCAAGCGCCCAATCTGCCGGTGCCGCATCTGCGCGACCGCATCGGCATGCTGGCGGCCGAGGTCTACGGTTACCCCAGCCGCGCGCTGCGCGTAATCGGCATCACCGGCACCAACGGCAAGACTTCTATTTCCCATTGGCTGGCGCAGGCTTTTTCGCTGCTGGGCCAGAAGGCGGCGCTGATCGGCACCGTCGGCAATGGTTTTTACGGCGAACTGACCGAAACCACCCACACCACGCCGGACCCGGTGACCATTCAGCAGAAACTGGCTGAATACCGCCGTCAGGGCGCGCATGTGGTGACGATGGAGGTATCCAGCCACAGCCTGGATCAAAGCCGCGTCAACGGCGTGGACTTCGCCACGGCGGTGCTGACTAATCTGACTCGCGATCATCTGGACTATCACGGTTCGATGGAAGCCTACGGCGAATCCAAGAAGAAGCTGTTTTTCTGGGAGGGCCTGAAACACGCGGTGATCAACGCCGACGATGAATTCGGCAGGCAATTGGCCGCCGAAATCGATCCGGCCCAGACCCAAGTGGTGACTTACGGCCTGGAGCAGGGCGATGTGCGTCCGCTGGCGCTGGCCGCGACGCTGGACGGCCTGCAACTGACGGTGACCACCCCCTGGGGCATCGCCGATGTGCGCACCGGCTTGGTGGGACGCTTCAACGCCGCTAATCTGCTGGCCTGTCTGGCCACCTTGTGCGTCAACGGCGTCAGCCTGCGCGACGCCGCCGCGGTGATGGCGCGCATCCAGCCGGCGCGAGGCCGCATGCAGAGCGTGGGCGGCGCGCACGAGCCGCTAGTGGTGATCGACTACGCCCACACTCCGGACGCGCTGGAAAAAGCCTTGTCCACCTTGGCCGAGATTCGCCCGGAAGGCGGCCGCCTGTTCTGCGTGTTCGGCTGCGGCGGCGACCGCGATCCGGGCAAGCGCCCGATGATGGGCGCCATCGCCGAGAAAATCGCCGACGTGGCGGTGCTGACCAGCGACAACCCGCGCACTGAAGACCCGCAAGCCATTCTGCGCGACGTGTTGGCCGGCATGGACGCCGCGCGCACTCACGTTGAGGTAGACCGCGAAGCGGCCATCCACTGGGCGGTGGGCCAGGCGCGCGCCGGCGACGTGGTGCTGGTGGCCGGCAAGGGCCATGAGGAATACCAGGACATCGCCGGCGTCAAACGGCCGTTCTCCGACTTCCGCGTGGCGGAAGAGGCGCTGACCGCTTGGGGGGAACGCGCATGATGACGCTGCTGCAGGCCGCCGAACTGGCCCGGGGCGCTTTGAGCGGCCCGGACGGCGACATCCTGCGCGTAGTGACCGATAGCCGCGAGGCCGGTCCCGGCGATCTGTTCGTCGCCTTGAAGGGCGAACGCTTCGACGCCCACGACTTTGTCGCCGAGGTTGTCGCCAAGGGCGCGGCCGCGCTGGTGCGCGCGGATTTTGACTTGCCCGGCGCGAGCCTGATCCAGGTAGAGGACACCCGCCTGGCCCTGGGCCGGCTGGCCTCCGGCTGGGCGCTCCGCCTGCCGGTGCTGCGCATTGGCGTCACCGGCTCCAACGGCAAGACCACGGTCAAGGAAATGCTGGCGGCGATTCTGCGTCGCCATGCCGGGGCCGACGCGGTGCTGGCTACCGCCGGCAATTTCAACAACGATATCGGCCTGCCGCTGACCCTGCTTCAACTGACGCCGGCGCATCGCTACGCGGTGCTGGAAATGGGCATGAACCATCATGGCGAGCTGCGCTACCTGACCGGCCTGGCCCGGCCGCGCATCGCGCTGGTCAATAACGCGATGCGCGCTCACTTCGGTTATTTCGGCTCCACCGAGGAGGTGGCGCGCGCCAAGGCGGAAATCTTCGAAGGTCTGGACGCCGACGGCGTGGCGGTACTGAATGTCGACGATGCCAATCTGGCGCTGTTCCGCCGCGCGGCGGACGGCCATCGTCAGATCGTCTTCGGTCTGAACGCCGAGGCTGATGTTCACGCCGCCGACATCGAGCTGGGCGCGCTCAGCAGCCGTTTCACCCTGCGTTGCGCCGACGGCGAGCGGCGGATAGAACTGCCGGCGCCGGGCGAACACAATGTGCGCAACGCGCTGGCCGCCGCCAGCCTGGCCCTGGCCGCCGGCGTGCCGTTGGATGGCATCGCCACCGGTTTGGCGGCCTTCGGCGGGGCCAAGGGCCGTTTGCAGCTCAAGCAAAGTCCGCGCGGCTTGAGCGTGATCGACGACAGTTACAACGCCAACCCGGACTCGATGAAGGCCGGAATCGACGTGCTGACGCGCTTGCCTGCGCCGCGCTGCTTCGTGATGGGCGACATCGGCGAATTGGGCGAAGCCGCCGATGCGCTGCACGCGGAAGTGGGCGAGTACGCCCAGGCACGCGGCATCGATCTGCTGCTGACCTTGGGTGAAGCCTCGCGTCACGCCGCCGTCGCCTGCGGCGCGGGCGGCAAACATTTTGATTCGATTGACGAGTTGTACGAGTTCCTCGACCGGCAGTTGCCGTCGGGTGCCTCCGTTCTGGTCAAGGGGTCGCGCTTCATGCGCATGGAACGGGTGGTGGAACACCTGATGCAACAATTAAGAGAGGAACAATAACGTGCTGCTCTGGCTGGCTGAACTGCTGGGCTCCCACATCCGGGCCTTCAACGTCTTCAACTACATCACGCTGCGCGCGGTGATGGCGGCGCTGACCGCGCTGGCGATCTCGCTGCTGCTGGGACCGTGGGTGATCCGCAAGTTGACCGAACTCAAAGTGGGCCAGGCGGTGCGCAACGACGGCCCGCAGACCCATCTGATCAAGGCGGGGACTCCGACCATGGGCGGTTCGCTGATCCTGCTGGCCATCGGTCTGACCACGCTGCTGTGGGCCGACCTGTCGAACAAATACGTGTGGCTGCTGTTGGCTGTCATGTTCGGCACCGGCGCGCTGGGTTTTTACGACGACTGGCGCAAGGTGGTGTACAAGGACCCGAAAGGCGTGTCCGCCAAGTTCAAGATGGCTTGGCAGTCCGCCATCGCCATCGGCGCCGGCGTGTTCCTGATCGCCACCGCCAAGCTGCCGGCGTCCACCGAGCTGATCGTGCCCTTCGTCAAGACCGTCGCCTACCCGTTGGGCGCCATCGGTTTTTGCGTGCTCACCTACTTCGTCATCGTCGGCACCTCCAACGCGGTGAATCTGACCGATGGCCTGGATGGTCTGGCGGCCTTGCCCACCGTGCTGGTGGCGGCCGGGCTGTCCATCTTCGCCTACGTTGCCGGCCACGCGGTGTTTTCCAAATATCTGGGCCTGCCCTTCATTCCCGGCGCGCACGAGGTGGTGGTGTTCTGCGCCGCGATGTGCGGCGCCTGTTTGGGTTTTTTATGGTTCAACGCCTATCCGGCCCAAGTGTTCATGGGCGATGTGGGCGCGCTGGCCCTGGGCGCGGCGCTGGGCACCGTGGCCGTGATTGTGCGCCAGGAGATTGTATTGTTGATCATGGGCGGCCTGTTCGTGGTGGAAGCGCTGTCCGTGATGATTCAGGTGGCTTCGTTCAAGCTCACCGGCAAACGGGTGTTCCGCATGGCCCCACTGCATCACCACTATGAATTGAAAGGCTGGAAGGAAACGCAAGTGGTGGTGCGTTTCTGGATCATCACCATGATGCTGGTGTTGGCCGGCCTGTCCACCATCAAGCTGCGTTGAGGAAGAACATGGATTACGCGAATCGTCACGTCGTGGTAGTGGGCTTGGGGGGCTCGGGCTTGGCGGCCGCGCGCTACCTGGCCGCGCACGGCGCGCGCGTGAGCGTGGCCGACGCAAAACCGTCGGCCGAGCGCGTGGCCGAACTGCGCGCCTTCCTGCCGCAGGCGGAAGTGCGCGGCGGCGACTTCAACGAACAGACCTTCGCCGACGCCGACTTGCTGGTGCTGAGTCCGGGCGTGCCGCTGAAGAACCCGGCCGTTGCCGCCTTCCGCCAAGCCGGCGGCGAGGTGATAGGCGATATCGAAGTGCTGGCGCGGGCGATTCGCGGCGACGGCAGCAAGGTGATCGCCATCACGGGCTCCAACGGCAAGAGCACCGTCACCAGCCTGGCGGGCCATTTGTGCGCCGCCGCCGGCCTGGACGCGGTAGTGGCCGGCAATATCGGCCTGGCGGTGCTGGAAGCGCAACTGGAACGCGAACAAAGCGGCAAGCGCCCGGACGTGTGGGTGCTGGAGCTATCCAGCTTTCAACTGGAGTCCACACTTACGCTGGAGGCCGATGCCGCCACGGTGCTGAACATTTCCGAAGACCACCTGGACCGCTACGACGATCTGCTGGACTACGCCCATACCAAGACCCGGGTGTTCCGCGGCGGCGGCGTTCAAGTGCTGAACCGAGACGATGCGCTGGTGCGCGCGATGGCGCGGCCCGGCCGCGTGGTCAAATGGTTTTCGCTGACAGAGAATGCCGCATTCGCGTTGCAGCAGGATGACGGCCGCTACTGGCTGAGCCTGGACGGAGAGCGGGCCTTCGATTGCGCCGAAATGCGTCTGCAAGGCCTGCACAACGCCGCCAACGCGCTGGCCGCGCTGGCTTTGTGCGAAGCCGTGGGCGCGCCGCGCGCGGCGCTGCTGCAAGGGCTGAAAACCTTTCAGGGTCTGGAACATCGCGTCGAGTTGGTGGACGAAATCGGTTCGGTTGCGTTTATCGATGACTCCAAGGGCACCAATGTCGGCGCCACCGAGGCGGCCCTGAACGGCATGACCCGTCCGGTGGTGTTGATCGCCGGCGGAGAGGGCAAGGGACAGGACTTCGCGCCGCTGGCGCCGGCCTGCCGCCGCATCGCCCGCGCCGTGCTGTTGATTGGCCGCGACGCCGGCAAGATTCGCGCCGCGCTGGCGGACTCCGGTCTTCCGCTGCACGACTGCGCGACGCTGGAAGAAGCCACCCGCCGCGCGGCTGAGCTGGCGCGGCCCGGCGATGTGGTGCTGCTGTCGCCGGCTTGCGCCAGCCTGGACATGTTCCGCAACTACGCGCATCGCGCCCAGGTGTTCATCGACACCGTGCGCGAACTGAAGGCGCGGCAAACCGAGGCGACGCGGCCATGATCGTGCACGGAGCCCGGCGCTACGCCGCCATCAAGCCGTTCGACGAAGCGCTGTCCTGGGCGCTGGCCCTGCTGTTGTCGATCAGCCTGGTGATGGTGTACTCGGCGTCCATCGCCTACGCCGAGGCCGACGCGGCCACGCACAACCGTTACTTCTACCTGATCCGCCACATGATCTTCATGACGATAGGGCTGAGCGCGGCCTATATCGCCTTCCAGATTCCGACGGCGTTCTGGCAGAAGTACTCCGGCAAGATTTTCCTGATTGGGCTGGTGTTGCTGGTGCTGGTGTTGATTCCCGGCATCGGCAAGATGGTCAACGGCTCGCGGCGCTGGATCAACTTGTTTGTGTTGAACCTGCAGCCGTCAGAAGTGATGAAGTTCGCCACCGTGCTGTACGCGGCGGATTACACCGTGCGCAAGAGTCATCTGCTGCACAGCCTGAAAGAAGGCTTCGCGCCGATGTTCGCCGCCATGGTGGTGGTGGCCTTCCTGCTGCTGCGCGAGCCGGACTTCGGCGCGTTGATGGTGGTGATGAGCATCGCGATGGGCCTGCTTTTCCTTGGCGGCATCAATATGCGCATCTTCAGCGGGCTGGCGGTGATGGCGGTGGGCGCCATCGTGGTGCTGATCATCTCCTCGCCGTATCGCTTGAAGCGGGTTCTGGGTTTCATGGACCCGTGGGACGACCCGTACGGCAAGGGCTATCAGTTGTCGCACTCCTTGATCGCCATCGGTCGCGGCGAGTGGTTCGGCGTCGGCTTGGGCGGCAGCATAGAGAAGCTGTTTTACCTGCCGGAGGCGCATACCGACTTCATCATGGCGGTGATTTCGGAAGAGTTCGGTTTTGCCGGCATTTGCGTGGTGGTGGGTCTGTACGCCTGGATTGTGCGGCGCGCCTTCCACATCGGCGTGGAGTCGAAAAAGCTGGAGCGCTATTACCAGTCGCTGGTGGCGCAGGGTCTGGGCATCTGGCTCGGCATCCAGGTGTTTTTCAACATCGGGGTGAATATGGGCCTGCTGCCGACCAAGGGTTTGACCTTGCCGCTGATGTCCTTCGGCGGCTCGGCGATGTTGATGAATTTGATCGCGGTGGCGGTGCTGCTGCGGGTTGATTATGAAAACCGAAGGATTATGCGGGGCTATAAGGTTTAGCCCCGCATTCAGGAAAGGCGGTAAGCCTTTCCAGGCGCCTTGGCGCCGTCTCCTTCGGTTTCTGCAAGCCCGAAGGGCGAAGCGAAAACCGGCGCACGATGCGCGGCAACGAGAGTTAACGGAACGGATTAGAGATGGCGAATCGCACGGTCATGGTGATGGCGGCTGGTACGGGTGGACACATCGTCCCCGGCCTTGCCGTGGCCAAGGAGTTGCAAAGCCGGGGCTGGAATGTGGTGTGGCTGGGCACCCGGCGCGGCATGGAGAACAAGTTGGTGCCGCCCACCGGCATTCCGCTGGAACGGCTGAATTTCCACGGCGTGCGCGGCAAGGGCCTGTTGGGCTCGGCCAAGGGCGCTTTGCAGCTGCTTGGCGCTTTCTTCAGCAGCGCGGCGCAGATTTTCCGCCATCGCCCGGACGTGGTGCTGGGTATGGGCGGCTATGTCTGCCTGCCCGGCGGCGTGATGGCTGGCCTGCTGTGGAAGCCGCTGGTCTTGGTCAACGCCGACGCCGGCCTGTTGTTGAGCAATAAGGCCTTGCTGCCGTTCGCCAAGAAACTGGTCTGCGGTTTCGATGGGGACGCGGCGCGCAACGGCAAGGCCCTGGTCACCGGTAATCCGGTGCGAGGCGAGATCGAGAGCATCGCCGCGCCGGCTGAGCGTTTTGCCGGCCGCGGCGGCCCGCTGAAGGTGTTGGTGGTGGGGGGCAGCCTGGGCGCCAAGGTTTTGAATGACACTTTGCCGCAGGCGATGGCCAAGTTACCGGCGGACAAGCGGCCGCAATTGACGCATCAGACCGGCGAGGCGAATTTCGCCGCGGTCGAAGCGGCTTATCAGGCTGCTGGCTTGCGGGATCAGGTGGAATTGTTGCCCTTCGTAGACGACATGCCAAAGCGCCTGGCCGAATGCGATTTGGTGATTTGCCGCGCTGGCGCGATCACGGTCAGCGAATTGTGCGCTGCCGGCGTGCCCAGCGTGCTGGTGCCGCTGGTGGTGTCCACCACCGGCCATCAGCGCGACAACGCCGAGTGGATGGCGAAGGCCGGCGCGGCCTGGCATCTGCCGCAGAAAGAATTGAACGCCGATGGGCTTGCGGGCTTGTTGGCGGGTTTGGATAGAGACCAGTTGCTGGACAAGGCCGAACGCGCGCGCGCGCTGGCCCATTCCGGCGCGGCCGGCCGGGTGGCCGACCTGTGCCAGCAGCTGGCCAGGGAATGACAGGGCGTCATATGAGCGCTCAAGCAGAGACACAGACATGAAACACAGGGTCAAACACATACATTTCGTCGGCATCGGCGGCGTGGGCATGTGCGGCATCGCGGAGGTGCTGCACGGCCTGGGCTTTACCGTGTCCGGCTCCGACATGGCGGAAAGCGCCACCAGCAAGCGGTTGATCGATCAGGGCATACGCGTGTTCTACGGCCACGACGCCACTTATATGCATGGCGCCGACGTGGTGGTGACCTCCACTGCGGTCAAGTCCGACAATCCTGAAGTGCTGGAAGCGCGCGCCAACAAAATTCCGGTGATCCCTCGCGCGCTGATGTTGGCTGAGTTGATGCGCTTCAAGCAGGGCATCGCCATCGCCGGCACCCACGGCAAGACCACCACCACCAGCCTGACCGCCTCGGTGCTGGGCGCGGCCGGTTTGGATCCCACTTTCGTCATCGGCGGCAAGCTGACCGCGGCCGGCACCAACGCGCGCCTGGGGTCCGGCGAATTCCTGGTGGCCGAGGCCGACGAATCGGACGCCTCCTTCTTGCACCTGACTCCGGTGATGGCGGTGGTGACCAATATCGACGCCGATCACATGGACACCTACGACCACAGCTTCGACAAGCTCAAGCAGGCTTTTGTGGACTTTCTGCAGCGCTTGCCGTTTTACGGCCGCGCGGTGCTGTGCGTGGACGATCCCAATGTGCGCGAGATCCGAGGCCGCATCACCAAGCCGGTGACCACTTATGGCCTGGACGATTCCGCCGACATCTACGCGGAGAACATCCGCGCCGCGGCCGGCCAGATGCATTTCGACGTGGTGGTGAAGAACGGCAAGGAAGTGCGCTTTCCTGTTGTGCTGAACATGCCGGGCCGCCACAACGTGCTCAACGCGCTGTCCGCCATCGCCATCGGCCTGGAGTGCGGAGCCAGCGTGGAAGCGATCCAGCAAGGCCTGGCCGAGTTCGCCGGCGTCGGCCGCCGTTTCCAGCGCTATGGCGAAGTGCCGGCCAAGGACGGCGGCAGCTTCACCCTGGTGGACGACTACGGCCATCACCCGGTGGAAATGGCCGCCACGCTGGCCGCGGTGCGCGGCGCCTTCCCGGACAAGCGTCTGGTGCTGGCCTTCCAGCCGCACCGCTACACCCGCACCCGGGATCTGTTTGAAGACTTCGTCAAAGTGCTGTCCAGCGTGGACGCCTTGTTGCTGTCCGAAGTCTACGCCGCCGGCGAAGCGCCCATTGTGGCCGCCGACGGTCGCGCCTTGGCGCGCGCGGTGCGGGTTTTGGGCAAGGTGGAGCCGGTGTTCGTCGAGGACATCGTCGATATGCAGCAGACCATTTTCGATCAGGCTCGCGACGGCGACGTGGTGGTGACCATGGGCGCGGGCTCCATCGGCGCGGTGCCGGCCAAAGTGGCGGCGGGCGCGTGATGATGAATGACAAGGACAAGGCAATGACGCAGTACGGCAAGGTGGCGGTGATGATGGGCGGGAGCTCCTCCGAGCGCGAAGTGTCGCTGATGAGCGGCGCCGGCGTGCTCAAGGCCCTGCAGTCCCGCGGCGTGAACGCTCACAAGTTCGATCCGTCGGAACAACCGCTGAGCGCGTTGAAGGAAGAAGGCTTCGACCGCGTGTTCAACATCCTGCACGGCCCTTTCGGAGAAGACGGCACCTTGCAAGGCGTGCTGGAAAGCATGGGCCTGCCGTATACCGGCTGCGGGGTGATGGCGTCGGCGATCTGCATGGACAAATGGCGCACCAAGCTGTTGTGGCAAGGCGCCGGCCTGCCGATCCCGGAATTCGAGCTGCTGGACGAGAACAGCGACTTCGCAGCGGTGGAGGCCAAGCTTGGTCTGCCCATCTTCGTCAAGCCGGCCACTGAGGGCTCCAGCATCGGCGTGACCAAGGTCAAGCAGCCGGGCGAACTGAAAGCCGCGTTCGAAGAGGCGCGCAAATACGACAGCATCGTGATTGCCGAGCGATTCATCGGCGGCGGTGAGTACACCTGTGCGGTGATTGGCGACACGGCCTATCCGACGATCAAGATCGAGCCGGCGACCGAGTTCTACGACTACGACGCCAAGTATTTCCGCGACGACACCGTCTACCGTTGCCCGTCCGGCCTGAGCGAGGCGCTGGAACAGCGCGCGCGCGAACTGTCGCTGGCGGCGTTCCGCGTATTGGGCGGCCGCGGCTGGGGCCGGGTGGATTTCCTGATGGACGAGGCCGGAGGCATTTACTTGCTGGAAGCCAACACCAATCCGGGCATGACCAGCCACAGCCTGGTGCCGATGGCGGCGCGGGCGATGGGCATCAGTTACGAGGATTTGTGCCTCAAGGTGCTGGATATGGTGCATGTGGGATAACCATCGGTTGCTAAGAGGCCTGGCCAATTTGATGCTGGCCGCCGCAGCGCTGATGTTGCTGTATGCAGGAGGGTTCTGGTTGACGCACGCTCCGGTGTTTCCGGTGAAGAAGATCCAGATTCGCGGCGACATGAAACGCGTGACGCCGGAACAGCTGAAGTTCATTGCCGAGCATGAACTGTCCGGCACCTTCTTCACGCTGGACATCGACAAGACGCGGGCGGCCTTCGGCAAATTGCCGTGGGTGCGGGATGCCCAGGTGCGACGGCGCTGGCCGGACGCGCTGGACATCTCGGTGGAAGAGCATGTGGCGCTTGCGCGCTGGGGAGAGAACGGCCTGGTCAATACCCGAGGAGAGCGGTTCGACGCCGCCAGCGATCAGGACCTGCCGGTGTTTTACGGGCCGGCGGGGGCAGAGAAGGACATGAGCGAAATGCTGGGCGGGCTGCGCCAGGATCTGGCTCCGGCGGGCGTCAAGCCCGCGGCGCTGTGGCTGTCCAGCCGCCGCGCCTGGAAAGTGGGGCTGGACAATCAGGTGCAGCTGGAGTTGGGACGCAACGACGTAAGTCCGCGCGCCCGCCGCTTCGCCCAGTACTGGAAGAGCAAATTGGCGGCGTTGCCGTATCACGTGGAATACGTGGATATGCGCTACCCGAATGGATTCGCCGTGCGGATGCCCGATTACAAGGCGCCGCCGGCCAAGGGAAACAAGTAATTAGCAGTTGGAGCGACAGGTGAGCAAACCAAAGGAAAGCAAGAACATGCTGGTTGGCCTCGACATCGGCACATCCAAGATCGTGGCGATCGTCGCAGAAGTCCTGGAGGACGGCCAACTCAATATCGTCGGCATGGGCCACACCCCGTCGCGCGGTTTGAAGCGCGGCATGGTGGTGAACATCGAATCCACGGTGCAGGCCATCCAGCGCGCGCTGGAAGAGGCCGAGCTGATGGCCGATTGCAAGATTCACGAAGTGTTCGCCGGCATTGCCGGCAGCCACATCAAGAGCGTGAACTCGCACGGCATGGTGGCGATCAAGGATCGCGAAGTCACCAAGATGGACATCGACCGCGTGATTGAAACCGCGCGCGCGGTGACCATCCCGCCGGACCATCAGGTGCTGCACATCCTGACTCAGGAATACAGCATCGACGGTCAGGAAGGCGTGCGCGAACCGCTGGGCATGAGCGGAGTGCGGCTGGAAGCCAAGGTGCACATCGTCACCGGCGCGGTGTCCGCCGCCCAGAACGTGACCAAGTGCGTGCGCCGCTGCGGCCTGGAAGTGTCCGACCTGGTATTGCAGCCGATGGCTTCCGCCATCGCGGTGCTGTCGGAGGACGAAAAAGACCTGGGCGTGTGCCTGATCGACATCGGCGGCGGCACCACCGACATCGCGGTGTACGCCAACGGCGCGATCCGCCACACCGCGGTGATACCGATCGCCGGCGACCAGATCACCAACGACATCGCCATGGCCTTGCGCACGCCCACCAAGGAGGCCGAGGACATCAAGATCCAGCACGCGGTGGCGCTGGTGGCGATGGCCGACCCCAGCCAGATGATAGAAGTGCCGGGCGTGGGCGAGCGCGGGCCGCGTCAGATGTCGCGCGCCACGCTGGCCGAAGTGGTGGAGCCGCGGGTGGAAGAGCTGTTCCAACTGGTGCAGCAGGAACTGCGCCGCAGCGGTTTTGAGGATTTGCTGTCCTCCGGCATCGTGCTGACCGGCGGCGCCAGCCTGATGCCGGGCATGGTGGAGCTGGCGGAGGAAGTGTTCCACATGCCGGTGCGCGTCGGCGTGCCCAAGTATGTGGGCGGCCTGGCGGAAGTGGTGAAGACCCCGCGCTTCTCCACCGGCGTCGGCCTGCTGTTGTACGGCAAGGATCAGATTCAAACGCATACCGGCCCCAAGGTGGAGTCGGCGGGCGTGGGCCAGATGTTCTCGCGCATGAAGGCGTGGTTCGCTGGCAATTTCTAGGAGTTTGTTTACGATCCGCTGCGCGTCGGCGATACGGCGTTGAAAACGGCTTCAGAATGCTCATGTACCGTATGTACATTCCGCTTCTTCAGCTGTTTTCGCCTGGTCTCGCTTTAGCTCGCAGGATCGTGAACATTTTACTAAGCGCTACGCGGCCGGCGCACACGCTGGCCACGATAGCGATCGGGCAGATGTATCGGGTAGGTAGCTCATCTTTATTGAGGAGAGGAAAATGAGCGGAATGGTCTTTGAAGTTATGCAAGAAACCGCCAATGTGGCGATCATCAAAGTCATCGGCGTTGGCGGCGGCGGTTGCAACGCCATCGACAACATGATCGACGGCAATGTGCACGGCGTGGAATTCATCTGCGCCAATACCGACGCTCAGTCGCTGCTGCGCAACAAGTCGCCGCAGAAACTGCAGTTGGGCAACAACCTGACCCGCGGCCTGGGCGCGGGCGCCAATCCGGAAGTGGGCCGCAGCGCGGCGCTGGAAGACCGCGAGCGCATCGCCGAGATGCTGCGCGGCTCCAATATGGTGTTCGTCACCGCCGGCATGGGCGGCGGCACCGGCACCGGCGCGGCGCCGGTAGTGGCGGAAGTGGCCAAGGAAATGGGTATCCTGACCGTGGGCGTGGTCACTCGTCCGTTCGAGCACGAAGGCAAGCGCATGAAAGTGGCGCAGAACGGCATCGAGGACCTGAAAAAGCACGTCGATTCGCTGATCGTGATCCCCAATGAAAAACTGATGGAAGTGCTGGGCGACGACGTGACCATGCGCGAAGCCTTCCGCGCCGCCGACGATGTGCTCAAGGGCGCGGTGGCCGGCATTGCCGAAGTCATCACTTGCCCGGGCCTGATCAACGTCGACTTTGCCGACGTGCGCACCGTGATGAGCGAAATGGGCCTGGCGATGATGGGTTCCGCCTACGCGTCCGGCATCGACCGCGCCCGCGTGGCCGCCGAGCAGGCCGTGGCCAGCCCGCTGCTGGACAACATCACTCTGGAAGGCGCGCGCGGCGTGCTGGTCAACATCTCCACCGCGCCGGGTTGCCTGAAGATGAGCGAGTATCGCGAAATCATGGGCATCGTGCGCCAGTACGCGGACGAAGACGCGCAGATCAAGTTCGGCACCGCCGAAGTGGAAGACATGCCGGAAGACACCATCCGCGTGACCTTGATCGCTACTGGTCTGGGCCAGAAGAAGACCGCGCGCAACACCGAGGAGCGTCCGGAGTACATCAAGATCGTGAAGACCGGCACCGACGACCGCGCGGTGGAAGTGGTCAGCTACGACGACTTCGACACCCCGGCCATCATGCGCCAGGGCCGTCGCCGCGCCGCGCCGTCCATGGACTTCTCCAATCCGGAAGTGAGCGAAAGCTACGATATCCCGGCCTTCCTGCGCAAGCAGGCGGACTGAGGCGGAGTCGCTATAGAAGAAAGCTATTTAATACTGCAAATCAATCAATAAAGTGCGGTTTTTGACTGTGCTAGAATCGGGCATTCCCATCCGTTTGAGAAGTCCGACATGATATTGCAGCGCACGCTGAAACAAGCGATAAGCGCCACGGGTGTGGGTTTGCACTCCGGCGAGCGGGTGAAACTCACCCTGCTGCCGGCCGCGCCCGACACCGGGATCGTCTTTCGCCGCACCGACTTGCCCGAGCCGGTGGAGGTGAAAGTGGATCCATCGCTCGTCAACGACACGCGACTCTCCTCCACGCTGGTGACTGACACCGGCGTGCGTGTCGGCACGATCGAGCATTTGATGTCGGCCCTGGCGGGCTTTGGCATCGACAACCTCGTGATTGAGGTCACGGCGGCGGAAATCCCCATCATGGACGGATCCGCCGCTCCTTTCATTTACCTGCTGCAGACCGCGGGCGTGGCCGAGCAGAACGCCAAGAAGCGCTTCATCCGCGTCACCCGGACGGTGGAGGTGGAAGAGCGCGGCGTCTGGGTCAAGCTGGAGCCGCATGACGGCTTCAAGGTCACCTTGTCCATAGACTTCAACCATCCGGCCTTCAATCTGGCGCCGCAGACCGTGGCGGTGGATTTCGCGCGCCATTCCTATACCGACGAGATCAGCCGCGCGCGCACCTTCGGCTTCATGCACGAGGTGGAATACATGCGCAACCACGGGCTGGGCCGTGGCGGCAGCCTGGACAACGCCATCGTCATCGACGACGAATACGTGCTGAACCCGGAAGGCCTGCGCTTTCCGGATGAATTCGTCCGCCATAAAATCCTGGACGCCATCGGCGACCTCTACATCATCGGCCACCCGTTGATCGCCGCCTTCTCCGGCCACAAATCCGGCCACGCGATGAACAACAAGCTGCTGCGCAAGCTGTTGGAAACGCCGGAAGCCTGGGAATACGTCAGCTACGACGATCCGCTGGACGCGCCGTCCAGCTTCCACCGGCTGCCGGAGGTGGCCTAGCGGTGTTCGGCTTCTGGCGCTTGTGGCTGCTCGTCACCATCCTGTTGTTGGGCTGGGCAGGCGTCTGCTATCTATTGACCCGCAATCCGCTCTACCTGCGCTACCTTGGCCGCATCGGCCGCTGGAGCGGCGGCCTGGTGGTACTGGTCAGCGCCTTCTGGCTGATTTACCGGCTGCTGTCCTAAGCGGGCCGGAGGAGTGATGAACCCATGTCCAAATTGACACATTTCGATGCCGGCGGCCAGGCCCATATGGTCGACGTCGGCGCCAAGGCGCACACCCGCCGCCGCGCGGTGGCCGAAGGCCATATCCGCATGCTGCCCGCTACCTTTGCGCTGGTGAAGGGTGGCGGCCATAAAAAAGGCGATGTGCTCGGCATCGCTCGCATCGCCGCCATCATGGCGTCCAAGAAAGCCGCGGACCTGATCCCGCTCTGCCACCCGATCGCGCTTACCCGCGTGGCGGTGGACTTCGAACTGCTGGAGGCCGACAACGCCGTGCGCATCGAAGTCACCGCGGAATGCAGCGGCCAGACCGGGGTGGAAATGGAGGCGCTGACCGCCGCCAACGTCGGCCTGTTGACCATTTACGATATGTGCAAGGCGGTGGACCGCGGCATGGTCATCGACGGCGTGCGGCTGCTGGAGAAAGAGGGCGGCAAGAGCGGGCATTGGCGGGTGGAGAGCTGATCCGGCGCGATGTCGCGCGCAGTCTCATGTGTCGTTACCCGTGTTGTTCCGCACCGGCCGGCGTCCGCTCGGCGGGCTTGTCCCGCCAATAGCCGGCCAGCAGCGAGCCGGAAATATTGTGCCAGACCGAAAACAGCGCCCCCGGCAGCGCCGCTAGCGGGCTGAAGTAGGCCTTGCCCAGCTGGGCGGCCAGGCCGGAGTTCTGCATGCCCACCTCAATCGCCAGCGTGCGGCATACCGATTCGTCGAAGCCCAGCAAGCGTCCTCCCCAATACCCGCCCAACAGGCCGATGGCGTTGTGCAGCATCACCGCCAGAATGGTCAGCCCGCCCACCGCGGCGATGTGGTTCTTGCTGCCGGCGACGATGGCGGCGATCAGCGCGACGATGGCCAGCATCGACAACAGCGGCAGCAGCGGCTCCAGCCGGCGGACCTGAGGCGCGAAGAAACGGTGGGCCAGCAAGCCCAGCCCTATCGGCAGGATGACGATTTGCAGAATGCTCAGCAGCATCGCCGCCACTTCCACCTTGATCGCCGCGTCCACGTACAGCCGGGTCAGCAAGGGTGTGGCCACCACGCCCACCAGCGTGGACAGCGAAGAGATGGTGACCGATAGCGCCACATCGCCGCGCGATAGATAGATGATCACATTGGACGCGGTGCCGCTGGCGACGCTGCCCACCAGAATCATGCCGATGGCCAGTTGCGGCGGCATCTGGAACAGCCGCGCCAGCGCCCAGGCCGCCAGCGGCATCACCAGATAGTGCAGACCGAGTCCGGCCAATACCGGCGCCGGCCGGCTCAGCACCCGTTTGAAATCGTCCAGCGTCAGCGTTAGTCCCATGGCGAACATGATCACCGCCAGCATCAGGCCGGTATGTGGCAGCAAGGGGGTGAACGCCGCCGGCCGCTGGTAAGCGATGGCGGATAGCAGCAAGGCCCATAGCGGAAACAGGCGGGTGATCTTGGCGAGCACGGGGACTCCTGACGGCGGATAATCCGCACATCATAGGCGATGGACCCCGGCGCGTGGCAAGTCCCCGAGTCCGCATGGCTGATCCAGCGTCAGCCGTCGCTTGCGCAATCGTCTTTTGCCAGCGGCGGCGCGGCGCGGTTTAATCGGGTCTTCGATTCCATGGAGCGCGCGATGCAAGCGACGATTGCCGGCAAGACCGTGGCTGACTGGCAGGCCAGCCATCCCTTATTGACGTCCTTGATGGCCTTGCAGCCTTTGAGCTGGTTCAATCCCGCACTGGCGCCGGCGGCGGAAGCATTGGCCGACGTGGGCTTGAGCAGGGCCGACGTCGAGGACGCCGACGCGCGGCTGCGCCGCTTCGCGCCCTATCTGGCGCGGGTGTTCCCGGACGCTGCCGCCAGCGGCGGCATCATAGAGTCGCCGCTGTTGCCGATTCCGGCGATGCGCGCGGCGCTATGGGCCGAGGCCGGCTTGGAGGCGGGCGGCAGCCTGTGGCTGAAGGCGGACAATTTGCTGCCGATTTCCGGCTCAATCAAGGCGCGCGGCGGCATCTACGAGGTGCTGAAACACGCGGAAGCCTTGGCGCTCAGCCACGGCCTGCTGCGGGAGGGCGACGACTATGCCGGATTGGACAGCGATGAGGCGCGAGCCTTCTTCAGCGGCTATCGGGTGGCGGTGGGCTCCACCGGGAATTTGGGCTTGTCCATCGGCATCATCAGCGCCAAGCTGGGTTTCCAGGCCAGCGTGCATATGTCGGCGGACGCGCGGCAGTGGAAGAAGGACTTGCTGCGCAGCCACGGCGTCAATGTGGTTGAGTACCCGTCCGATTACAGCGTGGCGGTGGCCGAAGGCCGCAAGCAGGCGGCGTCCGATCCACGCTGCCATTTTGTCGACGACGAGAATTCGAAGAACCTGTTTCTAGGCTACGCGGTGGCGGCGGAGCGCCTGCGCAGCCAATTGGCGGAGCAGGGCGTCCGGGTGGACGCGGAACACCCGCTGCTGGTGTATCTGCCCTGCGGCGTGGGCGGCGGGCCGGGCGGGGTGGCCTTCGGCCTCAAACTGGCTTTCGGCGACGCCGTGCATTGCCTGTTCGCTGAACCCACTCACGCGCCCTGCATGCTGTTGGGGGTCCACACCGGGCTGCATGAGGCGGTAGCGGTGCAGGATTTCGGCATCGACAATCTGACCGCGGCCGATGGCTTGGCCGTGGGGCGTCCATCCGGTTTTGTCGGCCGGGCGATGCAACGCTTGATAGACGGCTATTACACGGTGGACGATGGCGAGCTGTACCGTTTACTGGCCTTATTGGAGCGGGAGCAGGGGTTGAAACTGGAGCCGTCGGCGCTGGCCGGCATGCCGGGCCCGCTGAGGGTGCTAGGCGAGTCCCAGGGCTACCGCCAGCGGATGGGCTTGAACGCGGAGAAGCTGGCGCGCGCGGCGCATCTGGTATGGGGCACCGGCGGCGGCATGGTGCCGCCGGCGGAAATGGACGCCTATCTGGCGGAAGGCCGGCGGCGGCTGCCTGCGTGAACGATAATGGCGGCATGCTGAACCTTCCCCCACGCGCCGGCGTTCGGCTGGACGGCGCACAATGGTCCAATCTGCATACCTTCGCGGCGGCGGCGAGGCATTTGAGCTTCGCCCGCGCCGCCGATGAGTTGTGCCTGAGCGCCAGCGCGGTCAGTCATCGCATCGCCAGGCTGGAGCGGGCGCTGGGCACCCGCTTGTTCCTGCGGCTGACCCGTAGTCTGCGCTTGAGCGAGGACGGCGAACGCATCTACCAGGCTTGGCTGGCCGGCCAGGCGCAACTGGAGGCGGCTTTGAACCCGCGGGACGAGACCGAACCGGCTGGCGCGGTGGCCTTGTACGCACGGCCCTCGCTGGCGCAATGCTGGCTGGCTCCGAGGCTGGCGGACTTCGCCGAGCGCCACCCGCGCATCGCGCTGGATATCCGCAGCGGCAACGAGATGGTGGATTTTCGCACCTGGAACATCGACCTGGCGCTGTATTACTCCACCGGCGAGTTTCCCAGCCTGGATGCGCAGCGCCTGATGGACGAGCAAGTGGCGCCGGTGTGCAGCCCGGAGTACGCGGACCGGCATGGCCTGCGCGGCAATCCGGCGGCCCTGGCCGATTGTTTGCTGCTGCACGACGCCCAGGCTTGGGAGCGGGCGGCTCACGATGCTGAATGGCGCGAGTGGGCGCGCCGCCGCGGCGTGGCGCTGCCGTCGCGCGGCATGAGTTTTGACCGTTCCGATTTGTGCGCGCAGGCGGCCGCGCATCACGCTGGAGTGGCGCTGGGCCGGCGGCGTCTGGTTCAAGAACGGGTGGAGCGCGGCGAACTGATGCTGCCGCTAGGGCCGTTCGAGCCGCTGGGACCACAGGCGTATTATCTGGTGCGCGCGCCGCAAGCGCCGTCCCCTCGAGTGCGGGCGGTCATGGACTGGCTGCGTCGTTGCGCGGCGGATTAACTCTCTTCCTTCCCCCTTTTCACGCAGCCCTCTCGCGCGTGCTCCCGACGGCGTGCTAGTCTGCCTCAGTTCAATGTCATGTTGGCCGCGGGAGGTGCTTGATGATCACCCTGTACCAGTTTGGCCCCGCCATGGGCCTGATGGATCCCAGCCCCTTTGTGGTGAAGGCGGATCTGCTGCTTAAGCTGTCCGGCCTCCCGTACCGCCGCGTGCGCGGCGATATGCGCAAGGCCCCCAAGGGCAAACTGCCCTGCATCGACGACGACGGCCAGATGGTGCCGGACTCCACGCTGATCCGCCTGCACTTGGCGGACAAGCATGGCATCACGCTGGACGCCGGCCTGAGCTCCGAGCAGAAAGCGCTGGCCTGGAGCGTGGACTGTATGCTGGGAGAGCATTTCTACTGGGGCATCGTGCATGAGCGTTGGATGGTGGACGCGCATTTCGAGCGCGGCCCCGGCGTATTCTTCAAGGGCGTGCCGTCGTTGCTGCGCGGATTGGTGGTGGCGCTGGTGCGGCGTAAAGTGCGCGCCAATCTGTGGGGGCAGGGCATGGGACGTTTCAGCGAGGCGGAGCGCTTGCGGCTGCTGGAAGCGGATGTGGAGGCGCTGTCAGCCTTGTTGGGCGAGCGGCGTTATTTCATGGGCGACGCCGCCACATGGATTGACGCCAGCGTCTACGCCTTCGTCAGCGGCGCGCTGACCGACGCCATGGGAGAAACGCCGTCGCGGGCGCTGGTGTCGGCGCGCCCCAATCTGGTGGCGTATGCGGAGAGGCTGCGGGCCGAGTTTTACCCTTGATAAGTTAGAGGGTCCGCCGCGAGGCAACACGATAAAAGCAAAGGGGAAAACATGAAGATGAACAGACTGCTGCCTTTGGCGGCCTGGTTGTGCGCGGCCGGCGCATGGGCGGATAGCGGATTGGACTACGGCCGCTACGGCATCGATTTGAACGGCATCGATCCGGCGGTGCGGGTGCAGGATAATCTGTCGCTGCATGCTAACGGGGGCTGGCTCAAGCACGCGGAGATTCCGGCCGAGCGTTCCTCTATCGGCGTGGCGGAAGTGTTGGCGGAGCGTAATCTGGAACGGCTGCGACAGTTGATAGAGCAGGCCGGTCAGGGCGCGGACGTCGGCAAGGAGGCGAGTCAGATAGCCGCCTTGTACCGCAGCTTTATGGACGAGGACACCATTGCCCGTCGCGGGCTGGAGCCGCTGCGCGAATCGCTGCGGGCGGTGGCCGGCCTGAATTCGACGGAGGAGGCGGTGCGTTATATGGGCCGGTTGCAGGATCAGCCGGTGGATACGCCGTTTCGCTTCTATGTCAGCCAGGACCCCAAGGACTCCGCCGTCTATCTGGCCGGAGTCGGCCAGTCAGGCCTGGCGATGGACCAGGATTACTACCTGGGCAAATCCGCGGATTTCGCCGCCGCGCGTCAGGCTTACTTGAAGTATCTGGAGCGCTTGTTCGCGCTGGCGGAACTGGACCAGCCGCAAAGCCGCGCTCGCGATGTGCTGGCTTTCGAAACGCGCTTGGCGAAAATCCAATGGACCAATGTCGAGAACCGCGACATCCAGAAAACCTACAACAAGCTGAGCCTGGCCGAGCTGGCTCGCCGGCAGCCGGGCTATGATTGGTCGGCTTTGTTGAGCGACGCCGGCCTGGGCGCGGCCAAGCAATTGAACTTGGATCAGCCCGACTATCTGAGCAAGCTGGCGCCGCTGCTGCGGACCACATCGGCGGCCACATTGCGCAATTATCTGCTGGCGCGCACGCTGGACGCCTACGCGCCCAGCCTGACGCCGGCCTTCGTCGATGCCCACTTCGATTTCTACGGCAAGACGCTGGAAGGCCGCAAGCAAAACCGGCCGCGCTGGAAACGCGGTGTGAGCGTGGTGGAAAGCGGGCTGGGAGAGGCGCTGGGCAAACTTTACGTGGCGCGCTATTTCACGCCGGAAGCCAAGCGCCAGGCCGACGAACTGGTGCGCAATCTGCTGAAAGCCTATGACCAGTCCATCGACACTCTGGATTGGATGAGCGAGGCCACCAAGCGGCAGGCTCATGTCAAGTTGTCCAAATACGCCTTGAAGATAGGCTATCCGGACAAGTGGAGGAATTACGAGGGCCTGGAGCTGTCCCCGGACGATTTGGCCGGCAATGCGCGGCGCATCGCAAGTTTCAACTACCGGTATATGATCGGCAAGCTAGGCCAGCCGGTGGACCGCAAGGAATGGAGCATGACGCCGCAGACGGTCAACGCCTATTACAACCCGGCCAATAACGAGATCGTGTTTCCAGCCGCCATCCTGCAAGCGCCGTATTTCGATCCCGGCTTCGACCCAGCGGTCAACTACGGCAGCATTGGGGCCACCATCGGCCACGAAATCAGTCACGGTTTCGACGACCAAGGCAGTCAATTCGACGGTGACGGCAATATGCGCAACTGGTGGACCGCCACGGACAACGCGCGCTTCAAGGCCGCCACGCGCAAGCTGGTCAAGCAATACGGCCGTTACCAGCCGGTGCCCGGCCATTACGTCAACGGCGAGTTGACGCTGGGCGAGAACATCGCCGACAACGCCGGCCTGGAAGTGGCGTACAAAGCCTACCATTTGGCGTTGGGCGGCAAGGAGGCTCCTGTGCTGGACGGCATGAGCGGCGACCAGCGCTTCTTTATCGCCTTCGCCCAATCCTGGCGCAGCAAAACCCGCGACGAGGCCACGCTCAAGCAACTAGTGTCGGACCCGCACACGCCGGACTTGTGGCGCCCCATCGGCACCGCCAGCAATATGGAGCCGTTTTACCAGGCTTTCGACGTCAAGCCGGGCGACAAGATGTATTTGCCGCCTAAGCAACGTTTCCATTTGTGGTGGTAAGAATCTGTTCATAATCTGCTGCGCTTCGCGAGGCGTGACACGATGAGTACCGCTTCGAAATGCTCATGTACCACTTGTACATTCCACTTTCTCAGCCGTTTTCGCCTTGTCTCGCTCTTGCTCGCAAGATTTTGAACAGGCTCTAAGACATTCTCAGAGTAAACGTTTGAGTTGGCCGGGCGTGAGCCCGGCATGGCGGCGGAACATGGCGATGAAGGCGCTGTCCTGCGCATAGCCCAGTTCCGTCGCCACCCTGCTTACGCTTTCCCCCTCGGCCAGCAGCCGGCTGGCTTCCATTATTTTCAGTTGCCGCCTCCAGGCGCTGAAGCCAAGACCGGTCTGTTGCTGGAACAACCTGTTGACGGTGCGGCTGCTGGCGCCGGCCTGAGCCGCCAGTTGTTCCAAAGTGGCTTCGCCGCCGGGCTGCTGCAAGAGCTGCTCGGCAATGCGCAGCAGCCGTCGGTCCTGCGGCAGCGGCAAACTCAGCGCCTGCTCCGGCGCGCGGCCGGCTTCGTCCAGCAATACCTCCACCAGCCGTTCTTGCTCAGGCTCCAACGGCGACAACGGCCACTCCGCCACCCGCACGATCAGCTCCCGCAGCAATGGACTGACGGCGATGATCTGCGGCCGACGCGGCAGAGAGGGGTAGACCGCAGGGTCGAAATACAGGCTGCGGTAGGCGAAGGGCTTGCCGGTTTCGGCCTGGTGCCATAGTCCCGAGGGAATCCAGGCGGCCATCGTGGGGGGCAGCACGCAGCGGGTATGGCCGATGCGGATTTGCAGCACGCCGCTGACCGCGTACATCAGTTGCGCGCGGCAATGGCGATGCAGGCCGGAATCGTGCGGTGCCGGCGCGTCTATGGCCATGCCCACGATGGGGTCGGCCAGCTGGTCCGGGTCCGGGGCCGTGGTGGGCTGGTAGCGCGGCATATTGTCCGATTTTCAATGTTTCATGGCTATCCATCGATAATAGTCAGGTCTTCATTCTCCTACAATCCGTGCTCAATGTTTGAAGGAGGACAAAATGAAATCCGCGATCCGGGCGGCGCCGCTGGCGCTGCTGATTGTATTGCTGGGTTTTCCGCAATTGAGCGAAACCATTTACGCGCCGGCCTTGACCGAGATCGCCCAGGCTTACCGCGTCAGCCCAGGCCAGGCGCAACTGACGATGAGCGTCTACTTCCTGGCTTTCGCCTTCGGCGTGGTGTGCTGGGGACGCTGCGCCGACGTGTATGGCAGACGGCCGGCTTTGCTGTCCGCTCTGGGGTGCTACGGCGCGGGCGCGGTCCTGGCCGTATTGAGCCGCGATTTCGCCGTGCTGTTGCTGGCGCGCCTATTGCTGGCTTTCGGCGCCAGCGCCGGTTCGGTGGTGGTGCAGACCATGTTGCGAGATCGCTATCAGGGCCCGGCCTTGCTGGCGGTGTTCGCCACCGTCAGCGCCGCCTTGTCGCTGTCTCCGGCCTTGGGCCCGCCGCTGGGGGCGCTGTTGGTGGCCGGTTTCGGTCATCTTGGCGTGTTCACGGCCTTGTGCGGCTTGGCGGCATGGTTGCTGCTGCTGTCCTGGAGGCTGGCCGGCGAGACCCGGCCGGCGGATTTGCCGCCTCCGGCGGCGCTATGCGCGGTGGCGGTCAGAATGGCGCGCGATCCGCGGGTATTGGCCACAGTGTGGCTGGTGGCGGGTTTCAATCTGTTGTTGTTCGGCTTTTACACCCTGGCGCCGTTCACGCTGCGGTTGCTGGGCATGCCGGCCTGGCTGTTCGGCCTCAGCGGTTTGCTGGTGGCCGCCGGCGGCTTGTTCGGAGCCTTCGTCAACCGCCGCTTGGCGGCGCGCGGCGGCGGCGCGCGCTTGCCTCGCGCGGCGCTGGCTGCGGCCGGGGCGGCTGCGCTGGTTCAACTGTCCAGCGCTTGGCCGGGATGGTCTCCGCCTGTGGCCGTCGGCGTATTGCTGGCCAGCCAACTGGCGATCGCAGCGGCCTTCGGCTGCGCGATTCCGCCTTTGCTGGCTGAAGCGTTGAGGGACTACCGCCCGGTGCAAGGCACGGCCGGCGCCTTGCTGGGCCTGATGTATTACCTGCTGATCGCCGGCGGGTTGGCCTTGATCAGTGTGGCCTACCAGCCTTATGTTGGTTACCAGCCTTTGGCGATGGTGCTGCTTTGCATGGCGATGTGGCCGGCGACGAGGCGATTGGAGCGCTAGGAGTTGAATATTTCGTGTGATCCATGGCATTGTGTTAAATATTTCAAACACAAATGGAGAGCAGCGCGATGAAGCAGGCCAGCGATATCATTGTGTTCCAGCGCCACGACGTGGCGCTGGAATCGTTTGTGGCGGCCGAAGATCGCCGCATCGCCGGCGAGTGCCGGCAAAGTGTGGCCAACCATTATTCCGATCCCAGCGGCCAGTTTTACGCCGGCATTTGGAGCGGTGGTCTGGGCTGCTGGAAAGTGCGCTACAGCGAACATGAGTTCTGCACCTTGCTGCAAGGCCGGGTGCGGGTCAGCGACGAGGCCGGGCACAGTGTGGAGCTGGCGCAGGGCGACCACTTTGTGATCCCCGCCGGCTTTGTAGGCACCTGGCAAGTGCTTGAGCCGGCTTGCAAGACGTATGCGGTGTTCGAGCCGCGGCAGCCGCAGGACCGGGAATAGGGCGGTTGCCCGGAAAGGCGAAACAGCCCCGCGTTGCGGGGCTGTTTTTCGTGGGGGAAACGCTGAGTTTAAAAAGTGAAGCCGGCGCCGATGTACATGCCGTCGGCCAGCCGGCGGTTGCGGTTGTTGTCTTTGCGTTCAATATCGAAGTAGCGGTAGCCGGCTTCGACGGTGAACGGGCCGATCGGATTCCAGCGCACGCCGGCGGCGAGATCGCTCACGTTCTTGACACTGCCGCTGGCCATGCTGTCGCCGGCGTAATAGGCCTGGCCGTAGAGGCTGACCTTGGGCGCCAGCTGGATGTTGGCGCGGCCGCCCAGCAAGGCGGCGGTGCCGGAACCGCTATCCGGGTTCAGGCCCATCAGCTTGCCGCCGCCGGCCAGGGTGACGGGGCCTAGCGGAATGGCGAACTCCAAGCCGGCGCCGCCGGCGTTACCTTTGTGGTCGCTGTTCAGGTAGTCGATGGAAAGGCCCAGGCCCAGGCCTTGCGGGGTGCGGCTGAATTGCTGGAAATCCTTGCCGGCGATGAAGCTGTAGTCGGCGGCGTGGGCGGCGGCGGCCAGGGAGAGCAGAGCGGCGGCGGCGCCCAGTTGCAGAGTTTTCATGGGGTCACTTCTCTTGGGTGAGTTAGACAACAAGGGAAGTGACCGCTTTTTAATTAACAAGTTCGACGCGCCGCCAAATATTCACGCGCGAATCATTCGCTGGTGAGCAGGTTTTCCAGTTCCAGTAGTCGGGTCTTGAGGGCGGCCACTTCCGCTTCCAGCGCGGCGACGCGGCCGGCCATGCCCACTTCGATCACGCCGCAGCCGTTGTCGCCGGCGGCCGGCAAAGACGGCGGTTCGCCGCTGAGCAAGTGGGCCCAACGCGCTTCGCGCTCGCCGGGTTGACGTTCAAGCTTCAGCACCAGCGGCGGGTATTTGTCGGCCAGCGCGTTGAGCGCGGTTTCCACTTCCTCCACGCCGCTGAAGCCGTAGATGCGGCCTGAGCGGGTGCGGATCTCCGCGGCTGTCTGCGGCCCGCGCAACATCAGCAGCGCCAGCGCGGCCAGCCGCGCGCCTTCGATATTCCATTCGTAATTGAGCCTGTGTTCGTACTTGGCCACCCGGCTGCCGGCCGGCAGCCGCTCGTTCACCAGTTTCTTGGCGATCAGGCTGTCCAGCGCCGCGCTGATGTCGGCCTCGGACAGTTGCATCACCGGCTCGCGGCTGGTGAGCTGATTACAGGCCGACGCCAGGCCGTTCAAGGTCATCGGGTAGGCGTCCGGGGTCAGCGCCTGCTTTTCCACCAGGGCGCCCAGCACGCGCACTTCACGCGCTTCCAGTTGATGTGTATCCATCCATGTCTCCGCTTGAGGCTGCCGACGCCGGGGGCGGCGGCGGGCCGGATTGGCATGTAGCGATTCTAGCGCGGTTGGAGGGGCCTCCGCACGGTGAGATCGTGACCTTGGCTTGACAGCGGCCGGCGCGCTTGCCACGCTGTGCGGTTTTGTCGATGGTTGGGAGAGCGCGATGACGCGAGTGGACGTGTTGCTGGTGGAACTTGGCTTGGCGGCTTCGCGCACGGCGGCGCAAAACTTGATCGCCGCCGGGCGGGTCAGTTGCGATGGCGCGCTGGTGAGCAAGCCCAGTCAGAAATGCGCGCCGGGCAGCCGTTTCGATATCGCCGCCGATCCGTCCGATCGTTTCGTCTCGCGCGGCGGGCTGAAAATGCTGGGCGCTTTGGAGTCGTCCGGCCTGGACCCGCGCGACGCGCTGGCTTTGGATGTGGGCCAGTCCACTGGCGGTTTTAGCGATTGCCTGCTGCAACAAGGCGCGCGGAGGGTGGTGGGGGTGGACGTGGGCCACGATCAATTGCATCCGCGGCTGCGAACGGACGCGCGCGTTCGTTATTTCGAAGGCGTAAACGCCAGGGCGTTGGACCACGCCGCCTTGTTGGCGGCCAATGACGGGCTGCCCTTCGACCTGATGGTATGCGATGTGTCCTTTATTTCCCTGACCCTGGTGTTGCCGTCGGCGCTGCCCTTGATCCGTCCCGGCGGGCATCTGCTCAGCCTGGTGAAGCCGCAGTTCGAGGTGGGACGCGAAGGTTTGGCCAGAGGGGGCATCGTACGCGACGAGAGTCTGTATCCGCGAGTGAGGGAAAAAATCAGCGAAGCCGTGCGGGAGCAGGGGTTCGAGCTGTTGAAGTGGTTCGACAGCCCGATCACAGGCGGCGACGGCAACCGCGAGTTTTTCATCTACGCGCGCAAACGCTGAGCGGCGCGAGGCGAAGCTTTTTATGATGAAGGCATCGCCACGGCCGCGCGTCGCGGTTATTATTCCGCTTGGCCGAATTCGCTTTGTTCGCTGCGCAACACCATGACCGGACAGTTGGCCCGACGCAGCAGGTTTTGAGCGAAGCTACCCAATAGCAGGTGGGCGATGCCGCTGCGGCCATGCGTGCCCAGCACGACCAGGTTGGCGTTGTGGCTGTCGGCATAGCGCACCAGCAGCTCCGCCATGTCGGCGCCGCCGTCCCAGCTTTCCGCCATGTGGATCTGCACTTGTTCCACGCCGGCTTCCACTGCCTGTTTGCGCGCCTGTTCCAGCACGCGGTTGCCGTCGCGGAAAGCTTGATCGTGCAGTTCGTGGGTGCCGAGCAGGCCGACGCCTTCCACCGCCAGGTCGCGCAGGCTGGCGATGTGGAACAGCGTCAGGCTGGCTTTGCAGAACTTGGCGATGCGAATGGCCTCCAGCAGCGCCTTGTCCGAATTGCTGCTGCCGTCCAGCGCGGCGATGATGTGTTGGTACATGTTCGATGTCCTTTATGGCTGGTGAGACGGAGGGCTATCGTGACAGCATATCGCGGAGGGCTGCACAGGCCAAGTCGGCATAGGCCGGGCTTGACCTAGCGCAAAGCATTGGCGAAGGGGCTGGGCGGTGTTTTACAATTCAATCTTCAGTTAAAGGTTTGATTTGAAATGCTTGTTTTTCTATTGATCATCGGCGCGTGCTTGCTGGCTTTGCTGGGGTGGATTTTGTACTCGCGCCGCGCGCCGCACCAGGTCAAAAGGACGCGGGCCGAGGACAAGGTGTACGCTTTGAATACTCAGATCCGCGCGGTGGAGCCGCCGGAGCATTCCACGGGGATGGCTTTTGGCGTGCTGCTCAAGGCTGCGCGCGGGGATCGAGCCGCGGTGGAAAAGTGGATTGTGGCCGAGCAATATCGCGGCAACGTGCCGGTCAGCCGTGATGAGGCGATCGAGCTGCTGGCGAGACGGCTGTTATTGAGCCGCAACTGAGGTTTTCAGCGTGAGAGAATAAAAACAGGCCCGCATAAACGGGCCTGTTTTTATTGACCAACCGGTTCTCAGGCCAGCAGGCCCAGGTATTGACGCTCCCACGGCGTAATCTGGCTATGGTAGTGGCTCAGTTCCACCTCCTTCACCGCAAGGTAGGCGGCGCTGAACTCCGCGCCGAACAGCCGCTTGGCGGCGTCGCCGCCGGCCATGGCCTCGCAGGCTGCGTCCAGGGTGTTGGGCAGGCTGGCGCGTTCGCTCTTGAATACATTGCCGGTGGCGGGTTCGCTAGGCCGCAAGCGTTCTTCAATGCCCAGCAGGCCGGCGCCCAGGCTGGCGGCCAGCGACAAATAGGGGTTGGCGTCGCAGCCGGGCAGCCGGTTTTCCACGCGGCGGCCTTCGGGGCCGGACACCGGCACCCGCAGTCCCACCGAGCGATTGTCCAGGCCCCAGCTTAAATTGACTGGCGCGGCCATGCCCTTGACGAAGCGGCGATAGGAGTTGGGACTGGGGCAGAACAAGGGCATCAGTTCCGGCAGATAACGCTGCAGTCCGGCGATGAAGCCGTGGAAAGTGTCCGAGGCTTCGCCGTCGGCGCGGCTGAACACATTGTCGCCGCGCTGGTCCACCACGCTTTGGTGCAGGTGCATCGAACTGCCCGGCTGGCCCGGCAGCGGCTTGGCCATGCACACCACGCTGAGGCCATGGAGGTTGCCTATCTCCTTAAGCGCGGTCTTGAACAGGAAGGTTTGGTCGGCCAGCGCCAGCGCGTCGCCGTGTTTGAGATTGATTTCAAACTGGCTGGGGCCCATCTCGTGGACGAAGGTGTCGGTGGCGATGCCCAGCATTTCGCAGGCGCGGTACAGATCGTCGAAATAAGCTTCCAGATCGTTGAGCGAGGAGAAGCTGAAGGAGTCGAAGCCGGCTTCGCGGCGGCCGCTGCGCAGCGTTGGAGGTTGAAACGGCTGTTGCGGGTCGCCGTGGGCGGCGAAGATGTAGAACTCCAGCTCCGGCGCCACCACCGGCGTCCAGCCTAGCGCCGCGTAGCGCGCCAGCACCGCTTTCAGCGCCGAGCGCGGCGCCAGCGGCGTGAGGCTGCCGTCGTGATCGACGCAGTCGCAGATCACGCTGGCGCGCGGGGTCTTGGCCCATGGCACCTGGCGCAGAGTGGCGAAGTCCGGCGCCAGCGTGACGTCGGGATCGTGCTCGCCGTAGAAGCGGTAGTCCGGAAACTCTCCTATGCAGCTTTGAATGGGCACCGCTCGCGCAATGCGCAGCGGTTGCCCCTTGATGAAGGCTTTGGCCGGCAGGGTTTTGCCGCGGGCAAAGCCGTGCACGTCGGCGAAAGCCAGTTCTACGTCACGAACATTCTGTTGAATCAGCCATTCGGCCAAGTCCGCCGGGATGGTGGCCTGGGACATGAGTCTCTCCCGATGCGCTTGCGCGTTATTGTTTGCATGTTTGGGTCTGTCTGTCCGTGGCGTGGTTTTATTTTTGGAGCGTTTGCTCTGCGGCCATTATGCCATCAGGCAGGGGCGGGAGGGCAAGCTCGGAATGAAGGCGGCAAAAAGCCCCGGCGGACCGGGGCTTGGGGGAGGGGAAGGCTTGGAACGTGTTTTCAACGCCCTTTTCTATCGATCTCGCCGACGCGCAGCAGACCGCAAACAGGCTTTTAGAGCCTGTTCACGACTTCGCGAGCAAGAGCGAGACAAGGCGAAAACGATCGAAAAAGCGGAATGTACAAGGGGTACATGAGCATTTTGAGCTTGTTTTTAACGCCGTATCGCCGCAGCGCAGCAGATCGTGAACAGGTTCTTAGAGGCGGAAGCGGCCCACGGTCTGCTGCAGGGTATCCGCCTGCTGATCGATGGCGCGCACCGCTTGCACTGCGTTGCTGACCGAGTTCTGAGTTTCCTCCACCACGCCGGCCACCTGTTCGACATTGCCGGCGATATTGGTGCCGGCCTGGCTTTGTTCGCCCATCGCCACGACGACATTGTGCACGTTCTCCAGCGCCTGGCTGGCTTGCTTGCTGATGGCGTCCAGGGTCTGGGCCGCCTGTTGCACCTGTTCCACGCCGCCCTCCACCGCCGGACGGATGTCGTCCATCTGGTTGGACACGCTGCCGGTTTCGCTCACCACCGCTTGCACGATGGTGGAGATTTCATCGGTGGCGGTGGCGGTGCGTTCGGCCAGCTTGCGCACTTCGTCGGCCACCACCGCGAAGCCTCGGCCGGTTTCGCCTGCGCGGGCGGCTTCGATCGCGGCGTTCAGCGCCAGCAGATTAGTCTGGTTGGCGATATCGCGTATGGTCTCGGCGATGCCGCTGATGTTGCGGGTGCGCTCTGCCAGTTTGCCCACCATATCGCTGGCCGCATGCACTTGGCCGGCGATATTGCGGATGCCGTCGGCGGCTTGGGCGGCCAGCGCTTCGCCTTGGCGCGCCAGTTCCACGGTGCCGCGCGAGCCGGACTCGGTATCGCGAGCGCTGGCGGTGACGTGGTCGATGCTGACCGACAGCTGCTCAATGGCGGCGGCGGCGGAACTGGTGGAGGAGCTGGCCACGCCGGACACTTCGTGCACCTTGTCCATGTCGCTGGACAGCTGGCGGCTGGCCTGGTTGATATGGGTGGCCGCCAGGCGGATCTCTTCTATCATCTGGCGCAGTTTCAGCTGCATTTCGCGCATCGCCGCCAGCAGGCTGTGCGGCGGGCCCTGTACCGCGATGTCGGTGCCCAGGTCGCCGTCGGCGATGGCCTTGACCACCTGCGCGGCATAGTTGGGGTCGCCGCCCAGAGATTGCATGATGCTGCGCGATACCAGCAGGATCAGCCCGGCCAGCGTGATCATGCCGATGGCGGCGATGATCAGCAGCGTGCGCGCCTGACTCCAGAACAGTTGGTCGATGTCGTCGATGAAAATGCCGGTGCCCACCATCCAGCCCCAAGGCTCGAAGCGCACCACGCCGTTGAGTTTGGGAAATTCTTCCTTGCTGCCCTTGCGCGAGGTCTGGATGGTCACCAGGCCGTAGTGGTCCTTCTGCAGCGCCTCTTCATAGACCGCCACCGTGGTGCGGCCGTCCGGCAGGGTGCTGCCCATGTCCACTTTGCCCACCCGGTCCTTGTTGGGGTGAAACATCACTACGTTTTGCGGGTTGCGGCCGAAGAAGTAGATATCATCCACCTTGAGCGCGTTGAGCGCGGCGATGGCTTGTTTTTGGGCGTCGGCGCGCGGCAGGCCTTTTTCTTCCAGCTTCTGGAAGTGGCTCATCGTGCCTTCGGCCATGCGCAGCAGGTGGGTGATTTGCTCGCGCTTTTCCTGGACCAGCGTGGCGCGGGTGGAGAGCAGCGCCACGGCCGCGATGCTTAGCAGAGCCAGCAGGCTGGCCGCCATGATGATGAACAGTCTGGTATTGACCCGCATGATGTTCGCTTTTCGAAGGTGGATGTCTGATTTTGGGCGGTAGGTCCTGTCTTTGCCGGCGGCAAGAGCAGGACCGGGATTATCGCCTGTTGTAGTATGGTTTTATGACATTACAAGCAGCAAGATCAAGGGTTTGGTATTAATACGGTAGGCTTGGCGCCGCCGGCGGCGGCGCCGTTGCGCGCTTTTTAGTCGTGGACTTGCAGCCGGCCGCTGGCGATGGCGGCCTTGAACACTTGGTAATCGGCCTCTACCTGATCCGCGTAGGCCAGCGCGTAGTCGGCGATGGCCTGGTCCAGTTTGTCGCTGTCGCCCACATAGCCCGCCAGCTGGGCGGCTTGGCCGCCGGATTTGGAATGCGCCCGCGCCAGCGCCCAGGCGCAGGCCTGGCCGTAGGCGGTTAGCGCCTCCGGCGTGGCGAAGGCTTCTAGCGACGGAGCGGCCTTCATGTCGCGCAGCTGGCGCACGTAGAAGTGGCGGCCGGCGGGGCCGATGGTCCAACCCAGGAACAGGTCGCTGGCGGCTTGCATCAGGCGCTGGCCAAACACGACTCGCTTGCCCTGATGGCCATGAACGCAGGCCTGGGTGTAGGGCTCCAGCACCGAAGAACGCGCCTCCTTCAATTGCAGGAACAGCGGTTGGTCGAAATTGTCCTGCAATAGCATCACCAGACAGCGGGTGCCCACGCTGCCCACGCCCACTACCTTGAACGCGCAATCCACAAGCCGGAAACGCTCCAGCAACTCGCGGCGGTCTTCCTTCAGAGTGGCGATGTAGTTGTCCAGCATCGGCTTGACCAAGGCCTCGGCGTCGGCGGCGGACAGCCAGCTGTCGTCGTTGTCCAGCAGGGTGTTCTTGTCGTGCAGGTGGAAGATGACCGGCGGGTTGTCGCGCAGCCGCAGCGTGCCGTCCTCCAGTTCCGTCATCTTGGGCAGCAGCTTTTCCTGGGTCTGGTGTCTGGCCTTGTCGGAGAGCTTGAGCATTTGCTGGCGGATGGCGTCGGTGGGCGCGCGCTCCAGCAATTGCTCGAAGCCCACCTTGGTGTACCACAGCTCCAACTGGCCCATGCGAGCGTACTCGTTGACGCGGCGGCGGTAGACCTCGCTGGCGCGGCTCACCATCTCCCGCGCCTGGCTTTCGCTGAAGCCCTGGCCGCGCGCGGCCAGCACCAGGCTGACCGCCAGCCGTTTCAAGTCCCACTCCCATGGGCCGTGGTGGGTTTCGTCGAAGTCGTTGATATCGAAGATCAGTTGCCGTTCGGGGGAGGCGAAGAAGCCGTAGTTCATCAGGTGGGCGTCGCCGCAGATCTGCAGCTTCAAGCCGCTGGAAGGGTTGGCGGCCAAGTCGGCGGCCTGGATCATGGCGAAGCCGCGGAAAAAGGTGAACGGAGATACCTGCATTCGGCTGTAACGCAGAGGAATCAGGCTTTGCACCCGCCCCTGAGAGGTTTGCTCCACCATGGCCACCACATCGCGCGGCGCGCTGAGCCGGTTTTCCGCTTGCAGGGTGCGGGAGCAGGATTGACGCAGCGCCTTGCCGGCGGCGTAGTGCAGTTCGTACTTGGCGTGGTAATTGGACATGCGGGCTCCTGGACTAAAGATCTCCTGTCCAGTTTAACCGCTAGAGAATTTTTGTCAGGTGGAAGCGGCGGCTAATCTTATCCACAAAGTTGTCCCCGTTTCATCCACATTACACACAGCGTGGCGGGCGTTACAAAAGTTGTGCACAAGATGAGCAGGCAAGCAGACGCAGTCAAACCGGGGGTCTGCTGGAGTGTCTGTATATGTTATCCACAGGTTTGTGCACAGTTTGTGCACACTTTCCACAGCGGCGGGGCTGCGGACAGCACTGTCCACAGGCCCGCAGGGGGAGACGTCAGCCGCGTTGCGCGCAGTCATTGACCAGTTTGCGCCATGCCTTGCTGTAGCTAAGGCCGTGGGTGTTCACCGTTAGCTTGCTGGCGTCGCCGTCCGGGCGGATGAGGATTTCCAGTCCGTCTTTATTGGTGGCGGGATTGGTCAGACGCACGGTTTCGCCGTGGTCTTTGCCGCGTTCGCGTTCGATGTATTCGCTGGGAATGCGCAGCTTGCGCATGCGCTCGTCCAGGCAGGTGGCGACGACGGGCGGAGGCGCTTTGGCTTTCAGCGTGGCGACCGGGTCGTTCAGGTTGGCGAGCGCCGGCACCACCGCGCAGCTCAGGGCGACGCCGAGCGCGGTTTGCAGTAATAGGGATTTGCAGTGTTCGATCAGATTGGGCATGGCTTTAACTTGCGTGAAGTGACGACGTACCAGGATTGGAAACGCCGCGGCGCGCGCAAGTTCGAGTGAGGCCAGTTGCAGGTGTTAAGGAGTTTGAGGCCCGAGGAGCGTCCAGAACCGGCTCAAAGTCTACGAGCGTGAACGGTGCTTCACCCGTGCAGCGCGACGGATTCGCCGACGATGGCGAGCAGCAGCCAGATTTGCCAATAGCTGCTGCGCGCCAGCGAATCGGCGCCGCGCAGTTCCAGGCTGCGCTGGATGCGCAGCTGGCTTTGCCAGCGCATCAGACCGCGGGAGGCGCGGACTTCCAGCAGCAGCAGCGGGGTCAGGGTCAGCAGTTTGAGAATGAAAAGCGGATGCTGCAGACGGGAGGGGTCCAGCGAGAGCAGGCCCAGGCCGCTGATGGTCCACAGCGTCAGCGCCAGCAGCCACCAGCGATGGCTGCGGAATAGCTGAGAGGTCTGGCTGGGGAATTGCTGCTGGCGCAGCAGGCCGGCGCGGCTCCATAGCGCGGCCAGGCCGGCGCCCAAAGCCAGTAGGTGCAAGCTTGCCAGCAGCCAGTGCCACAACATGGTTTGCCTCCCGTCCCCAAGAGATGCCCTACACGGTAAACAGGGGCGCGGCGGCTGGCAAGCTTATTTGCTTAGCCGTTTGACCGGGGGACGGCTTAGCTGTCGAAGCGCTGGCCCGCTTGGGCGCGGCGCAGGAAATCCAGCATCGCCGGCACGCGCTCGGAGCCCTCGGCCGGGGACCAGGCGGCCAGATTTTGGTCCTGCAGCGGCAGATAAGGACCGTGTTTGACTTCAAATACCACGCTGCCCGGCAGCAGCGACACGACCGAATGCCAGGTGTTGGCCGGCATTTCGAATACCCGCGCGCCGTCTTCGCCCAAGCGATGGCGGCCTTGCACCACGCCGGCCTCGTCGAACACGATCACCTCGAAGGCGCCGCTGAGCGCGATCAACATTTCCCAGCTGTGGTCGTGGCGGTGCGGGCGCACGTAGGTGTCCGGCTCCATGGCGATGGCCAGGCGCTGGATGGGGTCTTCCAGTTGAGCGTGGAAATTCTGGTTGGCGCGCAGGCGCGGCGCACAGGCGGCTTTGGCCGACAGCGCGGCCAGGTCTTGTTGGTTCAGGGTCTGCATGGAATCGCCCGGTAGGGAAGCAAAGCAGCGATTATCAATGAAAACGCCGCCGGCAGCGAGGCCGGCGGCGTGTGTCCCGCCAGAGCGAGAAGCCTGCCACGCGGCCGGCTTCCAAGGCGGCGGAATCAGGAACGGATCTGGCCGTCGCCCAGCACGATCCATTTCTGGCTGGTCAGCCCGGTCAGGCCCACCGGGCCGCGCGCGTGGATCTTGTCGGTGGAAATGCCGATTTCCGCGCCCAGCCCGTATTCGAAACCGTCGGCGAAGCGGGTGGAGGCGTTGACCATCACGCTGGCGGAGTCCACCTCGCGCAGGAAGCGGCGCGTGCGCCCGTAGTCCTCGGACACGATGGCGTCGGTGTGGTGGCTGCCCCAGTGATTGATATGCTCGATGGCCTCATCAAGGTCTTTGACCACCTTGATGGCTAGAATAGGCGCCAGATATTCGCTGGCCCAGTCCTCGTCGCTGGCCGGCCGAACCTTGTCGCCCAGGATGGCGCGCGTGCGTTCGCAACCGCGCAGCTCCACGTCTTTTTCCCAATAGGCCTCGGCCAGGCGCGGCAGGATGAATTCCGCGAAGGCGGTGTGCACCAGCAAGGTTTCCATGGTGTTGCAGGTGCCGTAGCGGTGGGTCTTGGCGTTTAGAGCGATGTCGAAAGCCTTGTCCGGGCTGGCGGTGTCGTCAATGTAGACATGACAGTTGCCGTCCAGATGCTTGATCACCGGCACCCGCGCCTCGGCGCTGATGCGGGCGATCAGACCCTTGCCGCCGCGCGGCACGATCACGTCCACGTATTGCGGCATGGTGATCAACTCGCCTACCGCGGCGCGGTCGGTGGTGGCCAGCACCTGCACCGCTTCCGCCGGCAGTCCGGCCGCGCGCAGGCCTTCGTGCACGCAGGCGGCGATAGCCTGATTGCTGTGGAAGGCCTCGGAACCGCCGCGCAGCAAAGCGGCGTTGCCGGATTTCAGGCACAGGCCGGCGGCGTCGGCGGTGACGTTGGGACGCGCCTCGTAAATGATGCCCACCACGCCCAGCGGCACCCGCATCTTGCCTAGTTGAATGCCGGAGGGCCGGTAGGCCATCTCGCTGACCTCGCCCACCGGGTCCGGTAGCGCGGCGATTTGGCGCAGCCCTTCGGCCATGCCGACAATGGTTTTCTCAGTCAAAGCCAGCCGCTCCAGCAGCGCCGGTTCCAAGCCGGCCTTGCGCGCCGCCTCCATGTCCTGAGCATTGGCGTCCAACAGCTTGGACTGATCGCGCAGGATGGCGTCAGCCATTGCCAGCAGCGCGCGGTTTTTCTGCGCGGTGTCTGCGCGGGCCAGCTCGCGGCTGGCCTTGCGGGCGGCCTTGCCCGTCTGTTGCATATAGTCTTTGACGTTCATCGTGGAAACTTCCGAGAGCCAGAATAGAGAATTGACTCTGAGAGTAAACCAAAGCGGGGAGGGGGGCCAGAGCGGGAACGCCTTGGGGGCGGGTTGGTTTTGTTAGATGATTGAGGGATAAGAGTATTTCACAATATTATTTATGGATATAACAGTCCTTGGGTATAGTCGGGAACATCGCCGATCATCCATCAAGAAAAGGTCTGTCCATGAAGCTCCGCCTTGCCCTGGCCGCACTGTTGCTGGCCGCGACCGGCTCCGCGCTGGCCGACGCCACTCTGCTCAACGTGTCCTATGACGTGATGCGCGACTTCTACAAGGACTACAACCCGGCTTTCCAGAAAGCTTATAAGGCCAAGACCGGCGAAACCGTCACCCTGCAACAGTCGCACGGCGGCTCCAGCAAGCAGGCGCTGGCGGTGGCCAACGGCCTGGCCGCCGACGTGATCACCATGAACCAGGCCACCGATATCGACCTGCTGGCGGGCAAGGGCTTGGTGCCGGCCAACTGGGCCAGCCGGCTGCCCAACCACGCGGTGCCGTTCACCTCCACCATCGTGTTCCTGGTGCGCAAGGGCAACCCGCAGCAAGTGCGCGACTGGAGCGACCTGGCCAAGCCGGGTTTGAAAGTGGTTATTCCCAATCCCAAGACTTCCGGCAACGGCCGTTACAGCTACCTGGCGGCCTGGGGCTATGCGTTGAAGCAGCCGGGCGGCAATGAGGCCAAGGCCCAGGACCTGGTGGGCAAAATCTTCAAGAACGTGCCTGTGCTGGACGGCGGCGGCCGCGCCGCCACCACTACCTTCATGCAGCGCCAGATCGGCGATGTGTTGGTGACCTTCGAGAACGAGGCGGAAATGATCGCCCGCGAATTCGGCCGCGGCGGCTTTGAAGTGGTGTATCCCAGCCTGTCGGTGCTGGCCGAGAACCCGGTGTCGGTGGTGGACAAGGTGGTGGACCGCAAAGGCAGCCGCAAGCAGGCGGAAGCCTATCTGCAATACTTGTGGAGCCCGGAAGGCCAGAAGCTGGCCGCGGAAAACTACCTGCGTCCGCAAGACCCGGCGGTGGCCAAGCAGTTTGCCTCCCGTTTCCCGGCGGTGAAGACCTTCACCGTGGCCAGCGTGTTCGGTTCCTGGGCCGCGGTCAACCAGAAGCATTTCGCCGATGGCGGCAGCTTCGACCAGATCTTCAGCAAGAAATGAGCGCATGATGGCGGCCAGCGGTTTCAATCTGATCAACAAGCGCCACTCGGTGCTGCCCGGCTTCGGCCTGTCTTTCGGCATTACCCTGTTTTGGCTGGGCCTGATTGTGCTGCTGCCGTTTGCCGCGCTGTTATGGTCGGCGCACGGCATGGGCTGGGCGGCCTTCGTCGATGCGGTGGCCCATGAGCGCGTGGTCGCCGCCATCCGCCTGTCCTTCGTCTCCGCCGGCATCGCCGCGCTGATCAATCTGCTGTTCGGCTTTCTGGTGGCCTGGGTGCTGGTGCGCTACCGCTTTCCCGGCAAACGGCTGATCGACGCGTTGGTGGACCTGCCGTTCGCGCTGCCCACCGCCGTGGCCGGCATCGCGCTGACCACGCTGTACGCGCCCAACGGTTGGATCGGTCAATATCTGGAGCCGCTGGGCCTGAAAGTGTCGTTCACCCCGCTGGGCATCATCGTGGCGTTGACCTTCATCGGCCTGCCCTTTGTGGTGCGCACGGTGCAGCCGGTGTTGGAAGACCTGGAGCGCGAACTGGAAGAAGCCGCCACCTGCTTGGGCGCCGGGCGCTGGGACATCTTCCGGCGCGTGATTTTCCCGGCGGCGCTGCCTGCCTTGATCACCGGCGGCGCGATGGCCTTCGCTCGCGCCACCGGCGAATACGGCTCGGTGATCTTCATTGCCGGCAATATCCCCATGGTGTCGGAAATCGCCCCGCTGATCATCGCCGCCAAGCTGGACCAGTTCGACCAGCACGGCGCGGTAGCGGTGGCGCTGGTGATGCTGGCCATCTCCTTCCTGATCCTTTTCGCCATCAACCTCATCCAATGGTGGGCCGCGCGCCGCCACGGCGCGGGTAAATGATATGCAAAGCCTGACCACTGAATCGCGCCTGGTGCGCTATCTGTTGACCGGCCTGGCCTTGGTCTTTTTGTTCCTGTTCCTGCTGGTGCCGCTGTTGGCGGTGTTCTGGGAAGCTTTCCGCAAAGGTTGGGACCTGTACCTGGCAGCGCTGACCGAGCCGGACGCGCTGGCGGCGATCAAGCTGACCTTGATCGCCGCCGTCATCGCCGTGCCGCTGAACCTGGTGTTCGGCGTAGCGGCGGCCTGGGCCATTGCTCGTTTTGAATTCCGCGGCAAGAGTTTCCTGACCACGCTGATCGACCTGCCGTTCGCGGTGTCGCCGGTGGTGGCCGGCCTGATGTACGTGCTGCTGTTCGGCGTCAACACCGCGCTAGGCGGCTGGCTGCAACAGCATGGCCTGCAAGTGATCTTCGCCGTCCCCGGCATCGTGTTGGCCACCGTCTTCGTCACCTTCCCCTTCGTGGCCCGCGAACTGATTCCGCTGATGCAGGCGCAAGGCGCGGACGAGGAGCAGGCGGCGCTGGTTTTGGGCGCGTCTGGATGGCAAACCTTTTGGCGCGTCACCCTCCCCAATGTCAAATGGGGCCTGCTCTACGGCGTGATCCTGACCAATGCCCGCGCCATGGGGGAATTCGGGGCGGTGAGCGTGGTGTCCGGCCATATCCGCGGCCAGACCAACACCATTCCGCTGCATGTAGAAATCCTGTACAACGAGTACAACTTCGTCGGCGCCTTCGCTTGCGCTTCGCTCTTGGCCTTCCTCGCCCTGGTCACCCTGGGCGTCAAGAGCCTGGTGGAGTGGCGGATGGCGCGACAGAGCGACGCCGCCGCGGAACGCAGCGCGGCCGCTCGCCTGGCCGCCGCCGGCCGCGCCATAGCTAAGGACCAGCCCGCATGAGCATAGAAATCCGCAATATCCGCAAACAGTTCGGCGACTTCGTCGCGCTGGACAATGTCAGCCTCAACGTGGAGGCCGGCGAACTGCTGGCGCTGCTGGGGCCGTCCGGCTGCGGCAAGACCACCTTGCTGCGCATCATCGCCGGACTGGAACGCCCGGACGCTGGGCAAGTGCTGTTTGCCGGCGCCGACGCCACCCACACCCATGTGGCCGAGCGCGAAGTGGGCTTCGTATTCCAGCATTACGCGTTGTTCCGTCACATGACGGTGTTCGACAACGTGGCCTTCGGCCTCAGCGTCAAGCCGCGCAAGAGCCGCCCCGGCAAGGATGAAATCCGCGACAAAGTAATGCAGCTGCTGAAAATGGTGCAGCTGGACTGGTTGGCGGACGCCTATCCCGGCCAGCTGTCCGGCGGCCAGCGCCAGCGTATCGCCCTGGCGCGCTCTTTGGCGGTGGAGCCCAAGGTGCTGCTATTGGACGAACCCTTCGGCGCGTTGGACGCCAAGGTGCGCAAGGACTTGCGCCGTTGGCTGCGCGACCTGCACAACGATATGCACATCACCAGCGTGTTCGTCACTCACGATCAGGAAGAGGCGCTGGAAGTGTCGGACCGGGTCGTGGTGATGGACCACGGCCACATCGAGCAAGTGGGACGTCCGGACGACATCTACGAAAACCCGGCCACGCCTTTTGTCACGCAGTTCCTGGGCGATGTGAACCTGTTCCACGGCCGCATCGAGCGCGGGCAGTTGCAGATCGGCGGCTATGCCCATGCGTTGGAAGGGCTGGCGCTGGCCAGCGGCGATGAGGCGGTGGCCTATGTGCGCCCGCACGACCTGGACCTGTCGCGCCACGCCGATGGTGCGTTGGCGCAGGGCACGGTGGAGCATATCCACGCGGTGGGACCCATCGTGCGGGTGGAGCTGGTGCAGGCCGACGGCCGGAGCATAGAGGCGGCGGTGAGCAAGGAGCGTTATCGAGAACTGGCGGTATTGCCCGGCGACAGCCTGTATGTGACGCCGAAGAAGCTGTCGGTGTTTGCCAAGCAGGAAGGTCAGGATTACGTGATCTGAGTGCTTGTCGCGTTCATTCAAAACGCCCCGGAAGTCGGGGTAATGCCGTTCACTTAAGAGAAAAGCACCGTTTCCAAGCATGGAAAACGGTGCTTTTTTTGTGGATTCCTGTGCTCTCAAGGCCAGAGCTTTTTGAGCTTGTTTTTACGCTATCTCACCAACGCGCAGCAGATCGTGAACAGGTTCTCACGCAAACACCAAAGCCCCGGTCAAATCCCCTGGCGGCCGCGCGCCGCGCGCGCGGAAGGCCGCATTGCGCGCGCTCACCCCCTCCAACTCCGGCAAATCATGCAGCCGGCTGATGAAACGGATGATGGACGTTGTATCGTAAAAAGTGTGATCCACATGCCCGCGCTTGGCGAACGGCGAGGCGATGATCGCTGGAATCCGCGAACCCGGTCCCCAGCGGTCCCCCTGAGGCGGCGCCACATGATCCCACCAGCCGCCGTTCTCATCATGGGTGATCACCACCAGCATATGCTTCCATTGCGGTCCGCTCATCAAATGCTGCAACACATTGGCTACATGACGATCGCCGGACTCCACGTCGGAATAGCCCGCATGCATGTTCAGATTGCCCTGCGGCTTGTAGAACGCCACCGCGGGCAGCTTGCCGGCCACGGCGTCAGCGATGAAGCGGTTGGAAATCGGGCTATCGCCCAGGCCGCCGTCCAGCAGATGGCGCTCGCGCGCGGTGCTGCCGGGCGCGAACTGGCGGAAGTAATTGAAGGGCTGGTGATGGTATTGAAAGTTGGGCGCGTCGCCGCCGCCCTTGCCGTCCAGCGCGGCTTGCCAACTGCCGCCGTACCAGGCCCAGCCGATGTGTTTTTCGGACAAGAGATCGCCTATGGTGCGGTAGCTTTGCGGCGGCAGGGTGCTGGGGTCTTGCGGGTCGGCATAGCGTTTGTCGCCGCCCTCCGCCGGCCGCACGAAGCTGGGCTGGTAGGGCGGGGCCATGGTATTGACCGCGTAGCCGTCCGGGGTGATGGAGCCGTTGTTGACGAATTTGGGCGGACCGTCCAGCGCCGAGGCCGGGGATTTGGGGTCCAGCGCCAGCCGGCGACCGGTAGGGCCGTCGGCCAGCACGGCGATTTTCTTCTTGGCCGGGGTCTGGGCGGCATTGAAATATTCAGGGGTGCGCGCGGCGATCAGAAATTGGTGGTTGAGGTAGGAGCCGCCGAAGGCCGCCATGAAGAAGTTGTCGCACAGAGTGAAGCGGCGGGCGATCTGCCATTGATTGAGAGTGCGTGCGGTGTCTGGGTAGTGGCCCATGACCAGCGCGCCGGAATCGGCCCAGGCAACGAACTGGTCGTTGCGGCCGTCGTTGATCTGCATCTGGTTGTGATAGAACAGATGACAGAGATCGCGGGTGATCACGGCCTCCGGCAAAGGCTGCCCTTCGGCGTCTTTCAGCGGGAACGGCGCGTTGGGCAGGCCGTGTATGTCTTTTTCTTCTATGAAATAGTGCTTGCCGGCCACGGTTTGGCCGGTAGGCACCAGGCCGCCCCAAATTTTGGGCAGGCCGGGCAGCGGGCGGCCGTCGCGGTCGCTTTGCAAGGCTTGTTCCGGGGCGACGGCGCTTAGCGGCTGGGCCACGCCGGGGAAGTTGCCGTAGAGGTTGTTGAAGCTGCGGTTTTCCAGATAGATCACCACCACATTCTTGATATTCGCTTTGAGCAAGGCGTCCAATTGGCCCCGGCGCGGATGGCTTGACGGCGTCGCCGCCGCCGCGGGCAGCGCACAGCTAGCGCCGATGGCGGCCAGGCCTTCAAAAAGGCGGCGGCGGGAAGGGTCTTGCGGCGCGTCCGCTTCGGTTTGCTGCGGGCTGTCCTGATCTTCGCTGGCGTTCATGCTGTTATCCTTGGTCTAGAGAGTGCGGTGGCGGCGCGCGTCAGCCGGATGGCCCGCGTGTTCCATTGTTCATCATCCCGCCGCGATGTTGCGGCGGGATGTCGATGTGCAGAGATAAGATTAATCGACGCGCAACGCGGCTGCGCGCGCTTCCGCGAGCGGTTGGATAATTTCCTCCGGCAGGAATTCGCGGAACAGCGCGTCCGCCGGCGGCTGATCGTGCAGCAGTTCTATCGGGTCGCGGCCGTCTATGCTGCCAAGGTTGGGCGCATGGACAAAGTAGCCCAGCAGCCGTTGCAGCCGGGGCGGCAGCGCGCGGGCCAGTTCCCGGGAGACGGCAAGGTATTGGTTCTCCGCCTGGCGCAGCCAGCCCAGGTTGTAGCTGATGACGACGCCGGTGCGCGCCTGGGCGCTCTGGTTGGCGCCGCCGCCGTGGATCAGCGAGCCCAGATAGATCAGCACCGAGCCGGCGGGCATGGCGGCGCTGATGACTTCTTCCGGCTTGGGATCGCGCGGTTCCGGCCAGCGGTGGCTGCCGGGCACGACGCAGGTGGCGCCGTTCTGTTCGGTGAAGTCGTCCAACGCGTACATGCAGTTGATCATTTTTTCCGATCCGGGCGCGGTGCCGGGAAACATCAGGTCGTCGCTGTGCAGGAATTGACGCGGTTCGCCGGGGCCGATGCTGATGGCCTGGGTGAGGTTGAGCTGGTATTCGCGGCAGCCGCGCAGCAGGAAGGCGTCCATCACTTGCAGGATCAAAGGGTGGATGGCGAGTTCGCGGGTGACGGGCACGCGTTCTATCAGGCCGCTGATCCTGCGGGTGGCGTAGCCGTAGAAGTCGCCCTGGCAGGGGGCGGAGCGGTCCAGCAGCGGCTGCAGCTGGGCGCGGAACTGTGCCAGGCCATCCGGGGTCAACAGATGTTCTATCACGATGCCGCCGTCTTGTTCTAGCGCGGCGATCAGGGTTTCCGGCGCGGTGTCCGGGAGGAAGCGTTGCAGGCAGGGCATGTCTTGGGTTCCATCGTTTTATTAAAGTACCGCGGTCGGGCCGCGGCGGTGTGGATGTCGAGAGATGTTATCTTCCGGATATTTACCGTGTCTGCGGAGCCGGCCTTTAGGTCAGGGAGTAGATTATCTTTATAGTGAATGTATTTATTAATGTGAATTCGCGCCTGCCGCGCCTTGTGAGCCGCGGGTTTTCGACGTTACCCTGAGCCTTCCCCGCCACCCCAGTCTGGAGTCCACATGAGTGTGTCCTTGTTGAGCCGCTACGCCTTTTTCTCCTGTTGCCTGTTGTTCACGCTGTTCAGCTTGCCCTTCGTTCACTATGAGTGGTTGTGGCCGTTCACGCTGGCCGCCGCCGCGTTGACGCTGCTGGGGGTGTTCGATTTGCTGCAAACCCGCCATGCGGTGCGTCGCAACTATCCGATTCTGGGCAATATCCGTTACCTGGTGGAAAGCATCCGTCCGGAAATCCGCCAGTACCTGCTGGAGTCCGACCGCGAGCAACTGCCGTTCTCGCGCGCTCAGCGCTCGCTGGTGTACGCGCGCGCCAAGAACGAGGGCGCGGACAAGCCGTTCGGCACCTTGATCGATGTGTATCAGCCGGGCTTCGAGTTCATCAGCCATTCGATGCGGCCGGCGCCGCTGAGCGATCCTGCCGGCTTTCGCGTGGAAATCGGCGGCCCGCAGTGTACCCAGCCGTATTCGGCTTCCTTGTTCAATGTGTCGGCGATGAGCTTTGGCGCGCTCAGCGCCAACGCCATCCGCGCCTTGAATCAGGGTGCGCAGCGCGGTGATTTCTATCACGACACCGGCGAGGGCAGCATCAGCCCTTATCACTTGGAGCATGGCGGCGCGCTGGTGTGGGAACTGGGCAGCGGCTATTTCGGCTGCCGAGACGCGGCCGGCGGTTTCGACGCGGAGCGCTTTGCCGAACAGGCGCGCAATCCGCAGGTGAAGATGGTAGAGATCAAGCTGAGCCAGGGCGCCAAGCCCGGCCACGGCGGCATTTTGCCCAAGCACAAGGTGACGCCGGAAATCGCCGCGACCCGCGGCGTGCCGTTGGGGCAGGATTGCGTGTCGCCGTCGCGCCACAGCGCGTTTTCCACGCCGATCGAACTGATGCGTTTCATCGCCCGGTTGCGCGAGTTGTCCGGCGGCAAGCCGGTGGGTTTCAAGTTTTGTCTGGGCCATCCGTGGGAGTTCATGGGTATCGCCAAGGCGATGCTGGAAACGGGGATTCTGCCGGACTTCATCGTGGTGGACGGCAAGGAGGGCGGCACAGGAGCGGCGCCGCTGGAGTTCACGGATCACATCGGCGTGCCGCTGCGCGAGGGTTTGCTGTTTGTCCACAATGTGTTGGTGGGCTTGAATCTGCGGGACAAGATCAAGATCGGCGCCAGCGGCAAGCTGGTCAGCGCTTTCGACATCGCCAGCGTGCTGGCGATAGGCGCGGACTGGGCCAATTCCGCGCGCGGCTTCATGTTCGCCATCGGCTGCATCCAAAGCCAGAGCTGTCACACCAACCGTTGCCCCACCGGGGTGGCGACGCAGGATGCGCTGCGTCAGCGCGCGCTGGTGGTGCCGGATAAGGCGGACCGGGTGTTCCATTTTCATCGCAACACCATGAAGGCGCTGGCGGAGATGCTGGCCTCGGCCGGGCTGGAGCACCCGTCGCAGTTGCGGCCGCACCATTTGGTGCGCCGCGTCAGCGACACCGAGATCAGGCTGTTTTCGCAACTGCATGTCTTTTTGCAGCCGGGCGAGTTGCTGGAGCCGGAGATCAAGGCGGCGTTCTACGGCCGTATGTGGCAAATGGCCCGAGCGGACAGCTTCGAGGCGCAGCTTGCCTGAGCCTATTGAGGAGAGGACGCGGCGCCGGCCTCTTCGTCGTCCGCGTCTTTGGGCGGGGGCACGATGCGCCATTGGCCGTCTTGACGGCTGAAGCGCATCCGCTGCTCGCGCTTCACTGGCTTGCCGGTAAGTTTGCGGCCCTGGTAGCTGACTTCGCAGTCCAGGGTGGCGTTTTCTTCATCGTTCTGACAGTCGCTCACTGAGGTGACGCGCAGGTCCTTGAGCATGGATTCCAGCATCGAGCGCATCAGCACCGTGTGGGTGGATTCCGGCTTGTTGTTGAATTCGGCGAGGGCCTGGGTCTTGAAGGCGGCTTCCGCCTCCGCCGGCGTCGGCTGTTCTGTCGGAGCGGCTTGAGCGATGCCGGCGGCCAGGCCGGCGAGCGCCATGATGATGTATTTTTTCATGCCGCGACTTTAAGCCGGTTTGACCGGCTGCGGCAAGACGGCCGGCGGCGCGCCGGCCTTTACTTGCGGTGGTGGGCTATCAGCTTGGCCAGCGCGGCGCTGACCAGAGGGTTGCTGACGCTGGCGGCGGCTTCTTCCATGCCGTCCAATGCGTTCTGGCTGATCTTCAGCGTTTTTTCCTTGGGTTTGCGCGCCAGGCGGATATCCACTTTGACCCGTACTTTGCCGGCCACATAGCCTTGCTGCGCCAGTTGCGGCAGCAGGCCGGGGGCCAGCATGCGCAGGCGGGCGGCGATGATGCCGGTATCGGTGTAAATCACTAGTTCGTCATCGCGGATGCGCACGGCGCGGCAGGTGCCGGCCAGTTGCGGCGGCAACAGTTTCTGGAAGGCGCGGTCCAGCCGCATCAGCGCCTGGGCTTCGGCGGTGAGGCGGGTCAGGGTGCCGTCGAGACGGGCGATATCGGTGAATTGGCGTCCGGACATGGCGGGCTGCGGAATGAAAACAAGTCATTGTAGCCGCTGGCGGGCCGTGTTTGGAGATAAGCTGGCGTTCTCGTCCCGTCGACGAGGCCGCCAGCGGCGCTTATTGACCGCCTTCCACGTCTTCCAGACTGAAGGTTTCAGTGTGGTCGTTGTAAGAGAAGATTTCCGCGTAGCGTCCCCAGCTGATCACGGTGTCCAGCGTCTCCTCGGCGGTTTCGTCGGACAGAGAGTCTTCCAGTTCCTGAGCGAAGCGCAGCCGCGGCGCGCGTTGGCCTGGACGCTCTTGAAGCACTTTGCGGATGTGGGCGGCCATGGGCACGTGGCGCAGCAGGTGTTCGGCGAACTGTACTTTGCGTTCCTGGGTGCCGTAGTCGGCGAACAGTTTGCCGGCGGCGGTGAGCAGGATGTCGCCGTCTTTCAGTTCGGCGAAGCCCAGATGTTCCAGGATTTCGGCCACCGGGAACAGTTCGTCCACTTCCAGCCGTAGTTTCTCCGCGATTTCCGGCATGTCCGCTTTGCCGTGATAGGGCGCTTGAGCCACTTCCTCAATCAAGCCGGCCATCAGGTTGGTGGACACCTCGCTTAACTGGCTGCCGATTTCCAGCGGCAACTTGTGCAGGGTGTGGGCGCTGCGGCGCGCGGTCATCAGCGCGTAGATGTCGTCCACCATTTTGCGGAAGGCCGGGTCCAGCCGGTTGCGGCGGTGCGGGAACGGCACTTTGATTTCCGCCACCACGCGGCCGGGGTTGGACGACAGCACCAGGATGCGGTCGCACATGAATACGGCTTCTTCGATATTGTGGGTGACGATGAGCACGGACTGGATGGGCAACTGGCCTTCGCTCCACAGGTCCAGCATGTCGGTGCGCAGCGTTTCGGCGGTGAGCACGTCCAGTGCGGAGAAGGGTTCGTCCATCAAGAGCAGGGTGGGGTTGACCACCAGGCCGCGGGCGAAGCCGACGCGTTGGCGCATGCCGCCGGACAGTTCGCGCGGGTAGGCGTTCTCGAAACCGTCCAGACCGATCAGGTCGATGGCGGCCAGCGCGCGGCGGCGGCGTTCCTTGGCTTCCACGCCCAGCGCTTCCAGCCCGGCTTCCACGTTTTGCAGCACGGTCAGCCAGGGGAATAGCGCGAAGGTCTGGAACACCATGGCCACGCCTTCGGCAGGGCCGGTCAGGGGCTTGCCGTGGTAACTGACATTGCCGCTGCTTTGCTTGATCAGGCCGGCAATGATGCGCAGCAGGGTGGATTTGCCCGAGCCGGAACGGCCTAGCAGGCCGACGATTTCGCCTTCGCGCAGCGTCAGGTTGACGTCGTCCAGCACCTGGATTTCGTCATTGCCCTTGTTGAAGCCGCGGCAAACGTTTTCCAGCCGGAAAATCTCCCGCCCCGGGGTGATGGTGTCTTGAGTCATGGTTGCCCCCTTAGTTGAGACGGAGTTTGTTTTCGGCGGCGGCGTACATCGGCCGCCACAGCAGGCGGTTGAACAGGACGACAAAGATGGACATCACGGTGATGCCGAGCAGTATCTTCGGATAGTCGCCGGCGGCTGTGGTTTGGGCAATGTAAGCGCCCAGACCGTGAGCGGCCAGCTTGTCGTCGCCCCAGGACACGTATTCGGACACGATGCTGGCGTTCCAGGCGCCCCCCGATGCGGTAATCGCGCCGGTGACGTAGTAGGGGAAGATGCCGGGCAGCATCACTTGCCGCCACCATTGCCAGCCGCGGATGCGGAAATTGGCCGCCGCTTCGCGAAAATCGTTGGGGAAGGCGCTGGCGCCGGCCACCACATTAAACAGGATGTACCACTGGGTGCCGAGCACGATCAGCGGCGACAGCCAGATATCCGGGTTGAGTTTGAAGTGGACGATGAAGACCACGAACACCGGGAACAGCAGATTGGCCGGGAAGGCGGCCAGGAACTGGGCCAGCGGCTGGATCTTTTCCGCCAGCGCCGGGCGCAGGCCGATGTGCACGCCCAGCGGTACCCAGACGATGGAGGCGAGCAGGATCAGCAGTGATACCCGCACCAGGGTGATCAGACCCAGGCCCAGCACGCGCAGCACTTCGGAGACGCCCACCTCTGTGTGAATGAAGGTCACCAGTTTCCAGCTGGCCAACAGGCCCAGCACCGCCACCAGCAGCCACCAGACCACGTCTATGCCGCGAGACACCGGGGTTTGCGCTTCCGAGTGCAGGCCCTGCGGCAGGCGGTAATTGAGGCGCAGCCGGGCGGTTTTGCGCAGCAGTTTGCCAAAGGGTTTGAGCAGAAGCTGGATGGCGCGGGTGCGCTGTATCAGGTTCAGTACCCAGGACTCCGGCGCGGATTGGCTGGCGGTGTCCTCCAGACGGAATTTATCGGCCCAGGCCACCATGGGCCGGAACAGGAATTGGTCGTAGATGACGATGACCACGGTCATGGTCAGAATCACCCAGCCCACGGCGGCCAGATTCTTGTTCTGGATGGCCATCGCCAGGTAGGAACCGACGCCGGGCAGGGTGACGGTCTTGTCGCCCACCGTGATGGCTTCCGAGGCGACCACGAAGAACCAGCCGCCGGACATGCTCATCATCATGTTCCAGATCATGCCGGGCATGGAGAACGGCACTTCCAGCTTCCAGAACTTTTGCCACGGCGTGAGCCGCAGATTGAGCGAGACTTCTTCCAAGTCGCGCGGCACAGTGCGCAGCGATTGGTAGAAGCTGAAGGTCATGTTCCAGGCCTGGCTGGTGAAGATGGCGAAGATGGCGGCGAATTCCGCGCCTAGCACCCGGCCGGGAAACAGCGCCAGGAAGAAGGTGACGGTGAAGGAGACATAGCCCAGCACCGGCACCGATTGCAGGATGTCCAGGATGGGCACCAGCAGCAAGCCGGCGCGGCGGCTCTTGGCCGCCAGCGTGCCGTAGATCAAGGTGAAGACCAGTGCGGCGGCCATGGCGGCCAGCATGCGCAGCGTGGTGCGCAGCGCGTACTCCGGCAGATTGGCCGGGTCCAGCGTGATCGGGACGGTTTGCAAGGCTGTAAGCGGCGCCCAGGTTTCGCGGATGCCGGTGGTGGCCATCAGCAGAAAACCCAGCAATAGCGGAAACGCAATCAAATCCCAGCGATTGGGGATCAGCCGTTTGGCTGTGGCGGGCATGAAATGGCGGACAACGGTAGTCATCTGGCCTCTCCGGTTTAGCGCCGCCGACAGCGCCGCCAGCGGCGGTCAGCGGTTTTAGTCTGTTTTGTTCGGGCGGAGCCGCGGCCGCGCGGCACGCAGCCGGAATCAGCATGCCTGTCATCTTAAAGCATAGGCCAGGGGCATCGGGTGCGGGCTGCCAGCAAGGCCATGCATCGGGAATGAGAGCGCAGGGCGTCGGCGCTGGATACTAGCAGAGTTACGTGAACGGGATTGTTACCGGCGCGGCAGATTTGTTGGGGTTTTGTGACGGATTGTACTGTTTGAAACTGAGTGGCGTTTCGCTCCGGAGCGCCCGGCTTGGCCGGGTGCTCGGAGCGTTTGGTGTGCGCTGGGGTTTACAGTACGTTGACGGCGGGGCTGCCGGCCGCCACCTCCACGGTTTTGACGCTGGCTGTGGCCGGGTTGGGGGCCGAGCCGCCGTTCAAGGCGCCCACTTTGTGGAAGGCGCAGCTGAGTTTGGCCGGCGTCAGCGTCACCAGTGCGTAACCCTGAGCGTCGCTGTCCACGTATTTGAGCCAGCTGTTGAAGTTTTGCAAGGTGCTGGTGAAGGTGTTGACCACCTGGCCGCCCACCGTGGTGTAGATCAGCGGTTTGGCCTTGGAGAAGGCCGGCACGGTGTCCACCACGTTCTTGAAATAGCTGAACAGAGAGTTGCTGGAGACGCCGGCGGTCACCAGGTCCACCATCACCGGGCTGGGGCTGGCGGCGTCGTAGTCATCCATCACCGGGCCGGCGAAGAAGGCGTGGATGTCGCCGGTGAGGGCCACCACATTGGCGATGCCCTGAGCTTTCAGATAGGCCATCAGCGCTTTGCGCTCGGCATTGTAGCCGTCCCACTGGTCGGCGTTGAGGATGAACTTGTCGAAGAACATCGACGGCGGCAGGCTGGCGTCCAGGCCGGGTTTGATGGCGGTGTTGAACGTGCCGGCGGAGATCCCGCCGCCGCTGAGGGTGCTCAACAGTGGCTGGGTGTTGGCATAGCTGACCACGGGTGTGGCGGCGCTGGTGTTGGCGGCGGCCAGGTCCAGATAGAGCGCGCCTTGCAGCTGGGCGATCTGCGGCTGGGTCAGCGTCAGGCCCAGGCCGGCCAGTTGCGGCGCCAGGCCCTGGGTCAGCAGCGAGGCCACCGCGACGGTGCCGTCGAAACCCATGCGTAGCAGCGAGACTTCATTGCCCCACAGCTTCCAGGTAGTGGCGGCGGACTTCATCTGGTTCTGCCACCAGGCGCGCTGGGTTTCGCCCAGAATGGAGACATTGAGCAGATTGCCGCCGGTGGAGGCCATCTTGCTGGCTTCCACCTGGGCCAGGGTGTTTTTCTGCACGAAGTAGCGGCTGCCTATCTCGCTGCCGGCCTGGGTTTCCGGAATGATGTGGTCGCTGCGGTACAAGCGCTCGTCGGTCATCACCAAGGTGGCAAGGTCGCCGAAGGTAAAGCTGCGGTAGATCTGGATGTTTTGGAACGAGGGGTTGTTCAGGTCCAACTGCACGTCGGCCGGCATATTCTCAAACCAGGCCTGGCTGGCGCTGCGGCGGCGCGCGGTTTGCGGCGAACTGTCGTCGGTGGCGGTGTACTCCTGGCGGTCTTGCCAGCAGTCGTCGGAAAACTCGTGGTCGTCCCAGATCGCAATCATCGGGAAGCTGGCGTGCAGCTTTTGCAGGCGGGGGTCGTTGCGATAGGACTTGTACAGCGAGCGGTAGTCCGCCAGTGTGGTGGCATAGCGGGCGCCGTCGGCGCGCTGGGTGCCGTTGGGCAGGCTCAGCGCCGGATGGCGGGTTTCGTTGCCGCCGCTCTGGAAGCCGGCGCCGACGGTTTCATAGATGTAGTCGCCCAGATGGACGATGAAGTCCAGGTCCTGATTGGCGAGCTCCTCAAAAGCGCCCCAGTGGTTGACGCTCCAGTCCTGACAGGAAATGAAGGCGAACTTCAGTTGTGACAGCGGCGCGCCGGCGGCCGGCGCGGTCTTGGTGCGGCCGGTCATGCTGACCGCCTGGCCGGTGAGGAAACGATAGTAGTAGGTGGCGGCGCTGCTAAGGCCGGTGACTTTGTGGCGAATGGTGTAGTCCCAGTCCGGCTGGGCGCTGAGCGCCACATTCACCAGCAGGGTGGAGAAATCCGCGCGGTCGGACAACTGCAATGTGACCTTGACGTTTTGGCTGCCGTCGCCGCCGTCCGCCCGGGTCCATAGAACGATGCTGTCCGGTTTGGGGTCGCCGGAGGCTACGCCCTGGCCAAAGCCGCTGCCATTGATGCCTAGCGTCGAACCGGCGCCCCCCGGCAAGCTGCCGGCGCCTCCGCCGCCGCACGCGGTCAAGCCGCCGGCGGCGACGGAAGCGGTCAAGAAGCCGCTCCACTTCAGAAACTGTCTGCGGTCCATCGATGTCTCCCCTCTATTGTCTATGCGTGCTTCTGCTTGAATCGGGCCGTGGACGGCCCTTGTTGGAAAGGCGTTATTGTTGGAGGGGATTATTAAAGTGGCATGACAGTCAGTGTCAATTTAATTGAGTGTTTGCTCGAATTCGCCCGAAAAACGTGGATTAAAACCAACACTTGTTTGAGTTTGGTCGGGCTCCGCCCGCAAGCGCGGCGCCATGGCCGCGCGCCTGCGGACGAGGCCGTGCCGCGACGGGCTGTTTTCACGCCGGGGTTGGGCGCATACGAAAATAAAGACCGCGAGCAGGCGCTTGCCCCCTTGATACAGCGCAAGCGCGCCCCCATAAAATAAGGCGGCTAATGTGCTACACTTTCAAGCATTTTTGCGGACACCTTACCTAAACAGCCCGCTGGTCTCTGGAATTCGATTACATGATTTCTTCTTTGCTTAAAAAAGTATTCGGCAGCCGCAATGACCGGCTTCTGAAGCAATTCCACCAGACGGTGGTGCGCATCAACGCTCTGGAAGAGGGCTTGAAAGCGTTGTCCGACGAGGCTTTGGCAGCCAAAACCGATGAGTTCAAGCAGCGCCTGGCCAAAGGCGAGACGGTGGACGACTTGTTGCCGGAAGCCTTTGCGGTGTGCCGCGAGGCCTCGCGTCGCGTGCTGGGCATGCGCCACTTCGACGTGCAGCTGATCGGCGGCATGGTGCTGCACTACGGCAAGATCGCCGAGATGCGCACCGGCGAGGGCAAGACCCTGGTGGCCACGCTGCCGTCCTACCTGAACGCGCTGACCGGCGATGGCGTGCACGTCGTCACCGTCAACGACTACCTGGCCAGCCGCGACGCCGGCATCATGGCCAAGTTGTACAACTTCCTGGGCCTCTCCGTCGGCGTCAACCTGTCCCAGATGCCGCACGACGAGAAGCAGCAAGCCTACGCCTGCGACATCACTTACGGCACCAACAACGAATTCGGCTTTGACTATCTGCGCGACAATATGGTGTTCAGCGTGGAAGAGAAGGTGCAGCGCAAGCTTGCCTATGCGGTGATCGACGAGGTGGACTCCATCCTGATCGACGAAGCGCGCACCCCGCTGATCATCTCCGGCCCGGCCGACGACAATATCGACATGTACCAGCGCATGAACGCGGTGCCGCCGATGTTGAAGCGCCAGGAAACCGAAGAGGGCGAGGGCGATTACTGGGTGGACGAAAAGGCCAACTCGGTGATGATGTCCGAAGCCGGTCACGAGCACAGCGAAGAAATCCTGACCCGCTTGGGCCTGCTGAAGGAAGGCGACAGCCTGTATTCCGCCACCAACATCACGCTGATGCACCATCTGATGGCCGCCTTGCGCGCCCATTCGCTGTTCCACAAGGACCAGCACTACGTGGTGCAAGACGGCGAAGTGGTGATCGTGGATGAGTTCACCGGCCGCCTGATGGCCGGCCGCCGCTGGTCCGAAGGCCTGCACCAGGCGGTGGAAGCCAAGGAAGGCGTGGAGATCAACCGCGAAAACCAGACGCTGGCTTCGATCACCTTCCAGAACTACTTCCGCTTGTACGGCAAGCTGGCCGGCATGACCGGTACCGCCGACACCGAAGCTTACGAATTCCAGAGCATTTACGGCCTGGAAACCGTGGTGATCCCGACCAACCGGCCGATGATACGCAAGGACGCACAGGACAAGGTCTACCGTTCCGCCAAGGAAAAGTACGACGCCATCCTGGCAGACATCAAAGACTGCCACGAGCGCGGCCAACCGGTGTTGGTGGGCACCACCAGCATTGAAAACTCCGAGCTGATCGCTGATCTGCTGCAAAAAGCCAAGCTGCCGCACAATGTGCTGAACGCCAAGGAACACGCTCGCGAAGCCGACATCGTGGTGCAGGCCGGCCGCCCCGGCGTGATCACCGTGGCCACCAATATGGCCGGCCGCGGCACCGACATCGTGCTGGGCGGCAATCCGGAGCCGGAGATCAAGGGCATCGAGTCCGACGACAGCCTGTCCGCAGAGGAAAAGCGCGCGCGCATCGACAAGATCCGCGCCGATTGGAAAGTGGTCCACGATCAGGTGTTGGCCGCCGGCGGCCTGCACATCGTGGGCACCGAGCGCCATGAATCCCGTCGTATCGATAATCAGCTGCGCGGCCGTTCCGGCCGCCAGGGCGACCCGGGCTCATCCCGTTTCTATCTGTGCCTGGAAGACCCGCTGCTGCGCATCTTCGCTTCCGACCGCGTCGCCGCGATCATGGACCGCCTGAAAATGCCGGAAGGCGAGGCGATCGAGCACCCGTGGGTGTCCCGCTCCATCGAGAACGCCCAGCGCAAGGTGGAAGGCCGCAACTTCGACATCCGCAAGCAATTGCTGGAGTACGACGACGTTGCCAACGACCAGCGTAAAGTGATTTACCAGCAGCGCAATGAAATTCTGGTGGAAAGCGATGTGTCCGACGTGGTGGTCAATATGCGCGAAGGCGTGTTGTCCGACCTGGTGGACCAACACCTGCCGCCGGAATCCATGGAAGAGCAATGGGATCTGACCGGCCTGGAAAAAACGCTGGAAGCCGAATTCCTGCTGCCGATCAAGGTCAGCGAGTGGCTGAAGGCCGAACCGGCGCTGGACATCGAAACCATCCGCGAGCGCATCATCGAGCAAGCCGCCGAGACCTATCAGGCCAAGGTGGAACTGGCCGGCGACGGCGTGATGCGCCAGTTCGAGCGCAGCTTGGTGCTGCAGATGCTGGATAATCACTGGCGCGAACACTTGGCGGCGATGGATCATCTGCGCCAGGGCATTCATCTGCGCGGTTACGCGCAGAAGAACCCGAAGCAGGAATACAAGCGCGAAGCCTTCGAACTGTTCGCCGACATGCTGGAGCGCATCAAGCGCAGCGTGGTCAATGTGCTGATGACGGTGCAAATCCGCAGCCAGGAAGACGTGGACGCGGTGGAACCGCACCAGGTGGGCGAGTATGAAATGCAGCACGCCGCGCCGGGTTCTGCGCTGGGCGATGACGAAGAGAATCCGCTGTCTCCGGACGCGCTGGCCGCGCAGGGTCTGCGCATTGGCCGCAACGACGCCTGCCCTTGCGGCAGCGGCAAGAAGTACAAGCAGTGCCACGGCCGTTTGGAGTGATCCAGTAGCAAGAGCGCAAAAAGCCGACGCGAGGGCGTCGGCTTTTTTCATGTCCATGCGCTTTGCAAGCCGGCGGCGCGGTGTTAGCATCGTCGCGGGTCAACAGTTCACCCAGGCGTCGCCGGTGCCCTCACCACGCTAAACCTGTCTTGGCTAGATTCATCTCGCTTGGCTCGAACCCGTGCCAGGCCGTAAAGGCGACCGCGGCAGTCCATTCCGACCTTGGCACGACGACAGGATTCGAACCATGTCTCGTACGCTTTATCCCTTTTATTGCAGCGACATCTCCGCGCTGGCGCGTTCGCTCAAGCAGCAATGGGCGCAGGAAAGCGCTCCGCCCAGCCATGTGCACATTCTCAATATGCTGGCGCGTTCCGCTGGTTTTCAGAATTTCCAACACTGGCGCGCGGAATGCGAACGTCCGGCTCCGTCAGCAGCTTTGTCCGCGGAGACGACGCGGCTGTTGCGTCATTACGACGCCGAGGGGCGCTTGACGCGCTGGCCGAAGAAGTTCAGCGAGCAGCGTCTCTGCCTATGGGCGTTGTGGGCCGCTTTGCCGCAGGGCGGACAATGGTCCGAGCCGGAGGTAAACGCCTTGATCCGCGCGGGCGAAGTCTTTGGCGATCATGTGCTGTTGCGGCGCGAACTGGTGGAGCAGGGCTTGCTGGGGCGCACGCCGGATTGCCGGCGCTATTGGCGCGTGGAGCGGCAATTGACGGCGGAGGCGGGGGAGCTGGCTGCGGAAGTGAGCCGGCGTAGAGCCGGCCGTTGAGGCGTGATTGGCGGCGGTTGACGCCAGAGGCCGCCGCCGGCTGATTTACAACTGGGTTTTGATCGCCGCTTCCAGCTTTTTCTCGTCCAGCAAGCCGGTGAGCTTGGCGGCGATCTTGCCCTTGCGGTCCAGGATCAGGGTGTAGGGCAGGCCGCCGGTGGCGTTGCCCAGGCTGCGCATCAGGTTCAGGGTGTCGCTGTCGCCCAGCAGGATCGGGTAGCCTATCTTCAACTGGTTGACGAAGGCGCTGACTTCTTCCTTGTTGTCCAGCGCCACGCCCACCACTTCCACGCCTTTGGGCGCCAGTTTGGCGTGCAGGCGGTTCAGCATCGGCATTTCTTCGCGGCAAGGCCCGCACCAAGTGGCCCAGAAGTTCAGCACCGTGACCTTGCCCTTATAGGCGGCGATGGTGGCGTTGCCGCCTTGCAGCTTGGTGAAGTTGGTTTGTTCCAGCGTGGGCGCGGCCATGGCGGATAGCGGCAGCAGCGCGATCAGCGCGGGGGCGAGCAGTCGTTTCAGCATTGTGTTGAGCTTCCGGTAGGTGTTTGAAGTGTATTGGATATCCGACAAGGTCAAAGTTCTCGATGTGAACCAAACAAATGTTTCATGTTAAAATGGTCGATTGACCTTTTTGCGGAGTGGGCATGTCTATCCTCGTCTGCGGGGCCCTCGCATACGATACCCTGTTCTCGTTTCATGGCCGTTTTGACAGTCAGATCCTGCCGGATCAACTGCACAAAATTTCCACGACTTTCCTGGCCCCGACCATGCGCCGCGAATTTGGCGGCATGGCCGGCAATATCGCTTACAGCCTGTGTCTGTTGGGCGAAACCCCCATCGTCATGGGCGTGGTGGGTGAGGATTTCGAGCCGTATCGCCAACATCTGAAACGCGCTGGCGTGGACGACCGCTTCATTCGCTTGATCCGCAAGCAGTATACCTCGCAGTGCTTCGGCATCGCCGACAAGGATGGCAATCAATTGATGGCCTTCCATCCCGGCGCCATGGATTTTGCCATCGAAAACCACGTATCGGATATCCCGGACCCGATCGAGCTGGCGATTCTGTCGCCCGGAGGCTATCGCGCCTTCCTGCAGCATTCCAAGGAACTGGCCGCGGCCGGCATTCCCTTCATCTTCGATCCGGGTCAGGAACTGCCGCTGCTGTCGCGCGACGAGATCCACGAGATTGTAGAGCTGGCCAGCTATGTGGCCATCAACGATTACGAGAGCGAACTGATGCGCGAACGCGCCGGTTTGTCGGTGGAGGATCTGCGCAAGAAGGTGGACGCGTTGATTGTCACCCGCGGCTCCAAGGGCGCTGAAATCTACGTCGGCGACACTGTGCACCTGATCCCGCGCGTGCAGATGCCGATCAAGCCGGTGGATCCGATGGGCTGCGGCGACGCCTTCCGCGCCGGCCTGCTCTACGGCATCAGTCGAGGCCTGGACTGGAAGATTACCGGCCGGCTGGCCAATGTGATCGGCGCAATCAAGGTCACCACTCCGGGTTGTCAGAATCACTTCTTCGACTGGGAGTCGCTGAAGGACTTGTATCAGCAGGCTTACGGCGAACCCTGGCCATTGTGACGAGGCGGCCGGTGGGCCAAACCGACAAGGACGCGCAAGCGTCCTTTGCTTTTTGACGGTCCCAACACAACAAGTCTTGAATTCATCCCGCGCCACCCCCACCATTAGCGAATTCAATTCGAAAACCCAAGGGGATTCCATGCCGCCCGTTCCGCATCTGGCAACCGCACTGACCGGCCCGCTTTACGAACTGGAAAGCCGCATCCTGACTGCCCAGCCTCAGATCGAACACTGGTTCCGCAGTCAATGGCATAACCACGCGGCGCCGTTCTACGGTTCGGTGGACCTGCGCAACAGCGGTTTCAAGCTGGCGCCGGTGGACATGAACCTGTTTCCCGGCGGCCACAATAACTTGAACCGCGATTTTCTGCCGCTGGCGGTGCACGCCGCGCAAAGCGCGGTGGAAAAAGTGTGTCCGGAAGCGCGCAGCGTGCTGCTGATCCCGGAAAACCACACCCGCAACACCTTCTACCTGCAGAACATCGCCGCGCTGGTGCATATTTTCGAACAGGCCGGCCTCAAGGTGCGGCTGGGATCGCTGAACCCGGAAATCACCGAACCGACCGAGCTGCAGTCAGCCAACGGGGATACCGTGCGGCTGGAGCCCATCGAACGCCGCGGCAACCGCCTGGTGCTGGCGGATGGTTTCAACCCCTGCGTGGTTTTGCTCAACAACGATTTGTCCGGCGGCATTCCGGACCTGCTCAAGGGTCTGGAGCAGAATCTGCTGCCGCCGCTGCACGCCGGCTGGGCGGTGCGCCGCAAGAGCAACCACTTCGCCGCCTACGACAAGGTGTGCGAAGACTTCGCCCGCTTGATTTCCATTGATCCCTGGACCATCAATCCCTATTTCGCCAGTTGCAGCGGCCTGGATTTCCACGCCCGTACCGGCGAGGAGCAATTGGCGGACGAGGTGTCGCGAATGCTCGACAAGATTCGCGTCAAATACCGCGAATACGGCATCGACAACGACCCCTTCGTCATCGTCAAGGCCGACGCCGGCACTTACGGCATGGGCGTGATGAGCGTGAAGAGCCCGGATGAGGTGTTGGGCCTGAACCGCAAGGCGCGCAACAAGATGTCGGTCGTCAAGGAAGGCTTGGAGGTGTCCGAGGTCATCGTGCAAGAGGGGGTGTACACCTTTGAAACGGTGGAGGACGCGGTGGCCGAGCCGGTGGTCTACATGATGGACCGCTACGTGACCGGCGGTTTCTACCGCGTGCACACCGGCCGCGGCATCGATGAAAATCTGAACGCGCCCGGCATGCACTTCGTGCCGCTGTCATTCGAAACCGCCTGCCTGCCGGACAAACAGGGCTCGCCGGACTGCGCGCCCAACCGCTTCTACGCCTACGGCGTGATTTCGAGGCTGGCGCTGCTGGCCGCTTCGCTGGAGCTGGAAGCCACGGATCCGGACGCCGACGAATGAAAGCCTGGCTGAGCCTGGTCTTGTTGGCTGCCGCGGCGCCGGCTGTCGCCGACAAGCCCTTGACGCCGAAAGCGCTGGCGGAGCTGGTGCAGTGCGCGTCGTTCGAGCGTTACCAGGCCTTGCAGCCTGCCTTGCTGGACGTGGTGTTCGACAAGGGGCCTGCCTGGATTCGCAAGAACGAGAAGGCCAGCAGCCTGGGCGTTTATGTGTACGATCTGCAACAGCCGATCCGAGTGTTCGGCGTCGAGGCGAAACAGCTGGCGCTGCATCAGGAGTTTGTGTCGGTGCCCTTGCCGGCGGGCTGGAAGCTGGCGGATGCCGCGGCCAAACTGCAGCTGAAGCGGGCCCCGGTGAAAGCGGCGGAGCAGCATTACCGCTTCGTTGGCGGCGATGGCCCGATGCTGTCGGCCTATGAGATGCCGTCCAACCCGATGGCGGCGCTGCTGGGCGCGCCGCAGGGAGAGCCGCTGCGCTACCTGGGCTGTTCCTATAATGGGGCCAGCGAAGAAACCTTTCTTTCCGTCGCCGCCCAGGCCGACGAGATGATGCAAAAAGCGCGCGGCGACATGGAGCGCATGTTGCGCGACGTCGCCAAGCCTAGCGAGGACCAATAAACATGCGCATCCTGTTCATTGCCGATCCCCTGGATCACTTCAAGCTTTACAAGGACACCACCTTTGCGATGATGCAGGAGGCCGCCGCGCGCGGCCACGCCTTGAGCTTCGCTCAGGCTCATCAACTGTCGGTGGAGGGCGGGCGCGTGTTGGTGGACGCGCGCGATCTGAGCCTGACTGGCCAGTACGAGGGCGAGCACCCGGCCTGGTTCAAGCTGGGCGAGGTGCATCGCCAGCCTTTGCAGTCCTTCAGCGCAACCGTGATGCGCAAGGATCCGCCGTTCGACATGGAATACCTGTACGCCTCGCAGCTGTTCACGCTGGCGGAGGCGCAGGGGGCCAAGGTGTTCACCAGCGGTCAGGCCCTGCGCGATTTCAACGAGAAGCTGGCTATCTTGCAGTTTCCGGAGTTGACCGCGCCCACGCTGATCACCGGGGAATCGCATCGCTTGCGCGCCTTCGTCAATCAGCATCAGGATGTGATCCTGAAGCCGCTGGACAGCATGGGCGGGGACAGCATCTTCCGAGTGCGTCCGGACGACGCCAACCTGTCGGTGATTATCGAAACCATCACTTTGCGTGGCAAGCGCACGGTGATGGCGCAGCGCTACATTCCGGAAATCCGCGACGGCGACAAACGCATTCTGGTGATAGACGGGGTGCCGGTGGACTGGTGCCTGGCGCGCATTCCGGCGGCTGGCGAGACGCGCGGCAATCTGGCCGCGGGCGGTCGCGGCGAGGCGCGGCCGCTGACCGAGCGCGATCGCGAAATTGCCGAGACGGTGGGGCCGGAGTTGAAGAAGCGCGGCATCCTGCTGGCGGGCCTGGACGTGATCGGCAATTATCTGACCGAGGTTAACGTCACCAGTCCGACCTGCTTCCGCGAAATCATGGACCAGACCGAGATCAAGGTCGCCGGCCTGTACATCGACGCGCTGGAGCGGCGCTGCCAGCCGCGCTGACGCCGCGGTTTCTACATTTCGTCACGGCCGGCCGCCTTGCCGGCTGTTTTGTTTTTATGGGCGTCATCTTGAGCTGGCATGCTGAGGCGCCGGCCGCCGCGCCAATCTTACGGACCCCCCATGAAAGAAAGTCCATTCAAAGGCAAAACCGGGATTACCCGCCTGATCAATGCCTTCGGCTATTCGCTGGACGGCCTCAAAGCGGCGTTCCGGCACGAGGACGCCTTCCGCCAACTGGTGTTGCTGGCGGCAGTGCTGATCCCGCTGGCCTTCGTCATCCACGCTCAGCCGCTGGAGCGAGCCTTGCTCGTGGCCAGTTCGCTGGCGACCCTGATCATCGAGTTGCTGAACTCCGCGATCGAGGCGGCGGTGGACCACACCTCTCTGGAGCGGCATCCCTTAGCCAAGCGCGCCAAGGATATGGGCAGCGCCGCCCAGTTGCTGGGCCTGATCAATCTGACCGCGGTGTGGTGCCTGGTGTTGTTTGCCTGAAGCGGGTAAGGTGACGGCAGCCTGAAACAAGAGGAAGCCGTCATGATGATGTCGCCTGTAGAGTCCGGAGTCGAGGAATGGGTGTTGAACATTGTGCTCTGGCTCAAGCTGGGTGTGGAAGCGCTGGGCGCTTTGGTGATAGGCGTGGGCATCTTGACCTTGGGCCTGCGTTACCTCCGCCGCTGTTTCAGCTCCAGCCATAATGATTACAACCAAGTGCGGCTCAGCTTTGCCCGTTTCCTGGCGTTGGCATTGGAGTTGCAACTGGCGGCCGATATCCTCTCCACCGCAGTGGCGCCCAGTTGGGACCAAATCGGCAAGCTTGGGGCCATCGCTGTGCTGCGCACCGCGCTCAATTATTTCCTGGGCAAGGAGATTCGCGAGACCGAGGCGGCGCGTCGATCGAATGAGCCGCCTGCCGTGTGACCCGGCGTTTGCGGGAGGAGAGGAATCTCGCCGCATATTCAGTTTGAGCCGGAATGAAAACAGCCCTGCGCGGGGTATCGCGCAGGGCTGTTTTCGTACGTGGAGGCCTTAAGCCGGCTCGGCTTCCTTGCCCTCCGGCGGTGCGATCACCTCGCTGTAACCACACTCCTTCTGCGGGCAGACTTTTTCAGTGCCGCGGCGCTTGGTGGTCTTGATGGTCAGGATGGGCCAATTGCATTTCGGGCAGGGCTCGGCCACCGGTGGGTTCCAGGTGGCGTATTTGCACTTGGGATAGGTATTGCAGCTGTAGAAGAGCTTGCCGTAGCGGCTCTTGCGTTCGATCAGCTGGCCAGCCTTGCATTCCGGGCACTCCACGCCGGTTTCGCGAGGCTTTTCCAGCGGTTCGATGTGCTTGCACTTCGGATAGTTGGCGCATCCGATGAACTTGCCGTAGCGGCCCTTCTTGATGTGCAGTTCGCCGCCGCATTCCGGGCAGCTGCGGCCCTCGATCACCGTCGGCGCTTCCGCTTCCTCCGCAGCCTGCTCGGCGGTTTCACCCATATTGCGGGTGTAATCGCAGTCCGGGTAGCCGGTGCAGGCGATGAAGCGGCCGCGTTTGCCGAATTTGATGGACAGCGGCTTGCTGCATTTTGGACAGGCTTCGTCCAGACTCTCGGTGGTGACTTCGGCGCGGGAAATGCTTTCCTTCTCGGCGATCTGCTTGGAGAAGTTTTTCCAGAAGCTGTCCATCACCGGCACCCACTCGCGCTGGCCGTTGGCCACTTCATCCAGCTGGTTTTCCAGCTTGGCGGTGAAGTTGTAGTCCACGTATTGCGCGAAGTGCTCGGTCAGGAATTTGTTGACGATGTCGCCGGTATCGGTGGGCAGGAAGCGCTTCTTGTCCAGCACCACGTATTCGCGGTCCTTCAGCGTCGAGATAATGCTGGCGTAGGTGGACGGACGGCCGATGCCGAATTCTTCCAGGGCCTTCACCAGCGAGGCTTCGGAGTAGCGAGGCGGCGGCTGGGTGAAGTGCTGGGTGCCGTACAGCTTGTCCACCGGCAGGGTCTCTCCCTCTTCCAGCAGCGGCAGCTTGGCGTTGTCCTCGTCCTCGGCGTCGTCGACGTCTTCTTCATACACGGCGAGGAAGCCGGCGAAGGTCTGAACCTGGCCGGTGGCGCGGAAGACGCCTTCGCCGACGGCGATGTCGATGCTGGTGGTGTCGAACTTGGCCGGGGCCATCTGGCAGGCCAGCGTCCGTTTCCATACCATGTCGTACAGCTTGAACTGATCCGAGGTCAGGAAGGGCTTGACCATGTCCGGGGTGCGCAGTATGGACGTGGGGCGGATTGCCTCGTGCGCTTCCTGGGCGTTCTTGGACTTGTTCTTATAGGCCACCGGGTTCTTCGGCAGATAATCTCCGTCGAATTTAAGGCCGATATAGCCGCGGATTTCCTCCACCGCCTCGTTCGCCAGCGCCACCGAGTCGGTACGCATATAGGTGATCAGGCCGACGGTGCCCTGGCCGATATCAATGCCCTCGTACAGCTGTTGGGCGGTGCGCATGGTGCGGTCGGTGGTCATCCCCAGCTTGCGCACGGCTTCCTGTTGCAGCGTGGAGGTGGTGAACGGCGCGGCCGGGCTGCGCGATTTCTTTTTCTTCTCGATGCTGCTGACCACCGCCGGGTGGCCCTCCAGCCTCGTCAGGATGCTGGCCTGTTCGGCTTCGTTGGGGATGTCGAACTGTTCCAGCTTCTTGCCGGCCATCGTGGTCAGCTTGGCGCCGAACTTGGTGCGGCCCTTGTGGCTGTCCAGATGCACCGACCAGTATTCCTGCTCGACGAAGGCGCGGATTTCGTTCTCGCGCTCGCAGATCAGCCGCAAAGCGGGGCTCTGCACTCGGCCGGCGGACAGGCCGCGGCGGATTTTCTTCCACAGCAGCGGCGACAGGTTGAAGCCCACCAGGTAGTCCAGCGCGCGGCGGGTTTGCTGCGCGTCCACCAGGTTTTGCGCGATCTCGCGCGGATTCTGGATTGCTTCCAGTACCGCGTTCTTGGTGATTTCGTGGAACACCACGCGCTGAGCGGTCTTGTTTTTCAGCAGCTTCTTGCTGTTGAGGATCTGCACCAGATGCCAGGAAATGGCCTCGCCTTCGCGGTCCGGGTCAGTTGCCAGGTAGATGTGCTCGGCGTCGCCCACGGCTTTGACGATGGCGTCGACATGCTTGCTGTTGCGCGCGATCAACTGGTATTTCATCGCGAACCCTTTTTCAGGGTCCACTGCGCCGTTCTTGGGCACCAGGTCGCGCACATGGCCGTAGGAGGCCAGGACTTCAAAGTCCGAGCCTAGATATTTCTTTAGCGTTTTCGCCTTGGAGGGCGATTCGACGATCAAGAGACTGGTGGGCATATTATCTTTTCGTATGTGCAATCGCCGGCGTGCCGGCCGGTCCGTCCGGACCGGGCGCTTCTGCGGAGCGGCAGAAGGGCGCCTGGCCCGTGCGTGGGCTGCTGCGTTCCCGTCGACAAGGGGATGAAGGCTTCATCCTAAAGTTTCGCGCCGACAGAAAATATATTCGTCAAATAAAACAAGAGCGCAAGAGCGCTCTTGGATTGGACGCCGGCATCGGCGTCCAAGGGCGGCATGTTAAGCCCGCTCCATGAGGCTGACAAGTCATTGCATGGTGGGTTCGCCATGCACGGCATCCAACAGCGCCTCGCCCAGCAAAATGGGCAGTTCCGCCTGTTGCGCCCACAACACCATCAAGGCCACCAGCTTGGCGCTGCCGACGTTGATGTCGTCGCCGTGCAGTTCCATCAGGCGGTCGATGACCATTTCGCGCTGTGCGGGAGTCAAGGCGCCGTGGTCCTCAAGAAACTGAAGCAGGCCGCGCACGTCGGCGGGCAGATGTTCCAGTTCGTCTTCGGCGTAAACGCGCATGCCGCTGGCTTCGTTGGCGCCGACGTAAACGCTGTCGTCCAAGCCGCTGATGCCATCCAGCCAATCCAGCGCGTCGTTGATCTCCTCGTCCTCGAAACCGGCGGCCTCCAATTGGCGCATCAGCGCGCCGCGGTCGCCAAAAGCGTCCGGATCGCGGAATTGTTCAAACAGGAAGGCGAGTACGTCAAACATCAATCTATCTTCTTAAAGTGCGGGTTAGCGCGGTTCAGCCCAGGGTCAGGCGCTGAAAAAGCCCGCCGGGATGGCTGGCCACCAGGCCGGCCAGCTCAAGTTCGAGCAGCATCGCGTAAAGCTCCCCCACAGTCAACCCGAGCGTGGTCGAAAGCGCATCCATACTGATGGGGTCAAATCCCATGGCTTCAAGCAGCGGCGATTCCGCGACGGGGGCCGCCGGTTTGGCGCGGGGGTGTTTGCGTTGCAGCCTGCCGACTTCGTCCAGCACGTCGTCCACGGTTTCCACCAGCTTGGCGCCGTCCTTGATCAGCCGGTGACAGCCGCGAGACTGGGGGTTGTGGATGGAGCCGGGGATGGCCATCACCTCTCGATTGTTCTCCATCGCCAGCCGCGCGGTGATCAGCGAGCCGGATCCGGTATTTGCCTCCGCCACCAGGCAGCCGCGGCTGAGGCCGGCGATGATGCGGTTGCGGCGCGGAAAATGAGCGGCCAGCGGCCCCATGCCCAGCGCGAACTCGGACAGGATCAATCCTTCTTCGGCGATGCGGTGCGCCAACTGGCGGTTGCTGGCTGGATAGACGCGGTCTATGCCGGTGCCGACCACGGCGACCGTGGCGGACGGCTGCCCGAGCGCGCCGTGATGAGCCGCGGCGTCGATGCCGCTGGCCAGGCCGCTGACGATGCAATAGCCGTGTTCCGCCAAGTCGCGGGAGAAGCTCTCCGCGTTCTGCTTGCCCTGCGGGGTAGCGGCGCGGCTGCCCACGATGGCGAGCATGGGTTCGGCCAGTAGTTCGCGCCTCCCGCGGGCAAACAGCAGCGGCGGCGGCGCGTTGGATTCGGCCAGTTGCGGCGGGTAGTCGTCGTCCAGCAGCGACACCAACTGGCAGCCCGGCGTCTGCGCCCACTCCAGCGCCGCTTCGGCGGAGGCGGCGGCCTCGCGGCGCTGCAGGGCGTCGGCCGCTTCTTTGCCGATCAAGGGCTCCGTTTGGCGGCTATTCGCATTCAGGGCGGCGTCCGCGCCGCCGAAGGCGTCGATCAGCCGGAGAAAGCCGGCCGGGCCGATGCCGGGGGTCAGCGCCAGCAACAGCCAGTCGTGCGGCGGAGTTTTCATTCTTGCTCGGGGCTGGCCACGCCGTCGCCCACGTAGATCGGACCGCGGCTGTCCAGCACCAGCGCGTAGGAGACTTTATCGAATACGCGGTAAACAAAGGCGTTGCCGGATCGTTCCGCGGGCAACGTCACGGTGCGCTTGCCCTGCTCGTCCTTGATTTCCAGCGGGCGTCCTTTTTTGAACAGACCGAACACGTGGCCGTTTTCGACGCCCTGCGACTGGCCCAGATTGAGTACAATAGTGGAGTATTGCGCCGCGCCGTCCACACCGTTGTAGACCGAGACCACCTTGCCGCTCAGATGAGAGTCAGCGGGGTGCGGAGCGTAGTTGTTGAAGCTTTGCAGCGGAGCCCGCATCAGGTGGTCGCCCACCAGGATTTCTTCGCTGACGCTTCTGACTTTCAGAGTCTGAACTTCGCCTTGGGGCTTGTCGGCGGTCAGGTCGCCGCTGTAAGTCGCCTCTACGCCCAGCACTTTCTTGGTGTCCGGATCCAGCAGGGGTTTGCCCAGCCGGTAAGCTTGCCAGGTGCCGGCCTCGTTGACTCCGGTGGCGTAAACCCGGTCTCCGGTGGCGAGGGTGAGATGGTCTTCCGGTCCGGCAATCAGCTTGGGCGATTGCAGGAACTGCGCCATGTCCACCACTAGCGGCCGTTTGAGGAAGGGCTCGATGGCCGAGGCGGGAATGCTGGCCACCGCCTGGTCCAGCATCTCGACACGGGCCTGCGGCGACAGTTTGACTTCGCGCTGAGCGCCGCGCGCCAGCGACAGCCGTGGCTGGCCGTCCACATAGTCCAGCGCCAATACGTCGCCCGGGTAGATCCAGTGCGGGTTCTTGATTTCGCCTTGGTTCATCCGCCACAGGCGGGGCCATTTCCAGGGGCTGTTCAGGTAGCGCCCGGAAATGCTCCACAGCGTGTCGCCGCGCTTCACGGTGTAGCGGCTGGGCGCATCCGCTTTCAGTTGCAGGTCTGCAGCGAAACCGGGCACGGCGAGCCCGAGGGCCAAGGCGAAGGATATAATGCTTTTACGCATGGGAAATGCCCCAATATGAAGGTGGACGGACACCTGCGGGGGGTGGCCCGCATGCAACGAATCGCGTTTCGAACATGTCTATTATCGGCGTGCCGATTGCGATACGACAACTTGATGAGTGATTGAAACGATGGGGAGTCATTAAATCCGATGGCATTGTTGAATATTTTGCATTACCCGGATGAACGGCTGCACACCGTGGCCAAGCCGGTGGAGGTCTTCGACGAGGCCTTGCAGACGCAGATCGACAATATGTTCGAGACCATGTACGAAGCCAAAGGCATCGGCTTGGCCGCGACTCAGGTCGATTTCCACCACCGTCTGGTGGTGATGGATATTTCCGAGGAAAGAAACGAACGCCGCGTGTTCATCAACCCGGAAATCCTGAGCAAGGACGGCGAGACGGTGTATGAAGAGGGCTGCTTGTCCGTGCCTGGCATTTACGACAAAGTGACCCGCGCCGAGCACGTCAAGGTGCGCGCGCTGGGCCGCGACGGCAAACCGTTCGAACTGGAAGCCGACGGCCTGCTGGCGATCTGCATCCAGCACGAGATCGACCATCTGGACGGCAAGGTGTTTGTCGAATACCTGTCGCAGATGAAGCAGACCCGCATCAAGACCAAGCTGAAAAAGCGTGAAAAACAGAATATGTGACGGCGGCGCCGTGGGCGCCCTGTCCGGAATGGTTTGAATGAAATTGATTTTTGCCGGTACGCCGGAGTTTGCCGCCGCCGCGCTGCGCGAGTTGATCGCCGCCGGCCATGAAATCGCCCTGGTGCTGACCCAGCCGGACCGTCCGGCGGGCCGCGGCATGAAATTGAAGCCCAGCCCGGTCAAGGAAGTCGCGCTGGAGCACGGTCTGCGCGTGGAGCAGCCGGCTTCCCTGCGCAATGACGAAGCGCAGCAGATGCTGCGCGGCATCGGCGCCGACCTGATGGTGGTGGCCGCTTACGGGCTGATCCTGCCGCAGGCGGTGTTGGACATTCCCGAGCGCGGCTGTTTGAACATCCACGCCTCCTTGCTGCCGCGCTGGCGCGGCGCGGCGCCCATCCAGCGCGCCATCTTGGCGGGCGACGCCGAAACCGGCATTACCATCATGCAGATGGATGTGGGCCTGGACACCGGCGACATGCTGTCCATCCATCCGGTGGCCATTGCCGCCGACGAGACCGCCGCCACGTTGCACGATAAGCTGGCCGCGGAGGGCGCGCGCGCCATCGTGTCCACGCTGGCCGGGTTGGAGACGATTCGGCCGGTCAAGCAGCCGGAGGCGGGGGTCACTTACGCGCAGAAGCTGAGCAAAGCAGAGGCTCTGGTGGACTGGAACCTGCCGGCGGAAGATGTCGCTCGGGCCATCCGCGCCTACAATCCTGCCCCCGGCGCGCATACGCTGCTGGCCGGCGAGGCGCTGAAACTGTGGATGGCCGTCGCGGAAGCCGGCCAAGCCGAGCCCGGCCTGGTCATCGCCGCGGATGCGGACGGCGTGTTGGTGGGCTGCGGTTCCGGCCTGGTGCGGCTGACGGTGTTGCAGGCGGCTGGCGGCAAGCGCTTGGCCGCGCGTGACTTCGTTGCGGGCAGAAGCCAACTGACGGGCACGCGTTTGGGTGTGTGATCGGTTCGACTGAAGCGAGATGAAAGGGTAGGGGATGACGGACAACTGGTTCAAGACCACCTTGCTGATGGCGGCGATTCTGGCCTTGTTCGCCGTGATCGGCGGCATGATAGGCGGCAAGAGCGGCATGATTCTGGCGCTGTTGTTTGGCGGGGCTATGAATGTGTTCGCCTGGTGGAATTCCGACCAGATGGTGCTGCGCATGTACAACGCGCAGGAGGTGGACGCCCAGAGCGCGCCGGAATTCTACGGCATGGTGGCGGAACTGGCGCAGCGCGCCGGCCTGCCTATGCCGCGCGTCTATGTGATCCATGAAGAGCAGCCCAACGCCTTCGCCACCGGCCGCAGTCCGGAGCACGCGGCGGTGGCCGCCACCAGCGGCATCATGCGCATGCTGGACTATCGCGAGCTGCGCGGGGTGATGGCGCACGAGCTGGCCCACGTCCAGCACCGCGACACCTTGATCTCCACCATTTCCGCCACCATGGCCGGCGCGATTTCCGCGCTGGCCAACTTCGCCATGTTCTTTGGCGGCCGCGATGAGAACGGTCAGCCAGTGGGTTTGTTGCCGCGTTTGGCCATCGCCCTGTTGGCGCCGTTGGCCGCCAGCCTGATCCAGATGGCGATTTCCCGCGCGCGCGAATTTGAAGCCGACCGCGGCGGCGCCGAGATTTCCGGCGATCCGCTGGCTTTGGCTTCCGCCTTGCAGAAGATCGAATACTACGCCCAGGGCATCGTGATGCCCACCGCCGAGGCGCATCCGGAAACGGCGCAGATGATGATCATCAACCCGCTGTCCGGCGGCGGCGGAATGGGGGATCTGTTCCGCACCCATCCGCAAACCGCGGACCGCATAGAACGGCTGCAAGCGATGGCGCGCGGCGTATATTAATTGAAGAGCGTCGGGCGGCCGCCGCGCCGTCTGGATCGCCCAAGGCCAATGCCGTCCGGCATTGGCCTGTTTGTTATGGTTTGATAGAAAGCACCCATGCATCATATTCAGCAGTTGGCCGCCAATATTCTGTTGCGCGTCGAATCCGGAACCAACCTGACCGAGGCGCTGGCCGAAGCTCAACGCAAGGCGCCGGAGTTGACGCCGTCCGAGCGCGGCGCTTTGCAGGATTTGACCTATGGCAGCCTGCGTCATTTGGCGCGACTGCGTTTTTATCTGCGCCAGTTGGTGGCCAAGCCCTTGCCTGAGCCGGTGTTGGAGCGGGTGTTGATCGTGGCTTTCTATCAATTGCTGCACACCCGCGCCGCTGAGTACGCCGTGGTGAACGAGGCGGTGACCCTGGCCAGCCGGCTGGCCAAGGGCAATTTCAAGGGGCTGGTCAACGGCGTGCTGCGCAACTTCCTGCGGCAGCGCGCGGCCTTGGAGCGCGCTGCGGAAAGAGACATCGAAGCCAGCTTCAACCACCCGTTGTGGTGGATCAAGGGTTTGCAGCGCGCTTATCCCGATGCCTGGCAAGCCATTCTGGACGCCGACAACGGCCATCCGCCGATGACTTTGCGCGTCAATCGCCGCCATGGCGACGCCGCGGCCTATCTGGAGCGGCTGCGAGCCGCCGGGCTGGACGGCGAGGCGCTGGACGGCGGTTCAATCAAGCTGGCGCGGCCGGTGAATGTACGCGAGCTGCCCGGCTTCGCCGACGGCGAGGTGTCGGTGCAGGACTGGGGCGCGCAGCAGGCGGCGCATTGGCTGGATCTGCACGCCGGCCAGCGGGTGCTGGACGCCTGCGCGGCGCCCGGCGGCAAGACTGGCCATATCCTGGAGAGCGCCAATGTCGAAGTCACCGCGCTGGACATCGACGAGCAGCGCTTGCAGCGCGTGGCGGACAATCTGGAGCGCATTGGCGCCACCGCGCGGCTGCATGTGGCCGACGCCGGCCAGCCGGCGAGCTGGTGGGACGGCCAGCCCTTCGACCGCATCCTCGCCGACGTGCCTTGCTCCGCCAGCGGCGTGGTGCGCCGTCATCCGGACATCAAATGGCTGCGCCGCCCGGGCGATTTCGCCGCGCTGGGCGTGCAGCAAGCTGCGATGGCCGATGCGCTGTGGCCTTTGCTCGCCTCCGGCGGCAAAATGCTTTACGCTACGTGCTCCATTTTCCCTGAAGAGAATCAGCAACAGCTAGACTCCTTTCTGAAACGCCATGCGGATGCCGCGTGCCTGAGACAGGAGCAGTTGCTTCCTTGTGAGCGTCATGACGGCTTTTATTACGCGTTGCTTGAAAAACGTTAGCCTGCTGCTGTGCTTGCTGGCCGGCCTCGCCATGGCGGCGCAGGCGGAGACCATAGGCTCGCGTCGCGCTGAAGCAGAGGTGACGACGGACGGCCAGCTGTCCGTCAGCACCCGTTTTCAAACGCGGCTGACGCCCAGCCTCAGCGATGCGCTGGAGCAGGGCGTGGTGTTGCCGTTTCGGCTGGAGTTCCAACTGACCAAGCCGCGGCTGACCGCTTACTATCTGAACTTCAGCGAGTGGTTCGATCCGCACGCCCAACTCGGCTTCAAGCTGTCCTATCAGTCGCTGACCAATCGCTATCGCGTCACCATCGGCGGCCTCTCCAATTATTATCCCACCCTGCGCGAGGCGCTGGGCGCGGTGGGCGCGATCCAGGGGTGGCGAGTTCTCAACTCTGGCACCTTGGACCCGCGGGCCCCGGGGCGCGTTGCCGGCCAGGTGCGGCTATTGCTGGACATCGGCGAGCTTCCCAAACCATTCCAACTGAACGCGCTGGGCTCGGCGGATTGGTCCCTGTCGTCCGACTGGATCAAGCTGGACGTAAAGGATGGTGGCTGATGCGCTACGCTGGGGTCGCGCTGGCGACGCTGGGCGCCATCCTGCTTTATCTGCTGGCCTTGGCCACCGGTAACGCATCCAAACTCAACGAATACTACTGGTGGGTGTTCGGCCTGAACGGCCTCTTGCTCGCCACGCTGCTGGGCGTGGTGGCCCGCCAGTTGCTGCGGTTGCGCCAGCGGGTGCGGCAACGGGTGTTCGGCGCCAAGCTGACCCAAAAGCTGGTGATGATGTTCGCGGTGGTGGCCTTGGTGCCGGGCATTCTGGTGTTCACCGTTTCCGCCCAGTTCCTGACCCGCAGCATCGAAAGCTGGTTCGACGTCCGAGTCGAGTCGGCGCTGGAGCGCAGCCTGGGCCTGGCGCGCAATTCGCTGCAGTATGTGCAGGAGGATCTAGGCCGCCGCGCGCGTTCGGTTCAGGACGATATCGAATCCTTGCCTGAAAGCCTATTGCCGGCGCGGTTGGAGCGCTTGCGCGAGCAATTGGGATTGCGCGAACTTGCTGTCTATACCCGCAGCGGTCAGTTGCTGGCCTTCGCCGGCGGGCTCAGCGAGCGAGCGCCTCCTTCGTTGTCGCGCGAGAGCATAGGCAAGCTCAAACCGCGCCAGACGCTGGACAGTTTCGAGAACGACGGCGGCAGCGGCCTGGTGCTGAAGTCGCTGCTGATTTACCGCAATCTGGACAGCCAGCAGCGTGTGTTGCAAGCCCTGCAATCCGCGCCCGGACGCATTGCCCAGGACGCGGAGCAGATCGAGACCGCGCGGGCGGAATATCGCCAGCTATTGTTGGGCCGGGAAGGGCTGACCACCTTCTACATGCTGACCCTGGCCTTGTCCGCGCTGTTGGCGCTGACCGCGGCGCTGGCCTTCGCCCTATTCCTGTCCGAGCGACTTTCCGCTCCCTTGTCCGAGTTGGCCGCCGGCACCCGGGCAGTGGCGCAGGGCGACTTTTCCAAACGTCACCCAGTGTATCGGCGCGACGAACTGGGCATGCTGACCACCTTGTTCAACCGGATGACTCAGCAGCTGGAGGACGCGCGTCTCGCCGCGGACCTCAGCCGCAGCGAACTGGAAAGCAGCAAACTTTATCTGGAAAGCATTCTGGCCAACCTGAGCGCCGGGGTGATCGCCTTCGGCGCCGATTGGCAGCTGCGCGCCGCCAATACCAGCGCTTCTCGCATTCTGGGCGTGGATTTCGCCGAAGTATCCGATCAGGACTTCCCGCACTGGGCCACGTCGATTCCGGCGGTGGCGCCGTTGGTGGAGTGTGTGCTGGAGTACGCGTCCAAGAACAGCGACAGCGACTGGAAAACTCAGCTCAATTATTTGACGGTCCAGGGCGAGCGCACCTTGCTGGTGCGGGGCGCCCATCTGCCGGAAGCGTCCGCGGTGGGTTACGTGGTGGTGTTCGACGACATCACGGAACTGGCGCGCGCCCAGCGCGACGCGGCTTGGGGCGAGGTGGCCAAGCGGCTGGCGCACGAGATCCGCAACCCGCTGACGCCGATCCAACTGTCGGCCGAACGCCTGGCGATGAAGCTGCAGGACAAGCTGGCGGGAGGCGACGCCGACATGCTGCGCCGCTCCACGGACACCATCATCAAACAGGTGGGCGCGCTCAAGGCCATGGTGGACGCGTTTCGCGATTACGCGCGCGCGCCGCGCACCAAGTTGACCGAATTGGACCTGAATCAAGTGGTGCGGGAGGTGATGGCTCTTTACGAATCCAACTCTGCTGTTAAGATGGCGCTTGATGAAAGGCCGTTGATGATCATGGCGGATGCGGCATTGTTGCGGCAGGTTTTACATAACCTGATTCAGAACGCGCAAGATGCGGTCCTTGACGTTGACATCCCGATGATTCAAATTAGCAGCCGAAAAGAAGAAGGCAATGCGCTCGTTTGCGTGGAGGATAATGGTCCGGGCTTTGCTCCGGAGATCCTGCAACGCGTGTTCGAACCCTATGTGACCAGCAAGACCAAAGGTACCGGTCTTGGCCTGGCGGTGGTCAAAAAGATTCTTGAAGACCATCACGGGCAGATCAAAGTGGGTAACCTCGAACCAAACGGCGCGCGCATCCTTCTCTCCCTGCCATTGCTGGAGGCCTAATGCGTAGCAGCGATATTTTGATTGTTGACGACGAGATCGGTATCCGTGAATTGCTCTCCGAGATACTGCAGGATGAGGGGTACACCGTCGCGCTGGCGGAAAACGCCGAGGTAGCCAGACAGTTGCGCAACCAGACGCGTCCAGCGTTGGTGTTGCTGGACATTTGGATGCCGGATTGCGACGGCGTGACTTTGCTCAAGGAATGGGCCAAGTCCGGTCAGCTGAACATGCCGGTGGTGATGATGTCCGGTCACGCCAGCATAGACACCGCGGTGGAGGCGACTCGCATCGGCGCTTTCGACTTCCTCGAGAAGCCGATTGCGCTGCAAAAGCTGCTGACCACCGTACAGCGAGCGCTGAAGTACGGCGACATGCAGGCCAACACCTCGTTGAACCTGGACAAGCTGGGCCGCAGCGAGCCGATCCAGGAACTGAAGCGGCAATTGGAGCGCGTGGCCAAGGTCAAGTCGCCGGTGTTGCTGACCGGCGAGCCCGGTTCCGGCTTCGAACTGGTGGCGCGCTTCTTCCATCAGGGCAATACCCCGTGGGTGACGCCGGCCAAGCAGGAGCAATTGGCGGACGCCCCGCTGGAGCTGCTGCAAAAGGCCAATAACGGCGTGCTGTTCCTGCCGGAGATTGGCCAGTACGGCCGTCGCGTGCAGCAAGGCCTGCTGTTCCTGCTGTCCAAGCTGGACCGCTTCAATGTGAGGCTGCTGTGCTCTTGCAGCCGTCCGCTGCAGGAATTGCTGGTGGATCCCGAGTGCGACAACCGGTTGCTGACGGCCTTGTCCAGCGTGATCGTGCCGATTCCGCCGCTGCGCGAGCACTCCGAAGACATCATCTTCATCGCCGAGCAGATTCTGACCGAGTTGGTGGAGTCCAAGCAGGTGCCGGCGCGCAAGCTGACCACGGCCGCGCTCAACGCGCTGCGCCAGTACGACTGGCCGGGCAACCTTGAGCAGTTGCGCAGCATCATCAAGAGCCTGGCGCTGACTTCCGAGTCGGATGAAGTGGACGCGGGCGAAGTCAACAAGGTGCTGGCTCAGTTCCGTCACGAGAAGCCGGTGGAGGAGTCTGGTTTCGATTTCAACATGCCGCTGCGCGAGTTGCGCGAACAGTTGGAGCGCCGTTACTTCGAATACCATATCTCGCTGGAGAACGGCAATATGAGCCGGGTGGCGCAGAAGGTCGGCCTGGAACGCACCCATCTGTATCGCAAGCTCAAGCAGTTGGGCATCAAGTTCGCCCGCAAGACGGTGGAAGAATAAGCCCGCTTTGCTGTTTGACGCATAAGAACGTGTTTACGATCTCGCGAGCTAAGGCGAGCCAAGGCGTTGAGGCTTAGAAAGCGGAATGTGCATGTGGTACATGAACATTTCGAATGTTGCTCTAGTCCAAACACAATTCCGCTGACGCGTAGCAGATCGAAAACAGTTTATAAGGCCAGCCGCATCCCGGCTGGCCTTATGCTTTTGGGCGATGGCGCAACGGCGTTGTTCGGATTAGGCTAGCAATCATGATTGAACTCAACGATGAGGCGCTTTTGCGCTATAGCCGGCACATTCTGCTGCCGGAGATCGACATTGTCGGCCAACAGCGGCTGAGCCGGGCGCGGGTGCTTATCGTCGGCGCAGGCGGTCTGGGCTCGCCGGTGGCGCTTTATCTGGCCAGCGCCGGAGTAGGACAGATCAGCATCGCCGACGACGACGTGGTCGAGCTGTCCAATCTGCAGCGTCAGATTGTTCATGACAGCGACAGCCTGGGGCGTTTGAAAGCGGAGTCCGCCGCCGAGCGGATGCGCCGCATCAATCCCGAGGTGGACGCGCGGCCGCTGGCGCGGCGGCTGGACCAAGCGGCTTTGGATGAGCTGGCGGCCGGTCATGACCTGGTGCTGGACTGCAGCGACAATTTCACCACCCGACATGCGGTGAACCGCGCCTGTGTGGCAGCCGGCACGCCGCTGGTGTCGGGCGCGGCGGTGCGTTTCGCCGGCCAACTGGCGGTGTTCGATCCACGCGACGCGGCGTCGCCTTGCTATCACTGCCTGTTTCCGGACGAGGGGGAGGCCGGCGACGGGCCATGTGCGACTTTTGGCGTGTTGTCGCCGTTGGTTGGGGTGATAGGAAGCCTGCAGGCGGTGGAAGCGGTCAAGCTTTTGGCGGGCATCGCGCCGCATTTGGGGCGGTTGACCCTGTATGACGGGCTGAGCGGAGAGTTCCGCCAGATCAAGGTGCCGCGGGATCCGGCTTGCACGGTGTGCTCCGCGCGATGAGAAACGCCCCGCGGACCGGGGCGTTTATTTTTGAGGGGGGGGGGGGCTCACAGGTGCTGCTGCACCAGCTTGCGCACCTCCTCGAAGTCCATCACGCCGACATAGCGTTTGATGATCTTGCCCTGTTTGTCGATCAGGAACGTGGTTGGCGCTAATTGGATGTCGCCGAAAGCCTTGGCGATCTGGCCGTTGCTGTCCAGCGCCACGAAGAAGGGCAGCTGGTATTTGTCCACGAAGCTTTTCACGTAATTGGGCGGGTCGTAGCTCAGCGCCACCGCGATGGTTTCATAGCCCTTGCCGGCGAATTCCTGATGCATCTTCTTGATTTCCGGCATTTCCTCTACGCAGCCAGGGCAGCTGGTGGCCCAGAAATTGACCAGCACCACCTTGCCTTTGAGCGACTCGGTGCTGGCGGCCTGGCCGTTGAGCGAGGTGTAATTGACCTGGGGCGCCGGCGAGCCGGCAAACAGCGCCATGTAGGCGACAACGGCGACCAGCGCGACGCCCAGCAGCGCGAGCAGACCTTTCTTCATTTTCTTGTCCTGCGGTAAAGTCCGGGCGCGGCCCGGATGGTTCATGCCATGACGATCAAGCCTGTTCGGCCAGCATTTGTTCCAGTAGTTCCTTCAGCTTGCCGTCCAGCGCCACAGCCTTGCCTTGTTTGGCGTCAAACACGGCGAAGGTGACGTCGGCCTCGGCCACCAGTTTGCCGTTGCCTGCCAGGTTCACGCGCTGATGCATCACTGCACTGCGGGTGCCTATGCTCTTGACTCCGGTTTCGATCACGAGCTCGTCGCCCATGGTGGCAGGGTAGCGGTAGTCGATATTGATGTTGACGACTACCAGCGCCAGGCCGGACTGCAGGAACCAGGGGAGATCCCCGCGGCTCTCGAAGTAGTTCCAGCGCGCCTCTTCCAGAAACTCCAGATAACGGGCATTGTTGACGTGGCCGTATAGGTCCAGATGGTAGCCACGCACTTTGATCTTGGTATTGTGCTGCATGATGGTGTTTCTCCCTTGCTCGTGATGGCGCCCGGCGACGCCGTGGCGCGCGTATGCTTATTCGCCCAGTTCCAGCGGCACGAAGGCCTCGCGCTCCAGCGCCTCGTCGACAAGATCGGTGACGATGGAATGGATTTCCAGCGAGAACCATTGTTGGAACAGTTCCAGCGAAAGTTCTTCCGGCCACAGGGCGTCATCCTCGCACCAGTCGGCCAGCTCGGCTTGGAACAGCTGTTGATACCGTTCGAAAACGAAGGCTTGGGCGTCGGCGTAATCTTCCGCCGCCGGGATCAGCAGGGCGTTGCAGTCCTGGCCCAGGTGCGCCAACGAGATCTCCTCATCCAAGCCGCCGGGCAATGATTGCAGCCAGGCGTGGAAGGGGGCGAGGGGGCGGATCAGGGCGATACTGCGATTGACTTCGTACATAGAGATTCCTTGATGATGTGTCAGCGACTGGATAGTTGGTTGTCGCGAGTGAAAACGAATTTTTGACGAATGCGTTGCGAGCTGTATTGTTCCGCGAGCGACGCCGGGAACGGCGGGTAGGGCGCGGCCAGTTCCACGATGCGACGCGCGGCCTCATCCAGCACGCCGAAGCCGGAACTGCGCAGCACGCGCACCTCGCGGAGGCCGCCGTCGGCGGCGATCAGCACTTCCAGCGTCACCGCGCCGTGAATGTTCTGGCGGCGAGCGGCTTCCGGGTAGTTGAGGTTGCCGATGCGCTCCACTTTGAGTCGCCAGTCTTCCTGATAACGGGCCCAGGGGTAGCCGCGGGCGCTTTCGGCCAGCTTGCCCTGTTTGCCGCCGCTTTCCTGTTCGTTGTCGGCGAGACCGCTGTCGCCCAATTGCCGGCTCATCTCTCCGACCTGGGCCAGCAGGCTGCCGGCGCTGACATGTCCGACCGTGCCGGATTGAGAGGGCGGCAGTGCAGGCTTTTTGCCTGCCTCCGGGGGGCGGGCGATGGTTTGTTGCCGCGGGGAGGCGTCGGCGGGTTCGGGCGTGCCGGGATCGGCCGGGGCGGCGACTGGCTTAGCGCGATGGCTGGCAAGCTTGTCCGTCTGTGCGCTGTTGCCCGCGCCCAGGTTGTTCTGTTCCGCCAGCCGGCGGGTTTTGGGCGTCAGCCGGCTGGGTGTCTGGTTCAACTGCACATTGATGATTTGGGCGGAGGCGGGAGGGGGCGGGCTGGAACGCGGGCGCATCTCCAGGCTGAACAGCAGCGCATGGACCAGCAGCGAGGCGAGCAGCGTCAAGCACAGCGGCAGCATGGTGGCGCTGGAGGACGTGGACGAGGACGGGCTAGTGGACATGGATGGCTGTTGGCTTTCACCGGGTAAGCGGAGTTCGCCGCGGCTGTCGCCGCAGGCGGAACCGAGTGCAGCTGAAAGTGTAGCACGGCGGCCAGCAAAAACGCCGCGCTGAGCGCGGCGTGGCGGATGCCTTAGGGTCTGCGGATATTATTTTTCCAGCAGGCTGCGCAGCATCCAGGCGGTCTTCTCGTGAACCTGAAGGCGCTGGGTCAGCAGGTCGGCGCTGGGCTCGTCCGAAGCGCGCTCAACCACGGCGAAAATGCTGCGCGCGGTGCGACATACGGTTTCATGGCCGTCCACCAGTTGGCGGATCATTTCCTCGGCTTTGGGCGGGGCGCCGGCGGCTTCCTGGATCGCAGTCAGTTTGGCGTAGTCGGCGTAGCTGCCCGGCGCGTGGTGGCCCAGGGCGCGGATGCGCTCGGCCACGGCGTCCACTGCCAGAGCCAGTTCGTTGTACTGGGTTTCGAACATCAGGTGCAGGGTGTTGAACATCGGCCCGGTGACGTTCCAGTGGAAGTTGTGGGTTTTCAGATACAAGGTGTAAGTGTCGGCCAGCAGGCGGGACAAGCCATGAGCGATTTCCTGGCGGTCTTGTTCGTTGATTCCAATATCCATCGCGATATCCTCATAAGTGAAGGGAGAGCCGACGCCTCGTCGGCTGACGCCGGCGCTGGGTCTTTTGGACTACACTCTCCCGATTTGCGGGAAAAAATCATGAAACCTTGGCTGGACTGCCGTAACGGCACTATCCGTCTTACTCTGCACGTGCAGCCCGGCGCCAAGAAAACCGAGGCGGGGGGAGAACATGGAGACTGCCTGAAAATACGCTTGGCGGCGCCGCCGGTGGACGGCAAGGCCAATGCGGCCCTGCTGGCCTGGCTGGCGCAACGCTTCTCCGTGGCCAAGCGCGACGTCCAACTATTGTCCGGCGACAAGAGCCGGCGCAAGGTGGTTTTGCTTCAGTGCGAGGCCTCTGAAGAGGACGCTCTGCAGCGGCTGGACCTTCAGTGAAGGCGCCGGTCGGGCGGAGTGGTTTTGTCCACCCGAGTATATTCTCCATCAATGATGTCGGGGTCGGCGGCGGGACCGGGCCCCTGCGCCGAGTGGGTATTGACGGCGATGCTGGGGCCTTTGAAAGGCAGCAGCAATAGTACGGCGGCCAGGTCGCTGATGACGCCTGGTATCAGAAACAACAAGCCCGCCAGCAAGTAGCGCAGCGGCCAGAGCAAGGAATACAGCGATACCCGGTCGCCCTGGCGCATCACGCTGCCCAAGGTGAACAAGGCGCCGATCTGCTGATTGCGCAGCATCCACAGGCCCAGCAAGGAAGACAGTACGACGAACAGGAAAACGGCTAAACCTCCAAAGCGATCCGCCAAAGCCACCAGGGCGGCGATTTCTGCGAAGGGGTACAGCAACAGCAGGATGAGGAAGGTGCGCATGGGCAACTGAATCCGATAAGTGGGTGTCGCGATCAAGACGACGGACGAGTCAATCTGATCCCTTGTTGTACACATGGGTATGGCTGGGCGGCTTTCAAGGCCGGCTTGAAATTATCGTTCGGGCTTAGATGATATCTTGACGCTTCGGTTCCCGTTTCAATCCGGCTTTCCCGTGCGTGTCAGTGTCATTCTCATGAAAAAAAATACAAAAACCCGTTGACGACCCTGAACTGTTTCATTATAGTTGCGCTCTCTCTTGGGTCGTTAGCTCAGCTGGTAGAGCAGCGGACTTTTAATCCGTTGGTCGCAGGTTCGAATCCCGCACGACCCACCAGTTTCCGATACTGGAAATTGCCAAGAGTTTTGTTCGAGGGTCGTTAGCTCAGCTGGTAGAGCAGCGGACTTTTAATCCGTTGGTCGCAGGTTCGAATCCCGCACGACCCACCACGACAAACTCTTAGCGCTTAGGCTCGGGTCGTTAGCTCAGCTGGTAGAGCAGCGGACTTTTAATCCGTTGGTCGCAGGTTCGAATCCCGCACGACCCACCAAATTTATAGCAATCAGGCCAGTTCGCGAGAACTGGTCTTTTTGTTTTTGCTTTACCTCCCGTGTTCTGTGTTTCCTCTCCCCCATGTTTGTCTGCGCCTTGACGGGTCTCGGTGCGTCAATGGCCTTGCTATGGTAAATTTGATAATGATTGTAAGAATCATTCGCATTATAATGGCGAGTTAACCGCATCATCCCGCCGTCCGCGCTGTCGAGCGCGGACCTTCGGTTTCGCATCAAATAGGAAACGCAGAGCATGACTACCGTTGTCGAGAACACCCGCACCCAGGACCTGAAAGCCCGCACCCACGAAACGCACGATGCGCTGGACCAACGCATCATGGCGAATCAGCCGTTCGCCACTCGTGAAAACTACGCGCGCTTTTTGCTGGCGCAATACCGCTTTCTGCGAGACGCCGACGCGCTTTACGACAATCCTGAGCTGGCGCGCTTGTTCCCGGATCTGGCCGAGCGCCGTCGTTACGACAGCATCGCCGCCGATCTGCGTGATCTGGACCGGCCGCTGCCGGAATTGCGCGAAGCGCCGATCAGCAGCACGCTGGACGTGGCGAGCGCGATGGGTTGGCTCTACGTGGTAGAGGGTTCCAAACTGGGCGCGGCAATTCTTTACAAGCTGGCTGGCAAGTTGGGCTTGGATGAGAACTGCGGCGCTCGCCACCTGGCCGGCCATCCGGATGGCCGCGCTCGTCACTGGCGCGCCTTCACCGCCGTGTTGGACGGCTTGCAACTGGACGAGGCGGCCGAGCAGCGCGTTACCGCCGGCGCGGTGGCTGCGTTTGCCTGCATGAACCGTCATCTGGATCAGGTGTACGCTTGAGTCATCCCGCGCGGCACCCCGCGGTGCGCTGGTTCTACTTGTGCGCCGGCGTGGCGATGCTGGTCTTGGGTATTATCGGCGCGCTGTTGCCAGTGATGCCCACTACGATCTTCCTGATTTTGGCGCTAGCCTGCTTCAGCAAGTCCTCCCCGCGGCTGGAGCAGCGGCTATTGGCGCATCCGCGTTACGGACCGGGGCTGCGCCGCTGGCGCGAGCAGCGCGTGGTGCCGGTCAAGGCCAAGTGTTTTGCCGCGCTGGGCATGGGCATGGGTTTCGCCGCTCTGCTGCTGACGCGGCCGCCGCACTGGGTCCCGTGGCTGGTTGGAGCGATTGAGCTGAGCGTCTTGCTTTATTTGTTGTCGCGGCCTTCGCATGTGAAGCCGGTCTTTGCGCCGCAGCCGGATTTAGCCAAAACGCTTCCGCCGCGTTAAGCTTGCGCATCTACACCAAAAACGGGAGCTGTGTGATGAAGGTAAACGGAATCGTAGCGGTCTTGGCCGCACTGGCGTTGCCGGCGCTGGTTTTGGCGCAGACGGCGGATGAACAGCTGTTGGCGGCACAGATGTACTACCAGCAAGTGCGCGGCACGCAGCAAAAGGCGGATGCGCGTTTGGCGCAGGCCGAGTCCGACAAGGTTAAGGCGGAACAGCGTTTGGCGGAAGCGCAGGCGGGCTTGAGCGGGGCCAACGCGGAATTGGAGGCGGCGAAGTCGGCTCAAGCCGCCGCGGCGCAGATCAGCGAGGCGGCCACCAAGGCCTTGAACGAGGCTTGGCAGCGCAAGGACAGCGGACAGTAATGCGACCGGCGCGCTATTCGCCGCGTAATTGCCGGTAACGGTTCAGATCGTTCTGGGTTTTTTGGCGGAATGCGGCCAGCTCCTGTTGCTTGATGGAGATCTGCTTGGCCAGTTCGCTTTGTTCCGACTGCAGCACATGCAGATTGCGTTGGCTGTTTTGCGGTGGCGCTTGTTTGTTGCGCAGGCTATGGGCAATGTCCTGCTGAATGCCTTGAATCTGCAGCGTCAGGCCGCGGGCGCGTTGTTGTAGCGCGTCCAGCGCGCTTTGCAGCACAGCCTGTTGTTTGGCCCGCTCGGCTTGCAGTTGCTGCAGGTTGGCGTAGCTTTCCACCAGCGCGTTGTCGCGGCGGGTATTTTCCAGTTGATGGGCGTCGCGTTGTTTTTGCGCCGCTTCGGCGGCCTCTCGCGCTTGGCGCGCGGCGGGGCTTTCCGCCGGTTTGGTGACGGAACCCTGCTTGGAAAGCTCGGCAACGCCCTGCTGCTGACTCTGGAGCGGAGGCGAGTCGCTGTAATGCACTTTGCCGGACTCGTCCACCCACTTGTAGAGTCCGCCGGCATAGGCGACGGTTCCCAGTATCAGCAGCGCGAATCCGGCAAGCGGTTTCATCAGTCGTTGACTCCGTATTGCGCCCGGTAGGCGCGCACTGCGTCCAGGTGCGCCGCCAGTTCCGGACTATGTTCCAGGAAGCCGAGCAGGTCTTTCAGCGTGGCGATGGCGATGACCGGCAGGCCATGTTGCTGGGCTACTTCCTGCACCGCCGATAATTCGCCGCTGCCTCGCTCCATGCGGTCCAATGCAATGGCCACCCCCGCCGGTTCGGCGCCGGCGGCGCGGATCAATTGCACCGATTCGCGCACCGAGGTGCCGGCCGAGATCACGTCGTCGATGATCAGAACCTTGCCTTGTAGCGGGGCGCCCACCAGGGTGCCGCCTTCGCCGTGGTCCTTGGCTTCCTTGCGGTTGTAGGCGAAGGGCACATTGCGGCCTTGCTCCGCCATGGCCATGCACGCGCCGGCTGCCAGGATGATGCCTTTATAGGCCGGACCGAAGAGCATGTCGAATTGCACGCCGCTTTCCAGTATCGACTTGGCGTAGAAGCGGGACAAGTTCAAAGTGGACAGGCCGTCGTTGAACAGGCCGGCGTTGAAGAAGTAGGGTGACTTGCGGCCGGCCTTGGTGATGAACTCGCCAAACTTCAAAACCTGCTTGTCGAGCGCAAAACGAATAAAATCCTGACGGAAATCGCTCATCGTTACTCCTTATTAACTGTTAACTGTTTGAACGGCTGAAAAAATTGCCGGCAAGCATATCACGGGAGAGTCTCTTGCTTCGAATCGTTTCCGCTAATTTGAACGGCATCCGCTCCGCCGATAAAAAAGGTTTCTTTGACTGGTTGGCCGGCATAGACGCCGACTTTGTCTGCGTGCAGGAACTGAAGGCCCAGGCGGCCGACTTGTCCGAACGCATGCGACAGCCGGACGGGATGACCGGTTACTTCCACTATGCGGAAAAGAAAGGTTATAGCGGCGTGGGCCTGTATACCCGTCATCAGCCGGATGCGGTGGTGGAGGGATTGGGCGTTGATTGGATCGACGCCGAAGGCCGTTTTCTGCAACTGGACTTCGGCAATCTCAGCGTGATTTCACTGTATCTGCCGTCAGGCTCCAGCAGCGATGAGCGCCAGCAAGTGAAATTCGATTTTCTGGACGTGTTCATGCCGCATCTGGAAACGCTGCGCGCGGCCGGCCGCGACATCGTGATCTGCGGCGACTGGAACATCGCTCATAACGAGATCGATCTGAAAAACTGGAAGGGCAATCTGAAGAACTCCGGCTTCCTGCCGGAAGAGCGCGCCTGGATGACCGACTTGCTGGACCGCGTGGGCTGGTGCGACGTGTGGCGCCGCCTGTACCCCGACACGCCGGGCTACACATGGTGGAGCAACCGCGGCCAGGCTTACGCCAAGGATGTGGGTTGGCGCATCGATTACCACATTGTGACGCCGTCGTTGATGGCGCAAGCTCGCAGCGCCTCGGTATATAAGGACGAGAAGTTTTCCGATCATGCGCCGCTGATCGTCGATTACGAGCGGAGCCTGTGATGTTGGACGAGGACGACGTCACCTTGATCACGGTGCCGGGGTGGGGCAACTCCGGCGCCGAACACTGGCAGACCAGTTGGGAGCGCTGCTATCCGTTGGCGCGCAGAGTGGAGCAAGACGATTGGCTGTACCCGGAATGCGAGGCTTGGGTAGAGGGCATCAGGCGCACGCTGGAGCAGGTGCCGGGCCGCTGGCTGCTGGCGGCGCACAGCCTGGGCTGTCATGCGGCGGCGGCCTGGCTGCGCACCTTGTCCCTGTCTGAACAGAAGCGCTTGCAAGGGCTGTTGCTGGTGGCACCGCCGGCCTTGCCCATCAGCGAGGCGCGGGCGCGCGCCAGCGGCGAATTGCCGGATGACGCGCCCTTGCCTACGTTTGCCGGCTTCAGTGCGCCCACGCTGCGCTTGCCCGCCCCCGCCTTGCTGGTGGCCAGCCGCGACGACTTGTTCTGCGAGATGGCGGAGGCGGAGGCGATGGCCCGCGTTTGGGGCTGTCCCTTGGTTGACGCCGGCGCGAATGGGCATTTAGGCAGCGCCGCGCGTCTTGGGCATTGGCGCTTCGGCCAGGATCTGCTGCAGGAACTGATGCTGGCCTGAGTCTAGCGGGCGACCGGCCGCGTCGGATCGCTGCACCACTCGCTCCAGGAACCGGGGTAGAGCCGGGCGCCTTCGAAACCGGCGTGACGCATCGCCAGCAGGTTGTGGCAGGCGGTGACGCCGGAGCCGCATTGATGAACGATGCTCGTCGGATCGGCGTCGCCAAGCACGGCCAGCCATTCGGCGCGTAGTTGTTCCACCGGCTTGAAGCGGTTGTCGGCGTCGACGTTGTGCATGAAGAAGCGATTGGCCGCGCCGGGGATATGGCCGCCCACCGGGTCCAGTGTTTCGCCTTCGCCGCGGTAACGTTCGGCGGAGCGAGCGTCTACCACGGTGAAAGCCGCTTGCTCGATATTGGCCAGCACGGCGGAGGCGTCGACGGTGTCTTCAAGCGCCGGCCTGATCGAGAAACGGCAGGGGCGGCGTTCCGCGGCCTGCTTGTCTAGAGCGTAGCCGGCCCGGGTCCAGGCTTGGATGCCGCCGTCCAGTACCGCAACCGCGGAGTGCCCCAGCCAGCGGAGCAACCACCAGGCGCGGGCAGCGTATTGCCCGGCGGCGTCGTCGTAGGCGACGACCTGGGTGTCCGGCGTGATGCCGATTGCTCCGAAGTCCACGGCCAAGCGGCTGCCGTCGGGCAGCGGATGACGGCCGTTTTCGCCGGTCTTGCTGCCGGAAAGGTGGTACTCCAGATTCAGGTAATGCGCGTTTGGCAGATGGCCGGCTTCATAGACGGTCAAGCCATAATCCGCTTGTTCCAGCCGGAAGCGGCAATCCAGAATCACAAGGCGTTCAGCCGGCAGAGCCGCCAGTTGTTCCGCGGAGATCAAGGTTTGGTGCATGGCATTCCTCTTTCAGATTGGGGAGGTGGGGCTGCTGGTCCTGCGCTTGTCGAATCCGTTGCCTGGTTAGCGGCATTGGGCGTGTTGATCCGGCCTTTTACGATGCGGAAGACCGCCAGCGGGTCTCAGAACCTGTTTACGATCTGCTACGTGTCGTGGAGCGTTGCACGGTGGGCGCGTCTTCAAAATGCTCGTGTGCCGTGTCTACACTCCGCTTTTTCAGCCGTTTTCGCCTTGACTCGCGAGAGCGTCAACACGCTCTCAGCGCAGGAGTTCGGCTTGATAAAGGCGAGAACAGGGCAGTTGCCGGTAGCTGCCGGGCTCCAGGCGCAAGGTGTCCACTTGTTCCGCGCCATCCCGGCCGCAGCGGCGCAGGGCTAACCAGTGACGTCCATCGGCGTCAATGCCGTCGACAGGCCAAGCCAGGCCGGATTCCGCGAAGAAGCGGTAGCAGGCTAAATCGGCGCCTTCGAGCCCGTCCGGTATCTGATCGACCTGGATCTGATAGTCCAGCCAGCAATGGCTCTGAGAAGAGGCGAGCTGCCGGCGTAATTGTTCCGCCAGCTGCGGCCAGGCGCGCGGGGGGCCTTGGCGGCGGGCGGCAGCCCAGATCGGGGCGGGGAAATGGGCGTCGTCGGCGAAGCGGGGAATCACGTGCCAATGAAGGTGCGGCACCATATTGCCCAGGCTGGCCAGATTGATCTTGTCGGCTTGCGTGCAGCGCCGCAGCGCGGCTTCGACGTTATGGACCCAGTCCAGCAGGTGCAAACGGTCGCAAGGGGACAGGTCCGTCATTTCCTTGATGTGGGCCTTCCAGATCACCCGGCAGAAGCCGGGATAGCCTTCCTCGTCGACCAGTAGGACTTTTAGGCGGTCGTCTTCGTGCAATACTTGGCCGGACGGGCCACGGCACAATTCACAATCCATGATGGCGGCCTTTTGAAATGCGGGAACCTTATTGTAACGGTTGCCGCGAGCTTCGGCTAAACCCCGGTTCGCTGCTATCATTACGGAAATTATGATTTGAACTATTTATCATGCCTTCTGCCGTATGCCGTCGCCTGTGCGGTGTTCAGGCGCTGCGGCGGGCAAAAATGGAGAGCTTGATGACGGATATGATGATTATTCTGGCGCTGATCCTGGCCAGCGCCTTTTTCTCAGTGTCGGAGATATCGCTGGCGGCCTCGCGCAAGATCCGTTTGCGTCAAATGTTGGACGAGGGCAACGACAACGCCGGGAAGGTCTTGGCCTTGCAGGAGCATCCAGGCCATTTTTTCACCGTGGTGCAGATCGGCGTCAATGCGGTGGCTATTCTCGGCGGTATTGTCGGCGAGGCGGCGTTCACGCCTTTCTTCGCCCGGGTGCTGGGTTTTTTCTTGTCCCCCGAACTGGCGCAGAGCCTGGGTTTTCTGGCTTCCTTCCTGCTGGTGACCAGCCTATTCATCCTCTTCGCCGACTTGACGCCCAAGCGCGTGGGCATGGTGGCGGCGGAGTCTGTGGCGGTTCGCATTGTGCGGCCGATGCTGTTCATGGTGCTGCTGTTCAAGCCGCTGGTGTGGTTGTTCAATGAAATGTCCGGCGTATTGCTGCGTTTGGCAGGCATGCCCACCAGCCCGCGCGACGAAATCACCAGCGACGATATTTCGGCGATGATGGACGCCGGCGCTGAAGCCGGCGTGCTGCATCGGCAAGAACATCAAGTGATTGAAAACGTATTCGAACTGGAAAGCCGGCTGGTGCCGTCGTCGATGACGCCGCGCGAGAGCATCATCTACTTCACTCTGGACGAGGGAGAGGAGAGTATTAAGTCGAAAGTGGCCGAGCAGCCGCATTCCAAGTTTCTGGTCTGCGACAACGGCATCGACAATGTGGTGGGCTACGTTGACTCCAAGGACTTGCTGAGGCGGGTGTTGGCCGGGCGCGCCATCTCCTTGAAGGAGCCCGGTTTGTTGAAAACGGTGCTGATGATTCCGGATTCCCTGACCTTGTCGGAATCCTTGGATCAATTCAAGGGCACCCGAGAGGACTTCGCCGTCATTCTGAATGAATATGGTTTTGTGGTGGGTCTGATTACCCTTAACGATGTGATGTCCACGGTGATGGGTGACTTGGTGGGGCAGGGGCAGGAGGAACAGATCGTCAAGCGCGACGAGAACTCCTGGCTGGTGGATGGCATCACGCCTGTGGAGGATGTGCTGCGGGTATTGGAGATCGACGAATTGCCCGACGATCAGAACTACGAGACGGTGGCGGGTTTCATGATGTATATGCTGCGCAAGATTCCGCGGCGCACAGATTGCGTGCAATACGCAGGTTACAAGTTCGAGGTGGTGGACATCGACAACCACAAGATCGATCAGATTCTGGTCACGCGGGTGGCCAGCAAGGAGCCGGCGCAAACTTGAGCTTTGTACGATCGGTTACATGATTTAACACAGGCCTCACAGACTGCGGTGAGTCGGCTTGCATATGATGAATACAAGGATGCACCAGGACGGTGCCCTGACAACCGCTAAGTCGCAGATTTGGAGAAACACCATGAAAAAAATCGCCGCACTGATTCTGGCTTCCGTACTCGGCCTGACTTCCGCTGCCTCCTTCGCCGCCGACGCTTCCGCTCCGGCCGCCAAGGCTGCCGCTCCGGCGCATGCCAAGAAGCATCACGCCAAGAAGCACCATCACAAGAAGCACGCCAAGAAAGCGGCTTCCGCTCCGGCCGCGCAAAAAGCCCAAGCAGCCAAGAAGCATGCCAAGAAGCATCACCACAAAAAAGCGCATGTGAAAAAAGCGGCTTGATTCTGCGGCTACAGGCAGGGTATCGAAAGGAGGCTACGGCCTCCTTTTTGTATTGTTGGCTGGCTGGTTTAGGGTGTGATTAAAAATGTAATGGTTTTGTAGTGGCATGGCTTTGTGAAGTCTCTGCTTGTTCTGTGAAGTTTTGTCTCCAATTGCCAACAGGCAACTCTCCTACGCTTGGCTTGTTTTCTTTCTGAGGAAACAGCCCTCTCCAACTGCGTTTTTTACGTCCTTTTTTCCGATTTATTTGCGATAAATTCCATCAAATCAACGAAATTATGATTTTTTGTCACTTTTTGTGCACCCGCCGCATCAGTGTCAACGTAAGGCAATCATTTTGACCTGTTTTAACTGTTATTAAGGACAGGTTGGTGAAATTTGGGTTGGCAGTCGTGGAGTGATTGCTCGAATCTGATACCACTGTAATACCACATGTCCGAACTAAAACGCCGGCTTGCGGTGCTGCAGCGGGGACAGCATGACGCTGCCGTGATCACTGACAGAATTGAGGAGGTCCGAATGTCGAAACTTTCGTTGACGTTGTCGGCGCTGTTTGGAGGGGCTGGCTTGTTGTTGAGCAGCGCGGCGGCGTTCGCCGCGCCGGCTTGCAGCGCGTGGAGCAATGCGCAGACCTATAACGGCGGCGATTACGCCTTGTACGCCAACAAGACCTGGCGCGCCAAGTGGTGGACGCAGAACAATCAGCCGGGCGCGGATCAATGGGGACCGTGGGAGGAGAGGCCGGCTAGCGAATGCACCCCGGGCGGCGGCGACCCCGGCCCCGGGCCGGGCACGGGCGTGCCGCCCGAGCCGACGCCGACGGTGGGCCGCCATGTTGGTTCCTATTTTGCGCAATGGAGCATTTACGGCCGTAATTACAAGCTGCGCAATCTGGTGGACGCAGGCGGCGACAAGAAGCTGACCTTCCTGAACTACGCTTTCGGCAATGTCTACGCCGACGGCAAATGCGGCATGGTGACTCGCGCGGAGAACGGCAACGGCGATGGCGGCGACGCTTGGGCCGATTACCAGAAGTCCTTCGGCGCCAACGAGTCGGTGGACGGCAAGGCCGACACCTGGAGCGACCCGTTGCGCGGCAACTTCAACCAATTGCGCAAGTTGAAGCTGGCCAACCCCTCGCTGAAAGTGCTGATTTCGCTGGGAGGCTGGACCTGGTCTAAGAATTTCGGCAAATTCGCCGCCACCGACGCCGGCCGCAAGGCCATGGTGGCGTCCTGCATCGACCTGTACCTGAAAGGCAATTTGCCGGTGGGCGAGAACGCCGGTGGTGCCGGAGCGGCCAAGGGGGTGTTCGACGGCATCGATATCGACTGGGAATACCCGGGTGGCGGCGGTCTGCCGAGCAATAGCGTGGACCCCAACGACAAGCAGAACTTCACCTTGCTGATGGCGGAATTCCGCAGCCAGTTGGATGCCTTGACCTCGCAGAACAAGCGTCGATACTACCTGACCGCGGCCATTGGCTCCGGTGTCGATAAAATCCGCCAGACCGAGCCGGCCAAGTACGCGGCCTACATGGACTGGATCAATGTGATGACCTACGACTTCAACGGCGGCTGGGACGCAAAAGGGCCGACCAACTTCCAGTCCAATTTGTTCCGCGATCCGGCCGCTCCAGTGACCGGAGATCGCGTTTACTACAATGTGGACGACTCGATCCAGACCTTGGTCAAGGCCGGCGTGCCCAAGGCCAAGCTGAACGTGGGCATCCCGTTCTATGGACGCGGCTGGGCCGGCGTGGCGGCCGGACCTAAGGGCGATGGCTTGTACCAGGTGGCCACCGGCGCGGGCAAAGGCACTTACGAAGCCGGCATTGAGGACTACAAAGTGCTGAAAACCCGCTCCGCCAAGCAGTTTGTGCATCCGGTGAGCAAGCAGCTGTGGACTTACGATGGCAACGAGTTCTGGAGCTATGACGACCCGGCCACCATCCGCACCAAGCTTGACTATGTGCGTCAGCAACAGCTGGGCGGGGTGTTTAGCTGGTCCTTGGATGGCGACGACGCCCAGGGCACCTTGCTGAAGACCACCAGCGAAGTGCGTCAGGATGCCGCCGCGGCCAAGAAGAAGGCGGCGGCCAAGACCTCGGCCGCATCGCCGCTGAAGTAAGCCGGCAGTCGCCATAGAGACGCCGCCGGGCATGCCCGGCGGTTTTTTGTTTAAGCCGCGCTCTTTTCCAGTTCGGCGATCTCGCGCACCCGCAAGGGCTTGGGTGTTTCGTCCAGATTGGACCACACCCAGTTGAAGTGATCGATGACCTGTTCCGCGCTCAGCCCCGGCCGCGGTTTGCAGGTGTGGGCGTCGGCGATCAGCGTGACGGTGTACTCCTGCGACATGGCCGAGCGCAGTGTGCTGTCCACGCAAAATTCGGTGGCGGAGCCGGCCAGCCAGAGTTCGTCGACATCGCTGCCGCGCAGCAGCTCGCTCAGAGTGGTGCGCTGGAAGCTGTCGCTGAATCGCTTGTGAACCACAGCGTCGTCGTCCAGCCGCGCCAGCGCCGGGTGCAGCTGCCAGGCCTCGCTGTCGCGCGCCAGATCGCTGCCGGGGCCGCTGTCATGCTGGATGAAGATCACCGGCATGTCTTGGCGGTGCGCCAGCGCGATGGCGCGGTTGAGGTTGGCCAGCACGGCGTCGGCGCGGCCGGCGCGAGGCCTGCCTTCGATCTGACCGTACTGAACATCGATGATGATCAGCGCTTTATTGCCCATGGCCAACCTCCTCGCTTACAGCAGCACGCGTTCGATGCCGCCATCGCGCGCTTGCTCCACGTACTGTTTCAACCAATCCGGGCCCAGCACATGCTTGGCGATTTCCACCACAATATAGTCGGCCTCGGTGCCAGTATCCGGGCTATAGCGCGACAGACCTTGCAGGCAGGACGGGCAGGAGGTCAGGATCTTCACCGGTTGGGCCGGTTTGGCACCGCCGGTCAGGGTTTGCAGATTCTTGTTGATTTCCTCTTCCTTGCGCGAGCGCACCTGGGTGGCGATGTCCGGCCGGCTGGCGGCGAAGGTACCGGATTCCCCGCAGCAGCGGTCCGAAAGGGCCACGCCGCCGCCCAGCAGTTCATTGACCACCTTCATCGGCTGATAGGCCTTCATCGGTGTATGGCAGGGGTCGTGATACAGGTACTGCTGACCGCCGACGCCGTCCAGCTTGACGCCTTTTTCCATCAGGTATTCATGGATGTCGATGATGCGGCAGCCGGGGAAGATGTCCTCGAAGCGGTATTGCGATAACTGGTCGTAGCAGGTGCCGCAGCTGACCACCACGGTTTTGATGTCCAGATAATTCAGCGTGGTGGCCACGCGGTGGAACAGCACCCGGTTCTCCGTGGTGATGGCGTCGCCCTTGTCCTGATAGCCGGCGCTGGTCTGAGGATAGCCGCAGCACAGATAGCCGGGCGGCAGCACTGTCTGCGCGCCGACATGCCACAGCATGGCCTGGGTGGCGAGGCCGACCTGGCTGAACAAGCGCTCCGAACCGCAGCCGGGGAAGTAGAACACCGCTTCAGCGTCTTCCGAGAGCTTGGGGTTGCGGATGATGGGCACGATGCTGGCGTCTTCCACGTCCAGCAGCGCGCGCGCGGTTTTCTTGGGCAGGCCGCCGGGCATGGGCTTGTTGATGAAGTGGATCACCTGCTCCTTGACCGGAGCCTTGCCGACGGTGGCCGGAGGTTGCCGGGTCTGGGAGCCTATCAGCCCCAGGCGTTTGCCCACCGCGTTGCCCAGCCGTTGGGCTTTGTAGGCGATGCCGACCAAGCCTGTGCGCAGCGCTTTGATGGTGGCCGGATCCTTGGCGGTAAGAAAGGCCATGCCGACGGCGGTGCCGGGGTTGAAGCTCTTGTTGCCGGTCTTGCGCAGGAAGTTGCGCATGGCCACCGAAACATCGCCGAAGTCGATCTTGACCGGGCAAGGTTTGACGCAACGATGGCAGACCGTGCAATGGTCGGCCACGTCGGACAGTTCCTCGAAGTGCTTGAGGCTGACGCCGCGGCGGGTCTGTTCCTCGTAGAGGAAGGCCTCGGTCAGGAGGCCGACGCCGAGTATCTTGTTGCGCGGTGAATACAGCAGATTGGCGCGCGGCACATGGGTGGAGCACACTGGTTTGCACTTGCCGCAGCGCAGGCAGTCCTTGATCGAGTCGCTGATGGCGCCGATGTCGGACTGTTCCAGAATCAGCGATTCCGCGCCCAGCAAGGAGAACGACGGGGTATAGGCCATGGCGAGGTCGGCGCCGGGCAGCAGTTTCCCGCGGTTGAAGTGGCCGTTGGGGTCCACTTGCTGTTTGTAGGCGCGGAAGGGGGCGATTTCCTCCTCGCTGAGGAATTCCAGCTTGGTGATGCCGATGCCGTGCTCGCCGGAAATCACGCCGCCCAGCGCGCGCGCCAGCGCCATGATGCGTTCCACCGCCTTGTGCGCGGTTTGCAGCATCTCATAGTCGTCGGAGTTGACCGGCAGGTTGGTGTGGACGTTGCCGTCGCCGGCGTGCATGTGCAGGGCGACGAAGACGCGGCTGCGCAGCACTTTTTGCTGGATGGCGCGGATGGCGGCCAGAATGGGGCCGTCGGTGTTGCCGGAGAACAGTTGTTCCAGTTCCGCCTGCATTTCGCGCTTCCAGCTGACGCGCACGACCAGATCGCGCAACGCGTGAAATACGGTGTCCGGAGCGGCGGCGGCGTCCTCCAGCGGCGCGTGCGGCCAGCGTTCGCGGTATTCGTGGAAGGGACGGTCAAGGTGTTCCAACAGCCACTGCCAGCGGTCGCGAGTGATGGCGAGCTGGGACAGCGCCGAGGCGCGGCGGTCGCCGATCAGCTCTTCAGACGGCAGATTGGTGTCCAGCTTGTCCACTGGCAGCCGGCCGTGGAAATACTCGGTCAGGGTATCGAGCAGGCGCAGCTTGTTCTGGATCGACAATTCGATGTTGATGCGCTCGATGCCGTCGCTGTAGTCGCCCAGCCGCGGCAGCGGAATCACCACGTCTTCGTTGATCTTGAAGGCGTTGGTGTGCTTGGCGATGGCTGCGGTGCGGCTGCGGTCCAGCCAGAAGCGCTTGCGCGATTCCGGGGTAATGGCGATGAAGCCCTCGCCGTGGCGCGCATTGGCCAGCCGCACCACTTGGCTGGCGGCTTCCGCCACCGCATCCTCGTGGTCCGATACGAGGTCCGCAATCAACACCATCTTGGGCCGGCCCTTGCTTTTGGCCTTGGTCACATAGGACACCGCGCGCACATAGCGCCAGTCCAGATGTTCGAGGCCGGCCAGCTGCACGCCGGCGGCCAGCGCGGCGCCGCCGGGCTTGAACAAATCGGTGATTTCGACGATGGCCGGCGTGGCTTCGGCCACGGTGCCGAAGAATTCGAGGCAGACGGTGCGAATATGCTTGGGCATGCGGTGCAGCACGAAGCGCGCGCTGGTGATGATGCCGTCGCAGCCTTCTTTTTGCACGCCGGGCAGGCCGGCCAGGAATTTGTCAGTAACGTCTTTGCCCAGGCCCACTTTGCGGAAGGCGCTGCCGGGAATGTCCAGCTGACGGCTGGATACGACGGTGCGACCGTCATCCTTGAGCTGGCTGATGCGGAAGCGGGCGACGTCGACGTCGTGGATCTTGCCGTAGTTGTGGCCCAGGCGTTCAATGAATTGCCATTGGCCGTCCGCGTCCACCATTTTCCAACTGGCGAGGTTGTCCAGCGTGGTGCCCCACAGCACTGCTTTCTTGCCGCCGGCGTTCATTGCGATATTGCCGCCGATACAGGAGGCCTCCGCCGAGGTGGGGTCCACCGCGAACACCAGGCCGGCCGCCGCCGCGGCCTCGGCGACGCGGGCGGTGACCACGCCGGCGCCGCACTGTATGGTGGCGCGGGGGCCGTCCAGGCCGGGCAGCTCGATCTGTTCGACGCCGAGGTGGCGGTCCAGCTTCTCGGTATTGATCACTGCGCTCATGCGGTCCAGCGGCACCGCGCCGCCGGTGTAACCGGTGCCGCCGCCGCGGGGGATGATGGTGAGGCCCAGCTCAATACAGGCGCGCACCAGCGGTGCGATTTCAGCCTCGCTGTCCGGGCTCAGCACCACAAATGGATATTCGACTCGCCAGTCCGTCGCGTCGGTGACGTGGGCGACGCGGGACAGGCCGTCGAACTGGATGTTGTCGCGGCGGGTGAGCCGGGACAGCTTCTTGAGAATTTTGGCGCGCAGCTCGCGGGTGTCTTCGAACTGTTCCGCGAAGCGCTCGACGGCGGCGCGCGCCGCCGTTAGCATTTTGCCCACCTTGTCGTTGCCCTCGCGGCGCTTCTCCACCTCGGCCAGCCGGTGGCGCATCGCGTCCACCAAGGCCGCCAGCCGCTTGGGGTTGTCCAGCAGATCGTCGACCAGATAGGGATTGCGGTCCACCACCCAGATATCGCCCAAGACCTCGAACAGCATGCGGGCGGAGCGGCCAGTCTTGCGTTCGGCGCGCAGCTCCTCCAGCAGTTTCCACATCGGCGCGCCCAGCAGGCGGATGAAAATCTCGCGGTCGGAATACGAGGTGTAGTTGTACGGGATCTCCCGCACACGGGCTTGGGTGGTGGTGGTCATTGTCCGTGCAGCTGTCATTATTGGAAAAACGTCCACCAGTGTAGCCCAATTGTTGCGTTGCGAAAAACCCGCATTCACTAGGGATTTCCTTCTTTACTTCAAGATATTGGGGCGGATTGTATATTGTTGGGTAAGACAGAGCGGGCCCATCTCGGCGGCTTGGCCGCGCTGGGGACGGAATGGTGTGCGCTATTCCATTTACAGGGCGAAAGCTGCTGATTTTATGCTTTTTATGGGTAAACTGAGGCTTGAACGCGCCGCGCTGATCGGGATGGCGCGGCCACGACGGGAATGGAGAATGTGATGATGTGGAAGAAGTGGGCTATGGCCTTGCTGCTAGCGGCGTCGCTGAGCGGCTGCGGCTACAACGCGATGCAGACTCAGGACGAGGCGGCCAACGCGGCCTGGTCCGAAGTCATCAATCAATACCAGCGACGCGCGGACCTGATCCCCAATCTGGTCAAGACGGTGCAAGGCTACGCCAAGCATGAAAAAGACGTGTTGACCCAGGTGACCGCCGCTCGGGCGCGGGTGGGCAGCATCCAGGTGGATCCATCGATGGCGACGGACGAAAAAAAGCTCAATGACTTTGCCGCGGCGCAGAATCAGCTGGGTTCGGCGCTGTCACGCTTGCTGGTGGTATCGGAGAACTACCCGCAGCTGAAGGCGGATCAATCCTTCCGCGATCTGCAGGCGCAGCTGGAGGGCACCGAAAACCGCATTGCGCTGGCGCGCAAGCGCTATATCGATTCGGTGCAGGCGTACAACAGCACGGTGCGCACCTTCCCCAATAATTTGACCGCGATGATGTTCAGCCTGAAGACCCGGCCTAATTTCACGGTGGAGAATGAGAAGGCCATCTCCGCTGCGCCTCAGGTCAACTTCGGCGAGCCGGAGGCGAGCAAATAAGATGACGGCGCTATGGCGTTGCTTGGGCTTCGCGTTGCTGCTATGCGTGCAGTTGGCGCGAGCGGAGCTGGCGGTGCCGCCGCCCAGTTCTCCCGTGGTGGACCTTGCCGGCTTCTTATCGGTGGACGAGCGAGGGCAATTGGAACAGCAATTGCTGACGTTTCATCAGCGCAAGGGCAGCCAGCTGGCGGTGTTGATCGTGCCGTCGGTGGAGCCGGAGACGCCGTTTGATTACGGCACCCGGGTGATGGATGCCTGGAAGCTGGGCCGCAAGGGAATAGACGACGGGGTGTTGTTGCTGATCGTTGCGGACCAGCGCAAGAGCCAACTGCTGGTGGGGCGCGGCCTGGAGGGCGCGATTCCGGATATTTACGCCAAGCGCATCCTGCAGGATACGCTGCGTCCGCTGTTTAAACAGGGGCTGCGCTTCCAGGGCATACAGGCGGCGATTGCACAGCTGGAGGGCCTGATAGACGGGGAGAAGCTGCCGTCGCCGCCGGCTCAGACCCAGCAGCAGGGCTGGGAGGATAGCTGGCCGGCGTTGGCGTTCGCGGTCTTGTTCGGCGCCGGCGTGGTTAGCCGTCTGTTCGGACGGCTGATCGGCAGCTTCATCATGGGCTGTCTGGGCATTGTCGCTGCCTTGCTGTTGGGCGCCGGCGTCATGTTCGCCTTGCTGGCCGGCGCGGTGGCGGCGCTGCTTTGCCTGGTGATCGGTTCCCATGGTGTCTCGTTCGGTGGCGGAGGAGACGGCGGTTGGGGAGGCGGATCTGGAGGCAGCCGCGGAGGCGGCGGCTGGTCCGGCGGCGGAGGGGGTTTTGGCGGCGGCGGCGCTTCGGGAGATTGGTGATGTGGAAATCATGGAGTAGAGCGCTGCGTCACTTGGCCAGTACCGGTTGGTTGGCGCGGCGGCGGTTTCCCGCTTCGGAATTGGCGCGCTTGCAGCAGGGGATCGCGGCTTCGGAGCGCGAGCATGCGGGCCAACTGCGCTTTGTGGTGGAGTCGGCGCTGGACTGGCGAGACGCCTGGCGCGGCATGAGCGCGCGCGAACGGGCGTTGGAGTGGTTTGGTCTGTTGCGGGTATGGGACACCGAGGAAAACACCGGCGTGTTGGTGTACGTGTTGCTGGCGGAGCGTCGCATTGAAATCATCGCCGACCGTGGCATTGATCGGCGGGTACCGCCCCAGGCTTGGGAGGACATTTGCGCCGAAGTCAGCCGCGCAATGGCGGAGCGCCAGCGGGTGGCCGGCCTGGAAGCAGGCTTGCGGCGCATACACGCCTTATTGATCGAGCATGCGCCGCGCCGGCATGGACCCGGCGTCAACGAGCTGCCGGACGAGGTGATCGTCCGCTGAGTCAGCTGGCGGCGTTGACGGCGAGCTGTGTCGCCAGCTGCACGGCTTCGAACAAGCTGCCGGGATGTGCGCTGCCGCTGCCGGCCAGGTCCAGCGCGGTACCGTGGTCGACGGAGGTGCGGATGATGGGCAGGCCCAGCGTGATATTAATGCCGGCTCCGAAGCTGGCGTGCTTGAGCACCGGCAAGCCTTGGTCGTGATACATCGCCAGCACCGCGTCGCAATGCCGCAGTTTGTCCGGATTGAACAGGGTATCGGCGGGCAGGGGCCCGATCAGGTCCATGCCCTCGCCGCGCAGCCGCGTGAGCAAGGGTTCGATGATTTCGATTTCCTCGCGCCCCAGATGGCCGCTTTCGCCCGCGTGCGGATTCAGGCCCGCCACTAGCACTCGCGGCGCGGCGATGCCGAACTTGGCGCGCAGGTCCGCGAGCAGGATGCGGATGACTTGCTCCAGATTGTCCGTCGTGATGGCGTCAGGGACATCGCGCAGCGGCAGGTGAGTCGTGGCCAGCGCCACGCGCATGCCGCTACCGGCCAGCATCATCACTACTTTGGAAGTCCGCGTGCGTTCGGCCAGGTATTCGGTATGGCCGGAGAAGGCGACGCCGCCATCGTTGATCACGCCCTTGTGCACCGGCGCGGTGACCATGGCGGCGAATTCTCCGGCCAAGCAGCCGTCTATGGCGCGGTCCAGCGTCGCCAGCACATAGCCGGCATTGGCCGGGTCCAGCCGCCCGGGGACGGCGGCGGCCGCCAGCGGCACATCGCAAACTTCCAGTCCCTGTTTGGGGGCGGGAGCGCCGGGCGCGTAATCATGCAGCGTAAGCGAGAGGCCAAGCTGGCGCGCACGCGCGGCCAGCATGGCCTTGTCGCCGATCAACACGCAACGCGAGCCGGTTCCGGCTTCCGTCAGCCTCAGCGCCAAGTCAGGGCCTACGCCGGCGGGTTCGCCGGTGGTGACGGCCAATACGGGGACGTCCATGCTTACTTCTCGTCCAGCCGTTCTTCGACGAAGGCCGAATCGCGCAGCTGGCGCACCCAGTCGGCGTACGCTTGTTCGATCTTGCGGGAACGGATCTGCTGTTTGACCGCCAGTCGCTCGCGGTCGCCGGATACGTCCTGATTGCGCTTGCCTTCCACCAGGATCAAATGCCAGCCGAAGGGGGTACGCACCGCTTGCGACAGTTGGCCGATGGGCAATTGCGTCATCGCGCTTTCAAAATCCGGCACCAAGTCGCCCAGATTGACCCAGCCCAGATCGCCGCCTTTGGCGTTGCTACCGTCTTCAGAGTAGAGCTTGGCCATGTCGGCGAACTTGGCGCCGCGCTGGATGCGATCACGCACTTGTTCGATGCGAGTTTTGGCGTCGCTGGCCGACACTGCTTCGTTGGTGCGGATCAGAATGTGGCGCACATGGTATTGCTCCACCATCATCGGCGCGCCGCTGTCGCGCTTGTCCTGGAGTTGGAAGATGAAGAAGCCTTGCTGGGTGCGGATCACATTGGTGTGCTGGCCGGTTTTCAGTTGTTCCAGCATCTGCACGAATTCAACCGGCAGCGACACTGCGCTGCGCCAACCCATGTCCCCGCCCTTCAGCGCATTGGGCGCATCGGAGTAGCTGGCCGATACTTTGGCGAAGGACTGTCCCGCCTCCAGCTCCGCCAGCGCTTTTTCGGCTTTCTTCGACAGGGTGTCGATCTGCTTGGCGTCGGCGCGTTCGGGAACATTGACCAGGATGCTGGCCAGATGGTATTCGGCGCGGTTTCCGCTCTGTGCGCTTTTCAGCACTTGGTCGACTTCGGTTTCGTTGACGTTGACCTTGGCGGCGACCTCGCTGTCACGCAAGCGAGCGATGGTCAGTTCTTTTCGGACTTCGGCGCGCAGCTTGTCGAAGGCTAGGCCTTCCTTGGCCAATTGGGCTTTCAGGCCGGCAACGTCCATCTTGTTCTGCTTGGCCAGATTGGCCACCGCCTGATCCACGGCGGCGTCGTCTATGCGCAGGCCGCCGCTGGCGGCGTACTGCAGTTGAACCTCCTCGGTGATCATCTGTTCCAGCATTTGCTTTTCCAGCACGGCGCGCGCTGGCGGCGTGACTTTCTGAGCCTGAAGCTGCTTGATGGCCTCGTCGACGCGGGTTTGCAGGTCCAGCCAGGTGATCACATTCTTGTTGACCACTGCAACGATGCGGTCCACTTCTTTGACCGGGGTTGCGGGAGCGGCGATGGCGCCTTGCAGGGCGCCGGCTAGCAGCAGGGCGAGCAGAGTCTGTTTCATGATCATCGCTTATAAATCGTTAGTCTTGCTATAGCCGGGAATCGCCAGCTTCAGCGTGTTGAGCGGATTGTTGCCAAAGCCGCCAAGTCCCTTGAATTCCAGCTGGAAATAAATGGCGTTCTTGGTGGTGGTCAGGTCGCTGACATAGCGCTGGCCGACCAGCCGCGCCGACCAGCAACCGTCGTTGTACTCGAATCCGGCCAGTTGTTCCAGCGGCTTGCGGTCGGCCAGCGAGTAATTGTAGCGGCCCAGCGCATACCATTTCTTGGCGATCGGCCATTGCGCGCCGATGTCGACTTGGCGCAAGGGACCGTACAAGGAGGTGTTGTCGAGCTGTTCGTAGCGGCCATAGCGATAGCGCGCGCTGAGCACTTTGCCGGGCGCCGGGTTGTAGCGCAGCTGGGCGTTGTAGCGTTCGGTGGTTTTCAGCGCCTCATTCCACTCGTAGGAGCTGTCCAGCCGCCAGCCCTGGGCCAGATCGCCGCTGGCGCCCAGCAGCAGATTGGAGCCGCTGACGGTGCGCTGTCTCGGCACGCCGGCCAGAGAGATGTCGTCCTGATTGAAATAGTAACGCTTGCCCACGGTCAGCCGGATCCGTTCCATACCGTTTTCCTGGTTGATCAGGCGGCTGGTTAGCGCCGTGGTCAGCTGATTGGCGCCATTGATGCGGTCAGATCCGGAAAAGCGGTTCTCGGTGAACAACTGCGCAAAGTTGAAATCATTCTCCGAGGTGTCGAAGTTGGGCAGATTGTTTTGGTTGCGCGTCGGGATATTGACGTAGAACAGTCGCGGCTCCAGCGTCAGCAGGTGATCCTGTCCCAAGAACTCGGTATCGCGGTCGAAGTAGAGGCCGGCGTCGGTGCTAAAGATGGGCAGGCTGCGTGACACCGAGCGGCTTTGCTGCCCAGGCAGCGCATCCAACTGGTATTCAGTCAGATGCATGCCGATCTTGGGTCGTATAAAGCCCCAGCTCTTGTCCAGACTCCAGGTGAGGCTGGGATAGGCGACCAGGCGGTCGCCGTTTTGCAATGTCGGGTGGGAGAAGCGGGTCAACTCGCTCTGCAGGTTGGCGCTGAAGCCTTGGGGCAACTGTTGGTTGGCGTTAAAGATGAGTTGCGGCAGCCGCGCGTAAGGGATATCGCCGGGGGCGGGGTTCTCCAGCAGCGTCTGGTAGCGCTGCGCGCGCAAGGTGGCGTTGGCCGAACCGCCCTGCCAGCCGAAACCGTAGCTGAGCAAGGCTTCTCGTACTAGGTTGACGTTGGTGGCGATGCTGAGACGATCGCCAAAATCCTTGAAGTAGTTGGGGTCCGAGACGTAGTTGGCGGTGTAGCCGAAAGTCAGACCCGGGGCCAAGGTCTGGTTATGGCTCGCATACCAAGCGTAGCGATTTTTATCGGTGACCTTGTCCTTGGGCAGTTGCTCTGTGTAGATCGAGCCGGAGTAATTGGGCTGTAGGTAGCGGAACTCCGCGCCTAGCATGGTGCCGTGCTTGTCGTTGAAATGCGGAGTGATGGTCGCGTCGTAGTTGGGCGCGATATTCCAGTAATAAGGCAGCGCCACTTCAGTACCGTTGCTGCCGGTCTTGAAGGTGGGCGGCAGGAAACCGCTTTTGCGGTTGCCGTTGAGCGGAAAATCCATCCACGGCGTGTACAGGATGGGCACGCCGTAGAAATTCAGCCGCGCGTTGCGGGCGGTGCCGACGCCGTTGACATAGTCCAGGTCCAGCAGCGAAGAGTTCAAATACCAGGAGTCATCGCCGGGTTCGCAGCTATTGATGCGGCTGTTGTAGACCCGGTACTGGTTCTGGCCGCGGAAGTCCACTTGCTGGCCGTCGCCGCGCATTGGCACCGTGCTCATGGGGCGGGCGCTGGCAGGCGCGCCTTTGGCGGCGGGCGCGGGTTTCCCCATGGCGAATACCGGGTCCATGCCGGTGCCGCTGTAGTTGGCCACGTTGTAATCCAGCGTGGTGCCGGTCACCACATCGACTCCGCGCGTCATCTTGAAGCGGTCGCCGGCCTTGACTCGGTCCTTGTTCTGGTAATAGTCCAGCCAGTCGGACTCCAGCTTCTGGTCGTCGCGAGTGACCACCACGTTGCCGCGGGCCTTCAGCTCCACATTCATCTCGCCGTCCATGTCGTCTGCGGTGACGTGGGTCTGGCCTTCGGCCTTGGGCGGGGTGGGCAGGGCGATCGGGGCGTCTTCATCGGCCAAGGCCAGCGCCGGCTGCAGTGAAAACGCGGCCGCCAGCGCCAAGGCTAGCGGATTGGGTTTGATTCTGGGCATGCACAAAGCCATATCTAAGGGGCGGCGGGGCAGTATAAAATCAGCCAATTCTATCAGCACCAAGACGAAGCGACATGCATAGACAGGAACTCATCAAAAAATGGCTGGCGGATTTGTACCCGGGGCAGGACATCGGGCTCGAATTCGCCGCCGCGGATGCCGACTTCCGGCGCTACTTTCGTGCGACCTGGCCGGATGGCGCGAGTTGCATCGTGATGGATGCGCCGCCGGAAAAAATGAGCACCGACGCCTATGTGCAAGTGCGCGATGTTTTCGCCATGGTTAATGTTCCCAAGCTGCTGGCCCGTGATCGCGAACAAGGTCTGTTATTGCTGGAGGACTTGGGCCGGGTGACCTATCTGGCGGCCTTGGAGCATGATGGGCGCGAGCAGGTGCAGCGCCATCTGCTGCTGGAGGCGCTGGATACCTTGGTGGAGATTCAATCCGCTAGCCAGCCGGGGGTGTTGCCGGAATACGACGAAGTGCTGCTGACGTGCGAGTTGAATCTGTTTCCGGAATGGTTCTGTGCCAAAGAATTGGGACGACCGTTGAATGTTGCCCAGCGTCAGTTGTGGGACGCTGGGGTCAAGGCCTTGCTGCCGGTGTTGCTGGCCCAATCCAAGGTGTTTGTGCATCGGGATTTCATTGTGCGCAATCTGATGCTGACCCCAGGGAAGCCCGGGGTGTTGGATTTCCAAGACGCGGTGTACGGCCCTGTGAGCTATGACATCGTCAGCCTGTTGCGCGACGCCTTTATAGAATGGGAAGAGCCTTTTGTGCTCGATATCGCGATCCGCTATTGGGAAAAGGCGCGCGCCGCCAGCCTGCCGGTGCCGGCGGAGTTCGATGTTTTCTATCGTGATTTCGAGTGGATGGGGGTGCAGCGCCACTTGAAAGTGGCTGGCATCTTCTCGCGTTTGTTCCATCGAGACGGCAAGGACAAGTATCGCGAGGAGATTCCGCGTTTCATCAAATATCTGAAACGCACCACTCGTCGTTACCAGGAACTGGCGCCGTTCTATCAATTGCTGCTGCAGTTGGTGGGCAAGGATCAGACCGACGAAGAACTGCAGTCGGCCTATCCGGTAATGAGTTACAAGGGGTGAGCATGCCTAAAGCCATGATTCTGGCCGCCGGCCGCGGCGAGCGAATGCGGCCGCTGACCGACCATGCGCCGAAGCCCTTGTTGGCCGTGGGCGGCAAGCCCTTGATTGTTTGGCAGATCGAACGCCTGGTGGCTGCGGGTTTCGCCGATATCGTGATCAATCACGCCTGGCTTGGGGCGCAGATTGAACGGGCACTGGGTGACGGCGGCCGCTTTGGCGCACGTATCGCTTACTCCGCCGAGGGCAAGCCATTAGAGACCGCCGGTGGCATCGCCAAAGCCTTGCCCCTATTGCGAGAAGGCAGAGAGCGCGCCTTTCTGTGCGTGGCGGCGGACATCTACACCGATTATGACTATGCCTGCCTGCTGCCGCGGCTGGACGCGCTGGAGCGGCGGGAAGAGCCGGGAATGTACCTGGTGATGACCGATAATCCGGACTTCCACGCCGGTGGCGATTTCGCGCTGGCACCGGATGGGGGCTTGCGAGCCGACGGCGAGCGCAAACTGACTTTCTCCAGCATCGGTCTTTACGATACCCGTATGTTTGCCGGGCTTCCCGCGGGCCGTTTCGCGCCGATGCGCCCGTTCTACGATGCCGCGATCGCGGCGGGGCGGGCCAGCGGCGAGTACTTCAACGGCGTCTGGCACAATGTAGGCACGCCGCAGCAATTGCAGCAGTTGGATGCGCAATTGCGCGCCGGTCCGGGCTGAGGAAATGTCGGCTTCGTCTCTTCCCGGCGCGCGTCGTATTCTCGGCATCGATCCCGGCAGTCGCATTACCGGCTTCGGGGTGATCGATTTGCTGGGGCAGCAGCGCCATTATGTGGCCTCCGGCTGCATCCGCACGCCGCAGGGCGCGCCCTTGAGTGAACGCATACGCGTGATCGTCGACGGCTTGTTCGGCGTGATCGATACCTACCGGCCGCAGGCGGCGGCGGTAGAGCAAGTGTTCGTCAACGTTAATCCCGCTGCCACGCTGATGTTGGGTCAAGCGCGCGGCGCCTGCATTACTGCGCTGGTGTTGAGGGATTTGCCGGTGGCGGAATATACCGCGCTGCAGGTCAAGCAGTCCGTCGCAGGTCACGGCAAGGCCGCCAAGGAGCAGGTGCAACACATGGTGGTGCGTATGCTGAATTTGTCCGGCACGCCCCAGGCCGATGCCGCCGATGCGTTGGCGGTGGCCTTGGCGCACGCCAACCTCAGCGCCGGAGCCTTAGGCCAGCTGGCGCAAAGCGGCCTGAAAATTCGAGGCGGCCGGCTGGTGTAGCCGGCGTGCCTGTAATCGCTTGAAGAAAGAACCCGAACATGATTGGACGCCTGAGCGGCAACCTCATCGAAAAACTCCCTCCGCAAGTGGTGCTGGACGTCAACGGAGTCGGCTATGAAATCGATGTGCCGATGACCACTTTTTACCAACTGCCGGCTCTGGGTCAAAAAACCACGCTGTTCACCCACCTGGTGGTAAGAGAAGACGCCCACCTGCTGTTCGGCTTCGCCAGCAAGGAGGATAGACAGACCTTCCGGCAATTGGTGAAGGTAACCGGCATCGGCGCCAAGATCGCCCTGGCGATCCTCTCCGGCATGACTACCGACGACTTGGCGGTGGCGGTGGCCAGCGAGGATATCAAACGCCTGTCCGCGGTGCCGGGCATCGGCAAGAAAACCGCGGAACGCCTGGTGCTGGAGTTGCGCGGCAAATTGGCCACCGGCAGCAATCTGACCGCCCCGGGAGGCCTGGCTTTCGCCGCCACGCCGGATGAGAAGGGCGACATCGTCAACGCCTTGTTGGCGCTGGGGTACAACGAGAAGGAGGCTGCCGCCGCCACCAAGGGCTTGCCGGCTGACGTGACGGTGAGCGAGGGCGTGCGTCTTGCCTTGAAGAGTCTGATGAAGTTTTAAGAACCTGTTTACGATCTTGCGAGCAAGAGCGAGACAAGGCGAAAACGAGCGAAAAAGCGGAATGTACACGTGGTACATGAGCATTTTGAGCTTGTTTTTAACGCCGTATCGCCGAAGCGCAGCAGACTTTGAACAGGTTTAAGACCCGCGAACAAAACCCCTGATCCTGCGTTGCGCCTCCTTGTCGTACGACTGGTACTGCCTGCGTCGGCACGCCTTGGCTCAGGTGGACTGCGAGGTTTTGCTAGTGGCTCTAAGAGGGACCGCGGTGTGCGTTGGCCTCGCATAAAAAAAGCCGCCCAGAAGGGCGGCGAATGGAGGCGGGCACACATGCGTGTGTTCCTTGGGACGACTCCGGGTAAAGCGAGTATCGGCGCGACAGGTCAGGGCAAGCGAGCCAGGCGGGTTGCGCGCCGATGAATGAAAGCGGAATTAGCCAGCGGCTTTGAGAGTGACGTTGGTGCGCACCGAGGTCACGCCCGGCACGCGGGAGGCTTCTTCAGCTACGCGGCGCAGCGCTTCTTCGCTAGGCGCGGTGCCATTCAGGGTGACTTCGCCTGCTTTCACACTGGTCTGGATATTGGCGCCAACCTGAGCCGCGGCTTTGGCGACGGCTTCCTGAACCGCCTGGTTCAGACCGGTGGCTGCGCTTGGCGTAGCTTCGGCGATAAACGCTTCAGCAGCGCTGGCGTCGCCTTTGGCTGCGGTGGCGCGCTGGGCTTGCTCGGCCGGGGCGCTGGCGTCGCCTTTGGCTGCGGTGGCGCGTTGGGCTTGCTCGGCCGGGGCGCTGGCGTCGCCTTTGGCTGCGGTAGCGCGCTGTGCTTGCTCGGCCGGAGCGCTGGCGTCGCCTTTGGCTGCGGTGGCGCGTTGGGCTTGCTCGGCCGGAGCGCTGGCGTCGCCTTTGGCTGCGGTGGCGCGTTGGGCTTGCTCGGCCGGGGCGCTGGCGTCGCCTTTGGCTGCGGTAGCGCGCTGGGCTTGCTCGGCCGGAGCGCTGGCGTCTTGAGCCGCCCAGCTGGCGCCGGTGAACAGGGAAGTCATCAGAGCAATGGCAAGAGTGGATTTCTTCATGGGATTAACCTTTTTGAGAGAGTGAGTCACATCGCTTGCGCTTGAGTCTGTCGCGCTTCGATCATTTGCGCTCTCCCTATGGCAAAAGGCGTGCCAGCTTTGATTTCTTATTATTTTTCAGGGGCTTGTGTTTTTTGTGGCTGGAGTTGGCTTGCAGGATGCGGCTATTCTGTCGCTGTTTGGCGACAGGGTGGAGGGGGAAAAGGGTAGGGCTTTGATTTCGCTGTGATTTTACCTGTCGCCGATTGGCGACAGGCGTTGGCGGCGCTTCATTTTATATCACGCCTGTCGCGTCGCCACGCTTATTCCAGCTTGAAGGCGGCGGGCGTCAGTTCGTGTTTTTGCAGCAAGCGATAAAACTCGGTGCGGTTGCGGTCAGCCAGTCGCGCGGCGTCGCTGACATTGCCTCCGGTCAGCCGCAGCAAGCGTTCCAGGTAGTCGCGTTCAAATTGTCGCTTGGCTTCCGCCAGCGTTGGGATCGCGCTTTCTTCGCTGGCGACGGCTTTCTGTACTTGCGCCAGCGTCACCAGAGAGCCGGTGGTCAGCACGCAGCATTGTTCTACCACATTGGCCAATTGCCGGATATTGCCCGGCCAAGGCGCGGCGCTCAGGTATTCCAGCGCGTCGGCGGCGAAACCGCTGACGGCTTTCTGATAGCGGGTGGCGATTTTTTCCAGGAAATGAGCTGCCAGCAGAGGGATGTCTTCGCGGCGTTCGGCCAGTGGCGGCAGGCGCAGCGACACCACGTTCAGGCGGTAGAACAAGTCCTCTCGGAAGCTGCCTTCCTGGATCAGCGCTTCCAACTCGCGATGCGTGGCCGATACCAGACGGATATCCACCGGGGTCGCCCGGGTCGCGCCGACCGGACGCACTTCGCGTTCCTGCAGCACGCGCAGCAATTTGACCTGCAGAGGCGGCGGCATGTCGCCGATCTCGTCCAGGAATAGGGTGCCGCCGTCCGCCTGTTGGATCAGGCCGGTCTGACGCGCGTTGGCGCCGGTGAACGAGCCTTTTTCATGACCGAACAGCTCGCTTTCCAGCAGATTGTCCGGAATCGCTCCACAGTTGACCGCGATGAAAGCTTGGCCCGCACGCGGGCTGGCCAGGTGAATGGCTTTGGCCAGCACTTCCTTGCCGGTGCCGCTTTCGCCGCGCAGGAGCACGCTGGCGCCGGTGGCTGCGACCATGCGGGCCTCGGCCAGCAGTTCCTCCATCGCCGGGCTGCGGCTGACCAGACCAGAGCGCCAGTCGGCCGCGGCTTGGTCGACGGGGCGGCCAGGGCCCGCCAGCGACAAGCCCTGGGCCACCTTGTCCAGCAGCGCCTTGCCGTCGAAGGGTTTGACCAAGTAGCCGAACACGCCGCGGCTGACAGCCTCCACTGCGTCCGGCACCGTGCCGTGGGCGGTCAGTAAAATCACCGGCATCGCAGGGTAGCGCTGGCGGACTTGTTCAAATAGCTCCAAGCCGTCCATGCCGGGCAGGCGCCAGTCCGTCAGCAATAAGTCGGCGCGGCGAGCCGCTAGCGCGTTTAGCGCCGCCTCGGCGCTGTTTAGCGCCTCAACCTCGTAGCCGGCGGCGCCGAGCCGCAGTCCGAGCAAGCGCAATAGGTCGGGATCGTCGTCGACCAAGACGATGCGGGCGATGGCGCTCATGGCTGGCCTCCTTTGGTTTTGCTGGGCTTCAGCTGGAGTTCGCGTTCGACTTCGCGCAGGGCGTTGAGCTTGCCGCTTAGATCGTCGTAGCGTTTCTGCAGGTCGCGGTTCTGCGCCTGTTGCCGCTCCAGCGCTTCCGCCAGCTTGCGCCGTTCTTGAAACTGTTGGAGCTGCAGCCGCGCAAGACCTAGGCTGGCCGGGTCCAGGTTGTCGGCCTTGGCGAGCAGGCTCTCCAACTGAGTCAGTATTTTTTGCGTATCGGCGCGGTTCTCCGCCGTTTGCGCTTGTTGGAGCAGAGACAGCAAGCGGCTGCTGCCGCAGCTTTCCCGTCCGGTCAGGGACAGGGCCTGGATTTCCCGCGTCTGGTTCAGCAGCAGCAGGACTTGATTGGCGTCCGGACAACGGATGATGGGCGCGGCCGGCGCGGCGGCCGGCTGACGCTGATGAGCGCAGGCGCTCAGGACCAGCAGGCTGCAAAGCCAGAGCAGCCGTCGTGTGTTGAGGGTCAAAAGGCAAAGTGTCTTCATGTCTTGTTCTCCGGTTCCGGCCACTGAAGGCGGAAGCAGGCGCCGTTCTGGGGCGTGGGTTCCAGCGTTAGTTCGCCTCGCATCAATTGGGCGAAACCGCGCGCCATCGCCAGGCCCAGCCCGGTGCCGGGCAATTCGTCCGGCGGCGGCGAACCGCTCCAGAACGGCTCGAAAATCTTTTCTCGATAGGCTTCCGGCACGCCGGGGCCTTGATCGCTGATTTCCAGCCAGACGCCGCCGCCATCGCGGCCGTGGCGGATGTTCAAGGCGCTGCCGGCGGGGCTGTGGCGAATGGCGTTGATTAATAGGTTGTCCAGAATGGTCTCTACTTTAGAGCGGTCGCCGTTGACCCGCTCCGCGTCGCCCTGGACTTCGGCGGCGAGACGTTTGGCTTGCAGCAGAGGACGACAGACCTGCAACCGTTCCGTAATCAGCGCCGGCAGATCGAAGGTTTCCACGGTTAGCGTCTCGGACAGCCATTGGCCGGCATCATAGCGCAATAAGGCTTCCACGCGTTGGCGCAGGGTCTGCGCATTGTTTTGCAGGATGGCCACGATTTCCTGCTGTTGGGCGGATAGCCGTCCTATCACTTCTTCACGCAATAGCGCGGCGGCCTCATGGATGGCGGCCAGCGGGGTTTTCAGCTCATGAGAGGCCTGACGGAAGAAACGGCCTTTCTGTTCTTCCAGCGCCGCCAGCCGGCGGTCCAGTTGGGCCAGCTCGCGGGCCAGTCGCTGCAGGTCGGCGGGGCCGGACTGGCGCCAGTCCTGCAGCCGCGCGCCATCGCTCATCCGCGCGATCTTGGCTTGCAGCTTGCGTAGCGGCCAACTGATCAACAAGGTCATCGCCAGCGCCAGCGCCAGCGCGGAGGCTAGCGACAACCAGGCCAGACGGTCGGCGGTGCGGCGCATCTCGGTGATCGAATCCTGCCATTGACGCTGGCTCTGTTCCAGTTGGCGGTTGATCAACTGGCCCTGCGCCGTCAGGTGCAGGTCCAGCTGGCGGAACAAACGGTCGCGTTGCGCGCCTGCGGGCGCGGGCAGGGCCTGGAGCTGCGGCTGGATCGCCAGAATGGCCCGGGCGCTTAGCGTCAACTCGTCGTCGTCGCCGCGTTGCAACTTGCGTTGCGCCAGTTCGATCTCCTGCCAGGCGCCGGCGGCGGTTTTGGCCAGCGCGCGGTCTTTCAGGATCTGGGCCTGGCGGGTGGCGCGTTCGAATTGAATGGATTGTTCGCGCGATACGCGGTTGGCGTCCAGCCATTCCTTGGCTTGTTCCTGATGCGAGCGCAGCGTGGAGGCGGCGTGTCCCAACTCGTTGCGCAGCTGGATCAGCACAGCCGAGGGCACGACGGCGACGATCAGAAAGCTGGCCAGCAGCAGGCTGCGGAAAGAAATGAAACGAAGCATGATGGGGTCGGCGGCGTCGCCGCGGGCGTTAGCCCGCGGCTAAGGGCAAAGATCAAGCAGACAGCGGGGAGGCGGCTAAGTTCTGTGTGGAAATCCATTCGGCCAGCTCAGCCACGCTCAAAATGGGCAGCGCGTGCCGCCGCGCGTAATCCGCGATTTGCGGGCCGCGCATCATGCTGCCGTCCGGGTTCATCAGCTCGCACAACACGCCGGCGGGTTGGAAGCCGGCCAGCCGCGCCAGCTCCACAGCGGCCTCGGTGTGGCCGCGGCGGCTCTGCACGCCGCCTTCTGCAGCCACCAGCGGAAAGACATGGCCGGGACTGACCACGTCCCCTGCCTGCGCTTGCGGGTGGACGGCTGCCTGAATAGTACGCACCCGGTCGGCGGCGGATACGCCGGTGGATACGCCCTGCGCGGCTTCGATGCTGACGGTGAAGGCGGTGCCGTAGCGGCTGCCGTTGCGTTGGGTCATCGGAGGCAATTGCAGCCGTGCGGCGTGCTCGGCGGTCAGGCACAGACAGACGATGCCGCTGCAATCGCGGATCAGACGCGCCATTTCGGTTTCGCTTAGCGTATCGGCGGCTAGAATCAGGTCGGCTTCGTCTTCGCGGTCGTGGTCGTCCGGAACGATGACCGGCAAGCCGCGGCGCAAGGTGTTCAGCGCCGTTTCGACGCGTTGGGACAAGGTGTCGGGATGTGTGGCGATACTCATGGAAACGGTCCTCGGGTCGTTTGAGAAACAGGTTCCAGGGCGTGAAAGGGCCGGCGCAAGCCAACCCGCGCGCGCAGGCGCGCAGCGAACACGCCGCGGGCGCGCGTAGCGCGGCAGGCGGCTATGTCGTCTTCTCTCATCCGGACTATTACCGTCGGCTCTGGCCTGTCACCAGATCTGCTGACCTTCCGCCGGGAAGCGGAAGCGCTCGCGGGCTCGATCTTGCGATCATACCGCCGGTGGGGAATTGCACCCCGCCCTGAAGACGTTGCGTTGGCTCGCCGCGATGGGCGGGCCAGCGGCGATTATAGCGCGGTGGTAAGATTGGACATTCGTTTTTTTGGCCGGCGGCTGACACCATGATTGAAACCGACAACCTGTACGGCGGCGCGCCCGAGCCCCGCATCGTCACCCAGCAAAGCCTGTCCACCCAGGAGGAGGCGCTGGAGCGCGCTTTACGGCCCAAACTGTTGGACGAGTACGTTGGCCAGAAAAAGGCGCGCGAACAGCTGGAAATCTTCATCGAGGCGGCCAAGCGCCGCAGCGAAGCGCTGGACCACGTGCTGCTGTTCGGCCCGCCTGGGCTGGGCAAGACTACCTTGGCGCATATCGTGGCCCGCGAAATGGGCGTCAATCTGCGGCAGACCTCCGGACCCGTGTTGGAGCGGGCCGGGGATTTGGCCGCGCTGCTGACTAATCTGGAACCGCACGATGTGCTGTTCATCGATGAGATTCACCGGCTGAGCCCCGTGGTGGAGGAAATCCTTTACCCGGCCTTGGAGGATTATCAGATCGACATCATGATAGGCGAGGGGCCGGCGGCGCGTTCAGTCAAGATCGATCTGCCGCCGTTTACTCTGGTGGGCGCCACCACTCGTGCCGGCATGCTCACCAATCCGCTGCGCGACCGCTTTGGCATCGTCGCGCGGCTGGAGTTTTACAACGCGGAGGAACTGACCCGCATCGTCAACCGTTCCGCTGGCTTGTTGAACGTCAAACTGGCCGACGACGGCGCGTTTGAAGTGGCGCGCCGCAGCCGCGGCACGCCGCGCATCGCCAACCGGCTGCTGCGCCGGGTGCGTGATTACGCCGAAGTCCGGGCCGACGGCGTGGTCAGCTCCCAGGTGGCGGACGCCGCGCTGGCGATGCTGGACGTGGACCCGGCCGGCCTGGACGTGATGGACCGCAAGCTGCTGCAAGCCATTTTGGAGAAGTTTTCCGGCGGGCCGGTGGGCTTGGACAACGTCGCGGCAGCCATCGGCGAGTCCACCGACACCATCGAGGACGTGATCGAACCCTTCCTGATCCAGCAAGGCTATCTGCAGCGCACCCCGCGCGGTCGGATGGCGACGGCGCTGGCTTATCAGCACTTTGGTTTGCCGTTGAGAGATTGACGCGCAGAGCCCCGGCCTTGTCGCTTGCGAGCATCCGCATGGCCATCCGCTGATCGCCTGCGCCGGCGCGCAGGCGTACAATTCTGACTTTCACGCATTCCGCTGCGGCGGGGGATGATTATGTTTTACGCTTTGTTCGGCCTGACCTTGGCGGTGGCGATCGCCACTTCGATATTCACCGCGCGGTTTTTCGATCCGGCGGTCAACAAGATTCTAGCGCGGGTCCTGGGGCGTGATTTGACGGACGCCTGGCGCAAGTACATCTTCTTCGCCATCGTGGTCACCGGCGTTTCCGGCGGGGTGCGGCAGTGGTCGCTGGAGAAGTACTTGCCGCCGACCGCGGGCAAGGGCAGCACCGTGATGGAGCTGACCGGCGAACGATGGTTGCTGGAGTTGTTCAACACTTTCATCGATACGCTGCGCTCGATTGCTTGGGTTATGTTGTTGTTCTTCCTGTGCGCAATGCTGGCCTATGTGATCATGAAGGCGGTGGAGATGCGTAAAGGCGAGCGGCCTCCCGAAGAATGAAAAAATCCCGACCATGGTCGGGATTTTTCGTTGAAACGGGGCCTGGCTCAGCGGCCGATCTTGATCTGCGACCACAGGCGGTTCAAATCGCGGCGGGATTTCACGTCCAGATCTTTCAGCGCCACGTACTTGCCCTTGGCCGGCTTCAGCATGATCACCGGATTGGCCTTGATCTGCGGTTTGAAGAAAGCTTCGGCCGCTTTGACCGGGTTGGTCGCGCCGATCTGGTTGGAGATTTCGGCGGCGTTCTTGCCATCCAGCATGAAGTTGATGAAGCGGTGGGCTAGGTCCGGCCGCGGAGCATCCTTCAGAATCACCATATTGTCCACCGCCAGGATATTGCCTTCCTTCTGTGGCTGGTAGCCCAGTTTGAACGGTCGTTTGGCGTGCTGCGCGTCCTGTTGCGCTTGGAACAAATCGTTGGAATAGCCGTGGGCCACCCAGATATTGCCTACGGTCAGTTCCTTGATGTAGCTCTGGTTGTTGAAGGCGGCCCAGTAGGGCTTGGCCTTGCGGATCACTTCGGCAGCGGCTTTCCAATCGGCGGGATGGGTGGAATTGGCATCCTTGCCCAGGTAGAGCAGGGCGGCGGACATCAGCTCGCGCTGCGAGTCCAGTACGGTGACCCGGCCCTTGATTTTTGCCAGCACCGCCGGGTCGAAGATCAAGGCCCAGCTGTTGGCCTGCGGCAACACGCCGGCTTTTTGCAACTGGGTTTCGTTGTAGCCGAGCAAGGTCAGCGACACCACGGTGGGCGCTGCCACCTTGTTGCCGGCATCGAACGGCGCGTTCAGCTTCAGGTAGCCTGAATTGAGGTTCTTCCAGTTGGGCAACTGCGCCTTGTTCAGCGGCTGGGTTTTGCCTTGCTTGATCAGAGTGCTGACGGCGAAGGCGGTGGGGAAGACCATATCGTAGCCTTTGGCGCCGGCGGCCAGCTTGGCCAGCATCTCCTCGTTGTCCCCGTAATAGTCCTGCACCAGCCGGCATTTGCACGATTGTTCAAAACGCTTGGCGGTGTCTGCGGATAAGGCGTTGTTCCAGTTATAGATATGGAGTACGTCCTCGGCCATTGCCGAGCCCCAGGTCAGAGCCAGAAGCGCCGAAAGGGCCAGCTTTTTCATACGCGTGAATCCTTTAGTTCAAAGAATGGAATGGAAAAACGAAGACGTAGCGGAGGCGTCGAGGCGCTGCCGCATTCGTTATAAAGCGACCATATTGTCGCGATGGATCAGTTCCGGTTCGATCATATAGCCGAGTGCGGCTTCAATCTCCCGGGTGGGCTTCTGCATGATGGTGCGCGCTTCGCTGGAGCTGTAGTTGACCAGGCCGCGCGCGACTTCCTTGCCTTCTTGATCGACGCAGGCCACCGCCTCGCCGCGGAGAAAATCGCCTTCCACCGCGCAAACGCCGATGGGCAACAAACTGGTGCCGCGCTCCCGCACCGCCTGCGCCGCGCCGGCGTCCAGAACCAGGCGTCCGGATAATTTCAAATGATCGGCCAACCATTGCTTGCGCGCCGCCATGCGGTTGGTGGGCGGCAGCAACTGGGTGCCGATGCCCTCGCCGTCCGCCAAGCGCGGCAGCACCTGATGCTCGCGGCCGCAGGCGATCACCGTGGCCGCGCCGCTGCGCGCCGCGCGCTTGGCGGCGAGAATCTTGGTGATCATGCCGCCGGTGCCCACGCTGGAGCCGGCGCCGCCGGCCATTTCTTCCAAACGTGGCTCGCCGGCAATGGCTTCATGGATGAATCCCGCGTCGGGGTGTTTGCGAGGGTCCGCGCTGTACAGGCCTTGCTGATCAGTGAGAATGATCAGCGCGTCGGCCTCGATCAGATTGGTGACCAGCGCGCCCAGGGTGTCGTTGTCGCCGAAGCGAATTTCATCGGTGACCACGGTGTCGTTTTCATTGATGATGGGCACCGCGTTCAGGTTCAACAGGCTCGTCAACGTGGAGCGGGCGTTCAGATAGCGGGTGCGGTCAGCCAAGTCCTCGTGGGTCAGCAGGATTTGCGCGGTCTGCAAGCCAAAGCCGCGAAAGGCGGTTTCATACGCCTGGCACAGGCCCATCTGGCCCACTGCGGCGGCGGCCTGCAATTCATGCACGCCCTTGGGGCGCACGGTCCAGCCCAGTCGTTGGCAGCCTTCGGCAATCGCGCCGCTGGAAACCAGCACCACCTGTTTGCCGCGCCGTTTCAATTCGGCGATTTCCGCCGCCCAGCGATTGAGCGCCGCCATATCCAGGCCCTTGCCGTCATTGGTGACGAGACTGGAGCCGACTTTGACCACAATCCGGTCCGCGGCGTGAATAACCGAGCGCATCCAAAACTCCATGAGTCAAAACGATAGATGCGGGGGAGTTTACCCGAAAAAGAGCATGTCGGACCGTCTCCGGCGGGGCGGAGATCCGATGGCGGCAAAGCGGCGCCATCATGGTGTCGGCAGCCTGTTGATTACACGGGCTTTGATGTGGACCGCGCAATTCGGCAGGGTCCGCGGCAAGATAAAAGCTTGATCTGAGTCAGAAATGCTCGCTATCGCGGTATTCCATGATTTGGAAAAGCGGAGTCTGCGTGTGTAAACGCGATACCCGGATCAGGCTTTCCCCTTCGCCATCATGTAGGCGGAATTCGCGTAACTGGCTATACGGGCGTCCAGCCATCAACAGCAGTCTGGGCATTCCCGCTGGCGTGGCCAGCAGCAAGGCGAACTGAAAGTGATCGCCGGGATGCGTAATGCTGGGCATGGCCAGCGCGGGCTGGGGCGGCCCGCCGATAAACTCCACCCCGCATTCGATTTCCCGTCCATCCGCGCGAAGCGCAACCCAGCGGGCGATGCCGAGCTTAGCGTTCTCCGGCTGATTTGGCGGGGTGACCAGCAGCAGTTCCCCTGCTCGTAGGGATTGATCCCGCGGTTGGCCGTGCAGTAGCAAGCCGGTATCGCTCTGATTGGATATGGCCAGCAAGCAGGGCGGCGGCGGCGGCCGGTGGCGAGGCGTGTCCTCTTCCGTGGAGATGCCGGGCAACTGCCAGCTCAGATCGTTGCGGTGGAACCAGATGCCAGGCAGTGCCGCGACGATTTCGATGATGGTTTGAGTCTTGAGCCGCGGATGACGGCGACGTTTGGGTTGATGCCATTCTTCCACCAGCAAGGATAGCAACTGCAATTCGTCTACCATCAGGCCTTGCTGGCGATTGTTCTGCGCTTTTTGCAGTGCTTCTCGGCTTTTCTCCAGGATGTCTCTGAGCGGCTCCAGATCTAGCAGAAAGCAGCCGGGGCCCAATTTGCTTGCGGAAATCGGCAGAAAGCGCGGCGGAGAGTCGATTTGTTGATCCACCAGATAGCCATGCACTGGCTGGGTCAAGGCCTCCACCGGAATCAGTTGGGCCTTGGCTGCTAGATCGAAGATCAGCTGTCGCGATAAGGCTTGCTCGGTGGGGGCGAGGCGGTTACTGGGGGTCAGCCCCATCAATAGAATCTGCAAGTAGATGGTATGGATGGAGTCATCGTTGGCCAGGCCTTTGTCTTGCCAGCCGTGGCCGCTGGCGAAGACATGCAACTGGTGGCAGTCGTACCAAAAGTCCGGGGTGATCGGACTATAGCATTGCTGGCTGATGCTCAGTAGCTGGCGCGCCGCCATCATGGTGTAGGCCATCAGCTCGATTTTAGGGTGCTCGCGATCAAGCAGACCGCGTTTGGCAAGGCGGTCGTGCAGAGTCTGTTTGAAAGTGATGAAAATCAGAGCGAACAGCTCGACGCTCAGCAAGGCCAGCTGGCGTACCTTTGGCGTCCCTAAACTGTCGTGTTGGCGAATCTCGTTTTCCAGCAGCGGGTAATAGCGATCCACCGCTTTCAGGTACAACTTCAGGAGCTTGTGGCGCAAATGGCTGTCCAGTGGAACTCGGGACAGGTTTTGCATGGACTGGCTCAATAAGCGTCCGCATTCGGGCAGATCGGTGAAAGGCAGCCGCTCCAGCCATGCCGCTACACTATCCGGTTGAGTATTTATCAGCAGAGGATCCATAGTTTGTTCTGGCAGGGTGGGCGGCGGCATGCAAGGCGATTCACAATGTAAATTGTGCCGTTTCCATGCTATGGGCACTCACCCCGCCATGGCAAGGCGGATCACGGCAAAGCGATGCTTTGGCCGTCGGCGGTGTTGGATGCGCGCGCCAGTTCCTCCAGAGTGGCTTCGGTGGCGGCGATCAGAAAGGCCATCTCCTCCTCGGTGATCGTATAGGGGGGCATGAAATACACGGTGTTGCCGATGGGGCGCAACAGGCAACTACGGCGCAGCATCGCGGCAAAACAGGCTTGGGCGAAGTCGGCGCGGGAAGTGTCGACTTCGAAAGCCCAGATCATGCCCTTGTGGCGGAAGTTCCTGACGTCCGGGCGAGCTTGCAAGCCCGCCATCATCGTATTGAAACGCTGGGCTTTAGCGGCATTAACCGCCAGGACATCCTCCTCCGCGAAGATATCCAGAACCGACAGCGCCGCGGCGCATGCCAGCGCATTGCCGGTATAGCTGTGTGAATGCAAGAAACCGCGAGTGACATCATCGTGGTAGAAGGCCTGATAAATCGGGCTGCTGGTCAACACGCAGGAAAGCGGCAGGAAACCGCCGGTGATGCCTTTGGACAGACAGAGGAAGTCCGGCATGATGTCGGCTTGCTGGTAGGCGAACAGGCTGCCGGTCCGGCCAAAGCCGACGGCGATTTCATCCGCGATCAAGTGTACTTGGTATTGGTCGCACAGTCGGCGTAGCTCGCTCAGATAGAACGGGTCGTACATCGCCATCCCGGCCGCGCCTTGCACCAATGGCTCCACGATGACCGCGGCGACTTCTCCCGCATGCTTGGAGAGCTGGTTTTCCAGCGCCTGGGCCGCTCTGTGTGCTACATCAGCAGCGCTTTCGCCAGGCAGTGCGCGGCGGGCATCAGGTGACGGTGCGCGCAGGCCTGGCCTCAGCAAGCCGGCGTAGGTGCTGGAAAACAAGGGAACATCGGTGACGGCCAGGGCGCCCACGGTTTCACCGTGATAACTGTTTTCCAGGCTGATAAAGCGGGTTTTGCCCGCTTGCCCTTGGTTGCGCCAATAGTGAAAGCTCATCTTGAGCGCAATTTCCGTGGCGCTCGCGCCGTCGGATCCATAAAACACATGGGCCAAGCCGCTGAGCTTGGCCAGACGCTCCGACAACTCCACTACGGGCTGATGCGTAAAACCAGCCAGCATCACGTGCTCCAGCGTGTCGAGCTGATTCTTGATCGCCTGCTTGATACGCGGATGACCATGGCCAAATAAATTGACCCACCAGGAACTGACCCCGTCCAGATAGCGCTTGCCGTCGAAGTCGCTCAACCATACGCCGTCCGCGCTGGCGATAGGGACGATGGGCAAAGCCTCGTGACGCTTCATCTGTGTACAAGGGTGCCATACGGTGTTGAAGCTGCGCTGCAGCCAGGTTTGGTTATCGCTCATCTCTGTTCTATGTATTCAAATCAAGAGTTTGATGCTATCACAGGGAGGGAGAAGGCTGCGGACTGCCCAAAAACGTCACATTCCTACCTGCTGCGCTATTTATGGCTAGCGGAATTAGTAGGAAAGAGAGTGGGGAAGGGGCTGGCATACTTTCTGCATGAACCGCTCTCTATAAAACAAGCCCTGGAGTCGAGTGATGAGGAAGGAGGCTGGTTTTACTTTGATTGAACTAATGATTGTTGTCGCTATTATCGGCATTTTGGCTGCGATTGCGATCCCAGCGTACCAGAACTATGTGATTCGAGCCAAAGTGGCGGAAGGCTTGACCTATGCGGATCAGGCCAAAACCTCGGTCTCAGAATACTATCTGGCTGGCAATACTTGGCCAAGCACTAATGCTAGCGCGGGTTTGCCGAATACTTTGGCAGGAAATTATGTCAGTAATGTGCAGGTTGGAATCAGTAGTGGAGTGAGCACTGTGACTGTGTTGTTTAATAGCAGTGTGGTCTCAGGCCTGACTGTGATCTTTACCCCTGTAGCTAGTGGTGGTACTGTTGCTTGGTCGTGCTCAACCGGTGCGGCTTATGCTCAATATGTGCCTTCGTCTTGTCATTAAATGGAGCATGTAATGCAAAAATCCCAACAAGGTTTTACTCTTATCGAACTGATGATAGTGGTAGCTATCATTGGTATTCTGGCCGCAATTGCCATTCCCGCGTATCAGGATTACACAAAGCGGGCCAGGGTTTCAGAAGGCTTAAGTTTGGCTTCTGCAGCAAAAACAGCAGTTGCTGAATTTTATGCCTCAAATGGCTCTTTTCCGGGATCTAATACATCTGCTGGTCTGCAGGCAACGATCAGTGGTAACTCGGTAACCAATGTGCAAGTTGGTACGAGCGGTGTAATTACGGTTACCTATAGCACCACATTGATTGATGCTAATAAGAATCAATTGACACTGACCCCTGTTGCATCAGGTGGTTCGATTACTTGGACGTGCGGAGCTTCCGGTACTAGTGCACTTAGCCCTCAATGGCTTCCAGCTAACTGCCGTGCCGGCAACTGATACTAAAAAAACTTGCATCAAAGGGGGGGTGCCATTCGGCACCCTTTTTGCTATGGATAAAAACATAAAATTGCTTTCATTTTTTTTGACAGCATTGGCGATCTCTTTACCGTTCATGAGCTGGTTGCGTTATGCGCCACTGCCTGATTGGGTGTCAGATGCTTCTGCATTTGCATTGCTTGGTTTGGCCATGCTCTGCTTATGTTTTTTAAAATTGGAAAAAGTATACGTTTCCTGGCTTGAATTGGTTTTGTTAGTTGTTGCTATAGTGATGTTGCAATCAGTTTTCTATAGTCAGCTTGCTATTGTTTTTGTTGGTTTGGTTTTGTTTGTTGTGTTGCTGCGGAGCTGTTTGAAGTCGTCTGATATTAATTCTTTGATTGAGGTGCTAGCTAAGGTTGTTGTTGTATTCGCGCTGCTGCAATCTTTTGTTGGTATTTTTCAGGCGTTAAGGATGGGGCAGTATTTTTATGGGTTTATTGTTTATAGTCCAAGCTCTTTAGAGGTGGTTGGAAATGTTGCGCAGCGGAATCAGTATGCGCATTTCCTTTTTTGGGGGGTTCTGTCAGCTTGTTATTTGTATGCGATAGGTCGCATGCGATACAGATTCGTTTTACTTTTTTTGCTGCCAGTGATTTTGGCAATTTCTTGGTCTGGAGCTCGTTTGCCCTTGGCTTATATGTTGTTGACCTTGATGTTGGTGTGGTACTGGTATCGAAGCTTGGCGGATTATGGAAAAGGCCGTAGTGAGGTAAAGTCGTTTGCTTGGGCTGTAGTGGGGGCGGCGCTATTGATGTTTTGCTTTCAACTTTTGAATAGCGAGATTATGCTGCTACTAAGTAAAGTAGGCCTCCCTATTAATGTTGTTAGCGGCTCAGATCGTATCATGGATGGTGGCTTGGGGGCACGGAGGCGGATTGAGTGGACAAAAGCGTGGCTGGTTTTTATGGGGCATCCATGGTTTGGCGTTGGATGGGGAGGGTTTGCTGCAGAGACGGTAAAGATGGAATGGTTTTCCGGTTTGCCTAAACAACCAGAGAGCTCGCTTTTTACTCATAGTCATAACCTGTTTTTCCAGTTGCTGGCTGAGACCGGTTTATTTGGGACTGTTCCTGTAGCGTTGGGTTTATGTCATCTGTTTTTTAGATTGTTGAAGAAGGTGAAGAAGGATAAAGAAAGTCTTTGGTTGTGTTGTGTTTTTGTGGTGATTTTAGTGCATAGCATGTTTGAGTATCCCATGTGGTATATGCCTTTTTTAATTATGTTTATTTTGATTTGTGCTTTGGTGAAAGGTGGTGAGTGGAGTGTTTCGCTTCGCCCTAGGTTTGTGAAAGGATTGTCATTTTTATTTGGAGTGGGTTTTTTGTTATATTTTCTAGTGGGATTAAATTATTTTTGGACGATTGTTCAATATAGTGCTCCGTCATTAAATGAAAAAGATAATGTTGTTCGATTGGAGGGTCTGTCAAATATTGGAAGGAATCCATTCTGGGCAAGAGATGTGGATATGGCATTGGCTAATTATATGGTGCCTACAAGTGAAAAACTGGATATAAAACTTGCTCATTTTGAAATGCTGGCCCGTTACCGTCCATACCCTAATGTGCTACTCAAGTTGGCGATATTGCGGGCTCTGGGTGGCGACGAGGTGGGGGCGAATAAATCATTAAAGATGGCAATCGCTAATTATCCAGACTATGTGAATGGTTTTGTAGGTATGTTAGCCTCTCAAAATAGTCCCCAAGTTGTCCCTCTGAGACAGCTGGCTATGGTTGCTGCTCAAGCATACGCCCAACACCCTCCTCATAGTGAGGCCGCGCAGTTGGCTGCAGTGATGACCGTGACCGCCCCCGTTACACGCAAACCGCTGTTTTGACCGCCAGGATACGGTTTGTTTGAGCGCGTGCTTGCGGTATCCTGCGTCCTCCATCTAGCAAACGACAGCCGTAATATGAGCGCTCAAAGATTTTCCACATACGTGGCGATGCTGGCTCTATGCCTCATCGCCATCCTGCCTTTCGCCTCGCGCATTCACTATGTGCCGTTGCCGCAGTGGTTTGGCGAAATCAATGTGGTCTGGCTGCTGCTGGCGGCGGCGGTTTTCTTGTTGCCCAGCGGGGGATTGTTCCGGCGCATGCCGCGCAGCGCCTGGTGGTGTCTGGGCATGGGGCTGCTCTGGGCAGGGCAGCCGTTTTGGGTGGATGCGCTGTTCCCAGGGATGAATTACGCCACCGCCTTGGCCTGGCTGGCTGCCGCTTTGCTTGCGGCTGTCACCGTGTCTTTGCGCGAGGAAATGGGGGAGCGGCCGTTTGCGGTTTGGTTGGCTTGGGCCTTGATCATTGGCGGCTTGGTGCAGGCGGCGATAGGCGTGGCTCAGCTGACGGGTTACGCCGCGGAGCTGGGCTTGTTCTACGATGGCTCTCACCCCACCAGCAATATCTTTGGTCATATCGGCCAACGCAATCAATACGCACATTATTTGATGTGGTCGGTGGTGGCTGGGGTGTACTTGTATGCAGCTGACCGGCTGCCACGCTGGGGCTTGGCTATTCTCGTGCTTGGCCTGGCTTTGATGCTGGGGTGGGCGGGTTCGCGCACCATTCTGTTGTACCTGGTGGCCCTGTCCGGGCTGGCGGCGCTCTGGCATTGGCGCATCGGCAGTGCGGAATCACGCCGGATGCTGTGGGCGATGTGGCTGTCTTGTCTGGTAGTGTTGGCGATGCAGTTCGCCCTGCCTTGGTTCAATCAGTTGATTTCCTGGCTGACGCATGAAAACTTGCAAAACACTTCCGGTCTCGCCCGCTTGGCGGCTAACGGCGACGATATGGGGTCGCGGCGCTTCGCTGAAATGCATAAAGCATGGCTGAGCTTCCAGTCGCATCCGCTGACGGGGGTGGGTTGGTCGCAGTTTGCCGCGGAGAGTGTGCGTTTGCAGCCGCTGCCACAATTTGCCGCATCCGGTTTCAACAGCGGTTTGTTTACCAACTCCCATAACCTGATCCTGCAATTGCTGGCCGAGATGGGGGGCGTGGCGACTTTGCTGATCGTCGGCGGCTTTGTCTGGGTGCTGTGGCCGTTCTTTGGTCGTCGCGCCACCCTGGAAGGGGTGTTGGCCTTGGGCTGCTTGGCGGTGACCCTGACGCACAGCATGCTTGAGTATCCACTGTGGTATTACTACTTCCTGGCGATGCTGGTGATCTTCGCCGCTATGGCGCCGCGGGGTGATCGTCAGCTGGCTTGGCCGCTGCGTCTGCCATTGTTCGCGGCGCTGGTTTGGGTGGGTTGGTTGTCAATCAGTAGTCTGTCGATGTTCTGGGAGCTGGTGGGCCTTTATACGCCGACTAATGATGCCAAGCGCGATGCTGCGAGAATGGAGCGGCTGATCGAGATCGCCGACACTAAACCGTTATTCGCCTACCACGCACTTTACACCGTGGATGACTACTTGAAAGTTGGGCCGGAGCAGCTAGAGAGTAAATTGGCGCTGGAGAACCGGCTAACCGCATTCCGTCCCTATCCGGAAGTGATGTTGAAACGCGCGCAGCTAGAGGTGTTGGCCGGAAAACAAGCTAAGGCGGAGCAGACCCTGCAGACGACGCTGGCCTCTTTTCCGACTTACGCCGGTGTGTTCCTGAATACCCTGGATGACGATAGGGCGGAATGGGAACCTCTGCGCGTGGTGGCTCGCGCAGCTTACGCCAAGTTGCCGGCCAAGTACCAGACCATGCCCGAATAAGCCCCTTCGATGATGGGACACAAAAAAACCACAGGCCTTTGCCTGTGGTTTTTTATTGAGCGGGGAAGGGTTCAGCCTTCGATCACCACGCCCTGACTGAGCGCGGTCTTCATCTTGCCCAGTGCCTTGGCCTCAATCTGACGGATACGCTCAGCGGATACGCCGAATTCGGCTGCCAGCTCATGCAGCGTGGAGCCGCTGTCGTCGGCTAGCCAGCGCGCTTCAACGATGCGGCGGCTGCGCGGGTCCAGAGTGGCCAAGGCCTGCTGCAGGCCTTCGGTCTGCAGATGGTCGAACGCGCGGCGTTCAAGCTCGCGGGTTGGCTCATTGTGATGGTCCGCCAGCCAGTCGATCGGCGCGTAGCCGTCGTCGTCATTGTCGTCAGCCAGCAAGGCGACGTCCTGGCCGCTCATACGGGTTTCCATTTCGCGGACTTCTTCCGGCTTGACGCCTAGATCGGCTGCGATTTGGCGGGCCTCGTTTTCCGACAGCGCGGAGAAACTGCTCTTCATGCTGCGCAAATTAAAGAACAACTTACGCTGAGGCTTGGTGGTGGCAATGCGCACCAAACGCCAGTTGCGCAGGATGAATTCGTGAATCTCGGCCTTGATCCAGTGCACGGCAAAAGAGAACAGGCGCACGCCGCGATCGGGTTCGAAGCGCTTGACGGCCTTCATCAGGCCAATATTGCCTTCTTGAATCAAGTCGGCTTGCGGCAAACCGTAACCGGAGTAGCCGCGGGAAATTGATACCACCACGCGCAGGTGCGAGAGCACCAGCTGGCGCGCGGCTTCCAGGTCGTTTTGCTCCTGAAAGCGCGTTGCAAGCTCGTTTTCCTGCTCAGGCGTCAGCATGGGTACGCTGTTAACAGCTTGGATGTATTGCTCCAGGCTGCCGCTGGTGGACGGGACGGGCAAAGCAAATGTTGTGGTCATCTGTATAACTACCTCCTTGGGTAGTGATATGTTAGCACTCGTATATGGAGAGTGCTAGCAATGAAAGGTTCCAGCGTCAATGATTTTTCCTATCGGCTCGATAGTAACGCAGCCGATGCGCCGACGCTCTCTGCTCTGATTAACAGTTGTTGCGCTGCTTACATGCGCTGGCAAGCGGCCGCGTTTCATTTGGGTTCTATCTTGCGTAGATGATGGTCGGAAGCGAGGCGGGCACCCAGCATCGCCAGTAGGGCGGAGACGGCGACGGCGACGGCCAGTTCGACCGGGCTCAGATTGCGCAGCTCCACCCGTTCGCCGTACAACTGGGCGAATTCGCGAATCGCCGGGTTGGCGACCGAGGTCAACCAGCCTGTCAGCGCCCAAGCGGCCAAGCCAGCCAGGATGCCTTGCCACATCGCGTGGTACATGAAAGGGCGGCGGATGAAACTGTCCGGCGCGCCTATCAATTTAGAGACCTCGATTTCGTCCTGCCGCGCCAGGATCTGCATGCGGATTGCGTTATTGGTCACCAGCACCAGCGCCAGTCCCAGGGCGATGCCCATGAACCAGGTCAGATGCTTGCCCATTTCCACCATGCCGTACAGGCGTTTTGCCCAGTCTGCGTCGAACTGCGCTTGTTCCACCATGGGCAGGCCGGACAGTTCCTTTTGCAGCATCTCCAGTTCGCGGGGCTCCAGCGCCTTTGGCGTGACGACGAAGGCGTCCGGCAGCGGGTTGCTGTCCAGGCCATCGGCCAAACCCGGCAGGCCGTTGCGTTTCTCCATGTCCGCCAGCGCCTTGTTCTTGCTGACGAAGCTGTAGCTCTTGACCTTGGGGTGATGGGTCAAGGTGGAAGTGACCGCGGCGAGATCCGCTTCTTCCGATGACTGCTCCATGAACAAGGTGATTTGCGGCGTGGCGCTCAAGCGGCCCACCCAGTCCTGCACGCTGCTGACGGTCAAATAAAGCGAGAGCGGCAAGGCCAGCGCCAGCGACAGCATCAGCAAGGTCAAAAAGCTGCCGAAAGGTTGGCGCAAAATTTTGATCAGCGCTTGCTTGGCGCTTTGCCAGTTCAGATAGAGATAATGTTTCATGCGGCAAATTGTCCTTCCCGCAGGCGAATGATTCGGCGGCCGTAGTCTTCCATCAGGGTTTCATCGTGAGCGGAGATGAGCACCGTGACGCCCACCTGGTGGAAGGATTTGAACAATTCCATGATGTCCAGCGCATAAGCGCGATCCAGATTGGCCGAGGGTTCGTCGGCCAGCAGGATGCTGGGGCGGTGCACCACGGCTCGGGCGATGCACAGGCGCTGTTGTTCTCCGCCTGACAGACGGATCGGCATGCTCTTTTCCTTGCCGAGCAAACCAACCTTGTCCAGCGCTGCGCGCACGCGCTTGGCTGCGTCGCGGCGGTCAAAGCCGATAATGTCCAAGGGCAGCATCACATTGTCGAACACGCTGCGATCGAACAGGATCTTGTGATCCTGGAAGACAAGGCCGATGTGTTGGCGCACGTAGGGAATCTGGCTGGAGCGCAGCTTGGACAGATTCTGGCCGTTGACCACCACGCCGCCCGCAGTGGCGCGCTCTATGCCGGCGATGAGCTTGAGCAAGGTGGATTTGCCTGCGCCGGAGTGACCGGCGAGAAAGACCATCTCACCGGTATCAATGTTGAAAGACAGGTTTTTCAGAGCTTCGTTGCCACCTGGGTAGCGCTTGGTGACCTGGTCGAACTGGATCATTATTCTGTTCCCGCGTTAGCTGGTGACGGCAAGAGTGAGAGCTTGCAATGGCTGATGCGTTCAGTCGAACAGCGCGTCGATGTAGTCCTTGGCCTTGAACGGCCGCAGGTCGTCTATGCTTTCGCCCACGCCGACAAAGCGCAGCGGAACGGGGCGTTGCTTGGCGATGGCCGCGATTACGCCGCCCTTGGCGGTGCCGTCCAGCTTGCTCAAGATTAGCCCGGTCAGGCCGAGGGCGTCGTCAAAAGTCTTGACCTGAGTGATGGCGTTCTGGCCGATATTGGCGTCCAGAACCAGGATGATTTCATGCGGCGCGTCTGGCAAAGCCTTTTGGATTACCCGCTTCACCTTCTTGATCTCTTCCATGAGGTGCAGTTGGGTGGGCAGGCGGCCCGCGGTATCTGCCAGCACGATGTCGATGCCGCGGGCGACCGCGGCTTGAATCGCGTCGTAGCAAACGGCGGCGGAGTCGCCCCCTTGCTGGGCGATCACGGTGACGTTGTTGCGCTCGCCCCAGGCCATCAGCTGTTCGCGCGCGGCGGCGCGGAAGGTGTCGCCGGCAGCCAGCAACACGCTCTTGCCCTGGCTTTGGTAGTACTTGGCCAGCTTACCTATCGATGTAGTCTTGCCGGCGCCGTTGACGCCGGCCATCATGATGACGAAGGGTTTCTTGCCGCTAACGTCCAGCGGTTTTTCCAGTGGCGAGATCAAATCGCTGAGCGACCCTTTTAATGCGTCTTTCAGTTCAGAAGCATCCTTCAGCCCTTTCAGCGAAACACGCTCGCGCACGTCGTCGAGCAGGTGCTGCGTGGCGTCCACCCCCATGTCGGCGGTGAGCAGAATGGTTTCCAGTTCCTCGTACAACTCTTCGTCGATCTTGCCGCCGCCAAACAGACCAGCCAGGGATTTCCCCAGCTTGTCGCGGGTTTTTGACAGGCCGGCTTTCAGGCGTTCCGCCCAGCTCATTTTTTTCAGAGAAACCTGAGGGGGCTCGGGCGGCGTATCGGCGCGCGTCGAGGCTGGGACGGCTTCGGCGGGTGCTGCCGAGGAGTGCTGCGGCTCGGGCGCGCGTGTTTCCGGTTGTTGGATGGCAGGGGCGGCCACTTCGGGCGGGATGATGGTTTGAGCGTCGGCCGCAGGCTCCGTTTGGACTGTTGTCGGGGGCGTGGGCTCGGACTGGGGTTTTCTTTTGAAGAAGCTAAACATGCGTTAAGGCCGGCAGAATTCGGTAAATGGCTAAATTGTATCCTCAAATGGAGATGCGTACCCAATTGTTGCAGCGCAGAGGCGGGTGGGGCTATGGGATCGTTGAAATCTATATATAAGGGATAGATGGTTTTTTGTGGCGCGAGGTGCGACAGATAGCGGCCGGTTTGCGCGACAATGAGGCGCAATGACGCGGATCGGGTTACACTCAGCCCCTTGTTTTTTGAGCTTGGAATTATGAGTCAGTCGCGTAACACGGTCAGAATCATAGGTGGCGAGTATCGGCGCCGGCTATTGCCGTTTCCCGACGCTCAGGGTTTGCGGCCAACGCCGGACCGTGTGCGGGAAACCTTGTTCAATTGGTTGGGCCAGCAACTGTACGGCAAATCCTGTCTGGATCTCTTTGCCGGCAGCGGGGCGCTGGGCTTCGAGGCGGCTTCTCGCGAAGCGCGTCGCGTGGTGATGGTGGAGAAGTCCCGCACGGTGGCCGAGTCCCTAAAGGCCAACCGGCAATTGTTGTCGGCTGCTAGCATCGATGTGGCGCAGTTCGACGCCTTGGCGTATCTGAAGGCCTGCCGGGAGCGTTTTGACCTCGTTTTCGTCGACCCGCCGTTTGACTCCGATTTGCTGGCCCAGGTTTTGCCTATGCTGGCTCAAGTGATGAGCGAGGACGGTCTGGCATATATCGAGAGCCGCCGCTGGCCCGAGGAATTGCCGGGCTGGGAGGTGCTGAAGCGGGCCAAGGCCGGCCAGGTGCATTACGGTTTGTTGCGCCGGGCGGCGGAGCCAGGCTGAGCGGTTTGTTCGCCGCGCTCTCATAAATATATAACGGGGCGAACTTGCGAGCCCGACTGTCGGGTGACAGAATTCATGCTGTGGAATACTTGAGGAATTTACTATGTCTTTGATGATTACCGACGAATGCATCAACTGCGACGTCTGTGAGCCGGAGTGCCCCAATAACGCGATTTCCCAGGGTGAGGAAATCTATCAAATCGACCCCAATCTGTGCACCCAGTGCGTTGGCCACTACGACGAACCGCAATGCCAGCAGGTCTGTCCGGTCGATTGCATCCCCCTGGATCCGTCTCACGAGGAGACGCAGGAGGCGTTGCATCAGAAGTATCTGCGGATTTCTGGGCAGGCGTGAACTGCTAAGCTTTTGAATTTATTGAAAGCGCCCCAGGCTTGCCGGGGCGCTTTGCTTTTGTCCGCAAAATAATTGGAAAAAAATGCAAAAACCGGTTGACGGCCATCGGGGCTATCTATAATATTCGGGTCTCTTTCAGGAGGGATTCCCGAGCGGTCAAAGGGATCAGACTGTAAATCTGACGGCTCAGCCTTCGAAGGTTCGAATCCTTCTCCCTCCACCAGAATTTAGCGTCTTGGCGTGTGCGACGAAAGTTGCTCGAGGTTGTTGTTGCAGGCGGGTGTAGCTCAATGGTAGAGCAGAAGCCTTCCAAGCTTACGACGAGGGTTCGATTCCCTTCACCCGCTCCAAGCGTGTAGCCTGTTTGAAGGGCCCATGTAGCTCAGGGGTAGAGCACTCCCTTGGTAAGGGAGAGGTCGGCAGTTCAATTCTGCCCATGGGCACCACCATTTACTTTGTGTTGTTTCGTATCCAGGAAATTTTGCCATGGCTAAGGAAAAGTTCGAGCGGACTAAACCGCACGTAAACGTC
>NZ_JBRBAF010000011.1:0-193576 GCF_052805975.1 Chromobacterium sp. W521
CGTCTGGGACGGTCCGCCTTGCGGCTCAGTGTTGGTTGGGAGGGAAGCGGATGGTGAAGCTGGCGCCTTGTCCCGGTGCGCTGTCTAGCCGAATCTCGCCTTTCAGTGTGGTGTGCACGATGTTGTGCACCATGGCGAGTCCCAGCCCCACGCCGCTCTGTCCCATTTGCGTGGTGAAGAAGGGGTCGAAAACCTTGTGTTGCAGCTCTGGCGCAATACCTTTGCCGTCGTCTGAATAGCGCAGCAGCAGCGTTTCTTGCTGCGCTTGCAACTGGATGTCTATGCGGCCGTGGTCGTGCCCGTCGAAGCCGTGGGCAAGACTGTTGGCGATGAGATGGGACAGCAGCTGTTCCAAAGCGCCCGGATAATTCTCGATCTGTAGATCATGAGGCGCGTCCAGTGTTAGCTGGATATCGGGATAGTGCTCCGGCGGAAGCAGGGCGCGGGTCAATTGGGCAATGGTTTGAGCGGGCTTGAACGCGCGCTTGGGTTGCTTGAGTTGATCGGAGGCAATCAGCTTGAAGCGGCTGATCAGATCCCCGGCCAGCTCGCTGTTTCTTTGCAACAATTCGCTGGTTTCGACCGCCTTGCGCAGAAAGGCTTGCAGATTGCCGCGCGAGAGTTGCTTGGCTTCGTCTGCGTGGATGATGGACGTGAGGTCCGCGTGCAATACGGAAGCGCTAAGCAGAATATTTCCTATCGGCGTGTTCAATTCATGCGCCATGCCGGCGACCATGCGGGCGAGCGCCGTCTGTTTTTCCGCAATGCTGATTTGCTGCATGGCCTGTTTGAGCTCGGCGCTTCGCTTGGCGACGCGGTCTTCCAAGTGACTATTGAGCTGTTGCAGCTCGGATTCCGCGTGCTTGCGCTGGCTGATGTCGGAGTAGGTGCCTATCATGCGCGATGGCCGTCCCTGCTCGTCGCGGCCCACCACCATGCCGCGGCTCAACAGCCAGATCCAGCCGTGTTGTGTGCGGAAGCGGTGCTCCGAGGTGAATGAGCCTTCTGCTTGGCGCCGATAGGCTGTGATGTCGGCCTTTACCGTCGGTAGGTCGTCGGGGTGGATGCCGGTGTGCCAGAGCTTGAACGCGCCGGTGTCTTTATCGTCCAGTCCCAGCAGTTGCCGGCAGCGGGGGGAGAGAAAGACGGCGTCGCCGGCGATGTCCCAATCCCATACGCCGTCGCCGGCGCCTTCCAGTGCGAAGTGCCAGCGTTCCTCGCTTTCGCGCAAAGCCTGTAACGCTTTCCGCTCTCCGGCTCGCAGCGATTCGAATTCCCGCCTAACGCGTTCGGCCTCGTCCGCGCGCAAAATGGCGTCCTCTTGTTGCCTGGCCATGTCGTGGTAAACCTGATGCAGGTCGCGCTCCACCATGGAGCGGAACTGACTGAGCAATTGCTTGTGGGTTGGGCTGTAGGGATTTTCCACGCGGTCCAGCACGCAGATGGTGCCGAAGATATCCTGATTGGGCCAGATAAGCGGCATGCCCAGATAAGAGATCATGCCCAGCTTGATGTCGGGGTTGTGATCCCAGTCGGGGTCTTTCAAGGCGTTGGGCACCAGCAGTTCCTTGCGGCTGCTCATCACGGTTTCGCAATACAGGCCGGTGTCGAGGTCGGCCAGTTCGTCTTCTTCGTACGGGTTGCCTTGGCTATGGCTGGAGAGGAAGACTTTGATGCTAGGCGCCTGCTTCTGCATGATCAGCGCGGCGGGGATGTCTACGATCTTGGCCAGCAGATCCAGCACCTGCTGCCACTTTTCCGACAGCTCGTGGCTGATGCTCAGGTTTTGGGTGTTGATCTTGATGGCCGACATCTCGGGCTCCATGTTTTGCTAAGCGCTTTCATCTTTTTAGCATATGGGCCGATGCGGGCGGAAATGGCGGAGACGTTTAGAGCCTATTCGGGGCGCGACGGTTTCGAAACGCTGATGCGCTTTTGCGCCTCCCGTTTTCTCCGCCGTCGCGCGGGGGGCTTAAGAACGTGTTTACGATCTCGCGAGCCAAGGTGAGGCAAGGCGAAAACAGCTGAGAAAGCGGAGTGTACACACGGTACATGAGCATTTCGAAGCGGTTTTCAACGCGGTATCGCCGACGCGCAGCAGATCGTAAACAGGTTCTAAGAGCGTTTACAGCATCAGGTTGAGCATGCGGTCGATGCGCACGCGGCTCAGGCGGGTCAATAGTTTTTTGATTTGTTCGGGATAGGTTCGAACGTCTTCCAGTTCTCGGTAATGCAGCAACTGCCGGCTGTGACGCAAGATGTTTTCCTGCTCTTGCTGGTTCTGGTGTTTGAGTTCGGCGTTGGGGTCGCTGATCAGCAACGCATTCTCCATGTCCAGGCGGAAGGCGCGCGGATTGAGATTGTTGCCTGTCAGCAGCATGTAGCGCTGGTCGCTGAACATGCCTTTGAGGTGATAGGTGTTGTCGCCGTCTTTCCACTGATGCACCCGCAGCTGGCCGATGCCGATGTAGTGGCGTTGGCGCTTGGCGAAGCGGCGCAAGTTCATTTCGTAGAGATAGGGCAGCGCGCCGATGACGCGGAAGGGCTCGCTGGGCGGAATGTAGAAGTCATTGGCGGTTTTGTCGCCGACGACGATGTCGATTTGCACGCCGCGGCGCAGCGCCTTGCTGATGGCGAGCACCACCGGCCGCGGAAAATTGAAATAGGGTGTGCAGATGAACAGCGAACTGCGGGTGTTTGCAACCAGTTCCAGAATCACCCGGTTGAGCATATTCCCTTTGCCGATGCCGACAATCGGGCTGATGGCCAGTCCGTCTTCCGCGCCTGTCGGGTTTTCAATCCGGTATTGGCTATGGCTGATCTTGTCGCGGAAGGCGCGGATTTCCTTGCGTATGCTGCGGGTGGCCGGCGCCGGTTTGTCCAGCCGGAATACCGCGGGATCGTTGAAGAACTGCTCGTGCATATAGCTGGACATCACATCCGCCAGCGCCTGATTGCGAATCAGGTGGTAGCGGTCGAAGCGGTACTTATCCAATTTGTGCAAATAGACATTGTTGATGCTGGCGCCGCTGTACAGCACCTGGTCGTCAATGATCAGCCCTTTAAGATGCAGCACGCCAAACAGCTCGCGGGTTTGCACCGGGATGCCGTAAATGGGCACGTCAACGTTGTGCCGCAGCGCCTGAGCCCGATACCAGGCGGCGTTGCAGCTGTCCTGGCTTTCTCCGATGCGCCCGCGCTGGGCGCGGTGCCAGTCCACCATGACGCGGATATCCAGCTGCGGTTGCCGCTGTTTGGCGGAGAACAGCGCGTCCAGCACTTCCTGGCCGGCTTCGTCATGCTCCAGATAGAGCGCGGCGATATAGATGCGGTGCCGGGCCTGCGCGATCGCTTCCAGCAGGCAAAGGCGGAAGTCGGCGGTCTGGTGCAGGGTGGTGATGGCGTCGGCTTGCATGCGCAGCTTGGGGAGCTGAGCCAGCAACGATCTTTTTAGCAGAAATGCCATGTAAGCGTTGGGTTTGACGTTTAATCGTGGAATCGTAGCATCGTTTTCGCCTCTTGGGGGAGTCCGCGCCTGAGCAATCCTTGCGCCAGCGCAGTTCCGGACGAAGTCGAACCTTTGCGAGGCTGGCGATAGAGTCCATGGCAAGGCGGGGCGAAATGTGCAAAAATTCGTTCAACTAGATGAATTGCAGGTTTTCCAATGCTGGACCGGGACGGATACCGCCCCAATGTCGGAATCATCCTCATCAACGGTAAAAATGAGGTGTTCTGGGGCAAGCGAGTGCGGGAGCATTCCTGGCAGTTTCCGCAAGGCGGGATCAAGCCAGGCGAGAGTCCGGAAGCCGCGATGTATCGCGAGCTGCTGGAAGAGGTGGGTTTGCTGCCGCAACATGTGAAAATACTGGGACGCACCCGCGACTGGATGCGTTACGAGGTGCCGACCAACTGGGTGCGCCGGGAGTGGCGCGGCAGTTACAAGGGGCAGAAGCAGATTTGGTTTCTGCTGAAGCTGGTGGGGCGCGAGTGCGACGTTTGCCTGCGCGCCAGCAGCCACCCCGAGTTTGACGGCTGGCGCTGGAACGAATACTGGGCGCCGGTGGACGCGGTGATCGAGTTCAAGCGCGAGGTGTACGAGCGCGCGTTGGCCGAGCTGTCGCGCTTCCTGCGCGGAGTGGAAAGCCGGGAGGCCTATCTGGCTCGCCTTGGCCGCGCTCAGGAGCCGCATTGACGCAGCGCCGTCCGCGCGCCTCGAAGCGACACGGCGGGCATGGCCCGCTGTCTTTTTTTGCGCCGTGGCCGTTGGCCGCGGCGTTTGGCGTAATTTGCTGAGCAACAAGATTCAAACATGACGCAACAATACGATGAGTCGTCGGTACGGGTGCTGAAAGGCTTGGAGCCGGTCAAGGAACGGCCGGGGATGTACACCCGCACCACCGATCCCACCCATATTTGCCAGGAAGTGATAGACAACGCCGCTGACGAGGCCTTGGGGGGCTTCGCGCGCAAGATCGCGGTGACGGTGCATCAGGACGGCTCCTTGTCGGTGGAGGACGACGGCCGCGGCATTCCGGTGGGCCTGCATCCGCAAGAAGGCGTGCCGGTGGTGGAACTGGTGTTCACCCGGTTGCACGCCGGCGGCAAGTTCAACAAGAAAGACGGCGGCGCCTACGCTTTTTCCGGGGGCCTGCACGGGGTTGGCGTGTCGGTAACCAATGCGCTGTCCACCCGGCTGGAGGTGGAGGTTAAGCGCGAAGGCGGCGTGCACCGCCTGGTGTTTTCCGGCGGCGACGTCATTGAGCCGTTGACTCGGGTGGGGGATTGCGGCCCGCGCACCAGCGGCACTCGGGTCAGGGTCTGGCCCGACGGCAAGTATTTTGAAAGCCCGCGTTACTCCTTGCCGGAGCTGGAGCGCCTGCTGCGCGCCAAGGCGGTGCTGCTGCCTGGCGTGGCGGTCACCCTGGTGGTGGAGCGCCCCAGCGGCGACGAGGTCAAGGTCTGGCAATATCCGGAGGGCTTGAAGAGCTATCTGGCCGAGCTGTGCAACGGCGACGAGCCGGTGGCGCCCTTGTTTGCCGGAGAGGCGTATATCGGCGACGATCACGAGCAGTTCGCCAAGGGCGAGGGCGTACAGTGGGCGATGGCCTGGTTCGAGGACGGCGCCAGCGGCGAGAGCTACGTCAACTTGATTCCGACGCCGGTGGGCGGCACTCATGAGGCTGGTTTGCGTGCCGGCGTGTTCGACGCGGTAAAGAGTTTCATCGATCACCACAACCTATTGCCGCGCGGCGTCAAGCTGATGGCGGAGGATGTGTGGAGCCGAGTGCGCTTCGTATTGTCCGCCCGGGTGCTGGACCCGCAGTTTCAGGGGCAGACCAAGGACAAGCTGACCAGCCGCGACGCGCTGAAGCTGATTTCCGGCCTGGCGCGCGATCCGGTGGAGCTGTGGCTGAACCAGAACGTGGAGTCCGGCAAGAAGATTGCCGAACTGGCCATCCGCCAGGCGCAGTCGCGTCTGAAGTCGGTGAAGAAGGTTGAAAAGAAAAAAGGCTCCGGCGTGGCGGTGCTGCCCGGCAAACTGACCGATTGCGAGAGCGAGGATATCGATCGCAACGAGCTGTTCCTGGTGGAGGGCGATTCCGCCGGCGGCTCCGCCAAGCTGGCGCGCGACAAAGAATACCAGGCCATCTTGCCCCTGCGCGGAAAGGTGCTCAATAGCTGGGAAACCGATAAGGACCAGCTGTTCTCCAATGCCGAGATTCACGACATTTCGGTGGCCATCGGGGTGGATCCGCACGGGCCCAGCGACCACCCGGACTTGTCCGGCCAGCGCTACGGCAAGATCGCCATCCTGTCCGACGCGGACGTGGACGGTTCTCATATCCAGGTGCTCTTGCTGACGTTGTTCTTCCGCCATTTCCCGCGTTTGATCGAGAACGGCAACATTTATGTGGCTCAGCCGCCGCTGTTCCGCGTGGACGTGCCCGGCCAGGGCAAGCATCGTCCGCCGCGCAAGCTGTACGCCTTGGACGAAGGAGAGATGACCGCCATCCTTGACCGGCTGCGCAGCGAAGGCGTGCGAGAGAACGCCTGGAGCATTTCCCGCTTCAAGGGCCTGGGCGAGATGAACCCGGAGCAGTTGAAGGACACCACGATGAATCCAGATACCCGCCGTTTATCCCAAGTGCGGGTGCGCACCGGCGAGCTGGAGCAGACGTTGTCCACTTTCGTCATGCTGATGGGCAAAGGGGAAGCGTCCAGCCGCCGCAGCTGGATGGAAGCCAACGGCAACGCGGTAGAGGCCGATATCTGAGCGACCGCGCCGGTTGTTCTCAAAGGACGGAAAGCCCCTGCAAGCCTTGCTTGCGGGGGCTTTTCCATTGCGGGCTATAGTGAGGCTAGGCGTGATGTCTCAATCAAGGGGAATGGCATGGCCAAACAATGGCGGGGACTGTTGGCGGGGTGGCTGGCGCTGCCTGTGCTGGCGGCCGGCTACCACTCCTCTAGTCAGGATATTGGGCCCTGGGGCGACGGCGCTAGTCAGGACGGCCTGGCGCCGCGTTTCATCCGGTTTGTGGCGAAGCAGGCGGGGCTGACGCTGACTCAGGATGTCCGGCCGTTGCCGCGCGCGATAGAGGAGCTGAGAAATGGGCGAAACGCGCTGGCGCTGGTGACCGCTTCGCCGGAGCGAGCAGGCTTCGCCGTGGAGCTGTGCAGGCCGGTGTCGATCCGCATTTCCGTGCTCTACCATCGTCGCGGCCAAGTATCGCCCATAGGTCCGCAGTGGTTCCGCCTGCGCAGCCTGGGCGTTCTGCGCGGCACCCATACCCTGGACGGCTTTGTCGCCGAAAGCGGGGCGACGCCGGTGGAGGTATCGGACATGCCGCAGGGGTTTCGCATGCTGCAAGCCGGCAGGCTGGACGCAATGATGTGCGTGCGTCCAGGCTGCGGCCACGCGCTGAGGCAGATGGGCGAGAGCCTGCCCAATCTGGCCGAATACGTGCACGGCGACGAGCCAATGGCGCTCTACGTATCCAAACGCAGCGAGCTGGCGCGCGACGCCGTCATGCTGGGCAAATTGAAGACGGCTTGTCTGTCCGCCGCGGGCAAACGCGAGATGGCCGGCTTGATGACGATTTACGATTGAGGCGGGGGCTTACCAGACGCGCAGCGTTTGACCGGTCTGCACGCCTTCCACGCTGCGGACATAGGCTAGGGCCGCGCGTGCCGCTGGCACCGCTTCGAAGCCGGGGAAAAAGTCCCGGTACTGCTCCCAGGATTCCTGCAACACGTTGGGGCTGACCACATTGATGCGGCGCCCGTCGTCCAGCTCCGCCGCCGCGCCGCGCACAAAGCCCTCTAATGCGGAGTTCACGGCGCTGGCGTTGCTGCCGAAGCGGATGGGCTGTTCGCTGACGATGCCGCTGGTCAGGGTGATGGAGCCGCCGGCGTTCAGATAGTGTTGGCCGATCAGCGCCAACTCCACCTGGCCCATCAGCTTGTCGTTGAGGCCGATGCGAAATTGTTCGGCGTTCATCTCCGCCAAGGGGCCGAAGTGCAGCTTGCCGGCGGCGCTGATGATGGCGTCCACCCCGCCGATGCGTTCGAATAACGCGCGGATGCTGTCGCCATTGGTCAGGTCCACCAGCACATCACCGCGGCGGCTGCCCGCTTTGATGACTTGATGGTGGGACAGCGCCTGGCTGACGGCCTGGCCCAGAGTGCCGTGGGCGCCGACGATGAGAATCTTTTTCATGGGAAATCTCCCGGACAAGTGTTAAGACCCGCTCATTCTGCTCCCGCGCGGAGCATTGATTAATCCGCTAAGATGAACAAGATTGAAAACCATAGGTTATGAATGGCATGGATCGCCTTTTGAGCATGGAGCTGTTCGTGGCGGTGGTGGAGCGAGGCAGTTTCACCGCGGCGGCCGAGGCGCATGGCTTGTCCCAACCCATGGTGGGCAAGCATATCGCCAGCCTGGAACAGCGGCTGGGCGGCCGCTTGCTGGCGCGCACCACCCGCCGCCAGCAATTGACCGAGCTGGGCCTGCATTACTTTCAACGCTGCCAGTCCATTCTGGCGGAAATTCGCGCGGCGGAAAGCGGCGCCGAGCTGATGAGCGGCACGCCGCGCGGCGTGCTGCGCGTCAATGCCTCTGTGACCTTTGGTTCGCTACGGCTGGCGGGCTTGTTGGCAGAGTTCATGCAAGCGTATCCGGATATCACGGTGGACCTGACTTTGTCGGACGAGCTGGTCGACTTGGTGGCCGACGGTTACGACGCCGCCTTCCGTATCGGCCGGCTGCCCGATTCGGGCTTGGTGGCCCGGCCTCTGCAGCCCTACCGGATGATGGTGGCGGCGGCGCCGGCCTATTTGGCGCGCAAAGGCGTGCCGCGCGCGCCGGAAGATCTGGCCGAGCATGATTGCCTGGGTTTTTCCCTGTGGCGCAAGGACGATGGCTGGGAGTTGTTGGGGGCCGGCGAGTGGGGGCGGGCCAGCCGCTTCCAGTCCAATCATGGTCAGGCCTTGCGCATGGTGGCGCTGGCCGGCGGCGGCGTCGTGCTGCAAGCCGAGGCGCTGTTGGGCGACGATGTGGCTTCCGGCCGGCTGGTGGAGGTGTTGCCGGGTTGTTTGCCGCCGCCCAAGCCCATGCATTTGATTTATCTGCCGGATCGCCAGCCTTTGCCCAAGCTTCGTGTGTTCATAGACTTCATTCTGGAGCGCTTGGGCGTGCTGTGAGTTTTATTGACAGGGCCTGTCAGCGATTTTCGTTTGAGCTGCGGCGCGCATCGGCGTAGCGTGAACGCATGGATGATTTGGAGAGAGGAAAGGGCATGGAACCGGATTTGCGGGCGCCCAGCCGGCGCGATTTGTTCGCCGGCTTTTTCTCTATCGGGCTGACCGGTTTCGGCGGCGTGTTGCCGCAGGCGCACCGGATGATGGTGTTGCGCCGCCGCTGGCTGAGCGAGGCCGACTTCGCTGTGGTGCTGGGCCTGGGCCAAGTGTTGCCGGGGCCCAATATCGTCAATGTCGCGGTGGCGGTGGGCAGCCGCTTCCACGGCGTGAGCGGAGCCTTGGCCTCCATCGCCGGTTTGTTGCTGGCGCCCATGGTCATCGTACTGTTGTTGGCGTCCTTCTACGGCCATTACCGGCAGCTGCCGCTGGTGCAGAATGTGTTGCATGGTTTGGCTTCCGCCGCCGCCGGCCTGATCGCGGCGATGGGGCTGCGCTTGCTGGCGCGCATTGAGCGCAAGCTGTGGTGCGTGCTGGTGGCGGCGTTGACCTTCTGTGCGCTAGGCGTCCTGCAATTGCCCCTGCTGTGGTCGCTGGCGCTGTTGGCCCCCATTGCCATCGGGCTGGCCTGGCGAGACAGGCCGAAGGAGGACTCATGATTCTGCTGGTGCTGTTATGGCAGTTCTCCCTGCTGTCGCTGGTGGCGGTGGGCGGCGCCAATGTGCTGATTCCCGAGTTGCAGCGGCTGGTCATGGAACAGGGCTGGATGAGCGGGCGGGAGTTCGCCGCGTTGTTCGCCATCGCGCAGGCCGCGCCCGGCCCCAATGTGCTGGTAGTCTGTCTGATCGGCTGGCAAGTGGCCGGGGTGCCGGGCGCACTGGTCAGCATGGTGGGCATCTGCGGCCCGTCGTCGGTACTGAGTTTTTACGTGGCGCGTTGGTGGCAGCGCTATCAACAGGCGCCGTTGACCCGTGCGATCCAGCGCGGGCTGGCGCCGCTGACCATAGGCCTGGTGGCCGCCAGCGCCTGTTTGTTAAGTCAGGCGGCCAATGCCAGCGTAGGCGCCTGGTTGTTGTGCGGCGCGGTGGCGCTAGCGGCGTGGCGCACTACGCTCAATCCCCTGTGGCTATTGTCGGCCGGCGCTTTGCTTGGCGGTTTGGGACTGCTGTAGGATGGCGCTCAAAGTCTCGCTTTAGTTCGCGAGATTGTGAACAGGCTCTACGCGGCGGCCATAATGAACAGGGTGTTCTCGGGAGGGCGCGCATGATGCGAATCTTGATGCTGCTGCTGTGCGTTCTGGCGCTGCCGGCGCTGGGGCAAACTTTGTCGATCCGCTACGCGCTGGTGTCCGGAGAGCAAGACCCGCATCTGCCTTATATGCAGGCCTTGCTGCAACTGGCGTGCAGTGAGGTCAAAATCAGTTGCGAGCTGAGCAGCGCACTGGACATGAATCAGGGGAGGGCGCTGGAGCAGATGGCGCACGGCAATGCCAGCGTGGATCTTTTCTGGGGCATGAGCAGCCGCGAGCGCGAACAGAAGGCCCTGCCGGTGCGCATCCCTTTGTACAAGGGCTTGATTGGCTGGCGCGTGCCGCTGGTATCGCAAAAGCGGGGCCGGTTGTTTGAGAAGGTCTTCACATTAGCGGATTTGAAGGCGTTGACCGCAGGTCAAGGGCAGGATTGGCCGGATACGCAGATTCTGCGCGACGCGGGCTTGCCGGTGGTGGCGAGCCCCCTGTATCTGCCGCTGTTCGCCATGTTGCGCCAGGGGCGCTTCGACTATTTTCCGCGCAGCGTGATCGAGGTGGGGCAGGAGCTGGAGTCAGACGTCGCCAAGGGCCTGACACTGGATCCTTTCATTGTGTTGCACTATCCGGCGGTCTTTTATTTCTTTGTGTCGCCGCGCCGGCCGGAGCTGGCCCGGGCTCTGACTCAGGGCCTGGAAGCCGCCGTTAAGGATGGTAGCTTCGACAAGTTGTTCATGCGCTTCAACGGGCCTCGCCTGCGGGCCTTGAACCTGGCGCAGCGGCGCATTATAGAACTGCCCAATCCCTTGTTGCCCAAGGAGACGCCGCTGAAGCGGAAGGAGCTGTGGTTCTATCCGCGTTGAGTGTCCAGCGGCAGCAGATCGGTAAAGACAAAGCCGTCCCGCTCCACCGTTTCGCCCACTGCATGCGGCACCGGTCGCAGGAACATCGGGCCGTCCCAGGCGAAGGAGTGGAACTCGCCGTATTCGCCGCAAGGGTCGGCATCCGGCGGCAGCGCGTCCAGCAAAGCCTGGCCAAACTCGCTGCCGGCCAGGCCGCGCGGCAGCTTGCGCGGGTCCAGGCAGGTCAGCCTGGCTTTGAGCCCGCCGCGCAGCATGGTTTGCGCCAGTTCCGCGGTGGGCAGGCCCCATAACGGGAATAGCGGCGCAATGCCGCTGCCGGCCAGGTTCTGCTCTCGGTAGGCGCGCACATCTTCCAGAAATAGATCGCCAAAGGCCATATGGCTGACGCCGTCGGCGCGGCAGGCGCTGACAAAGTCCGCCATCCGGCTGGCGTAGTCCTCGTTGCTGCAAGGGTAGGGGATGCTTACCTGGCGCAGCGGCAAGCCCAGCGCCGCCGCCTGCGCCTGTAGCAGCTCCACCCGCACCGCGTGCATGGCCACGCGCTGGAAAGCCTGGTTGACGGTGGTGAACAGTCCGACGACTTCAACGTCGGGATCCCGGCGCAGCACATGCAGCGCCCAAGCGCTGTCCTTGCCGCTGCTCCAGGACAAGAGAACGGTTTTCTTCATGGCGCACAGCTTAGCCGCGCGGAGGCCAGCCGCCAAGCGGGGGGACTGGGCCGGGGGACTCGGGTATAATGACGGTCTATTTTTTCGCCTCTCAGGACTGATTGCCGCATGACCCAGCTCAAGAACGATACCTTCCTGCGCGCGCTGCTTGGCCAGCCCGTCGAATACACCCCGATCTGGATGATGCGCCAGGCCGGCCGCTATTTGCCGGAGTACCGCGCCACTCGCAGCCGAGCCGGCAGTTTCATGGGTTTATGCACCAGTCCCGACTATGCCACCGAGGTGACGTTGCAGCCGCTGGAGCGTTTCCCGCTGGACGCCGCCATCCTGTTTTCCGACATCCTGACCGTGCCGGACGCCATGGGCCTGGGCCTGTACTTCGCGGAGGGCGAGGGGCCTAAGTTCGAGCGTCCGCTGCGCGACGAGGCCGCCATCCGCGCGCTGACGGTGCCGGCGCTGGACAAGCTGGGCTACGTCTTCGACGCGGTGTCCAGCATCCGCAAGGCGCTGGATGGCCGCGTGCCGCTGATCGGCTTCTCCGGCAGCCCGTTCACCTTGGCCTGCTACATGATAGAGGGCGGAGGCTCCGACGATTTCCGTCACGTTAAAGCCATGCTTTACAGCCGCCCTGAGTTGCTGCATCACATCCTGGATGTGAACGCCCGCACCGTGATCGATTACCTGAACGCACAGATCGACGCCGGCGCGCAGGCGGTGCAGATCTTCGACACCTGGGGCGGCGCGCTGACCCAGGCGGCCTATCGCGAGTTCTCGCTGGCCTATATGCGTCAAATTGTCGCCGGCCTGAAGCGCGAGGCCGACGGCCGCCGCGTGCCGGTGATCGTGTTCACCAAGGGCGGCGGCCAGTGGCTGGAGGAAATCGCGGCCATCGGCGCCGACTGCGTGGGGTTGGACTGGACCACGGACCTGAGCGCCGCGCGCGCGCGGGTGGGCGGCAAGGTGGCCTTACAGGGCAACTTCGACCCCAACGCCTTGTTCGCGGAGCCGGCCGCCATTGAGCGCGAAGTGGCCCGCATCCTGGCCAGCTACGGAGCCGGCAGCGGCCATGTATTCAACCTGGGTCACGGCATCTCGCAACACGTCAAGCCGGAGCACGCCGGAGCCTTGGTGGAGGCGGTGCATCGTTTGTCCCGTCCCTACCACTCCGCGGGCTGATCAACCGGTTTTAAGTTCAATGGCATGTTTCTGTCGGTCCGACGGAATCCCCTTTGACGAATGCACCAAGTTGGCGCTGGCCGGCGGGCATTAAAGCCGGCTTTATCAGTGTCTAAATCCGGTATCAAGTTGTTGTTAGCGGGGCCTGCGGAAAAGGATTTGTTTTTTCAACAGAAAACTTAACTTTTCCCTTGGGGCCTTTCGCGCGTCGTCAGGGTATCCTAACTTGTCCGGCCAAGGACTCTCCTCTGGCCGGATTGTATTTTTACACTGAGATGAATAAGGATATTGACAAGGCGAACCATAGTTGTTCTCTGAGTTATGCACATTTGCTAGTCAGAGTTCGTGGCCTTGTCAAGCCGATTGCTCATGTTTTTTTGATCAATTTAAGTCTTTGAAAATAAAGAGAAAAATAATTGATTAATTTTTGCGCAATCTAACGGAAACGCTGATCTGAGGCCGTTTCAACCTCGGAGCGGCAGCTTGTTCACAAAGTTATCCACAGCATCTGTGCACAGAGGCCGCAAAGCCTTGTCACAACAGCATTTGTCTTCGGGGGCGCGCCGGATGGGGCAGCAAAGCATCGTACAAGTGGCCGTGGATGTGCCGCTGCCAGGTACGTTCAGTTACCTGACCCAGTTGTCTGTCATGGCCGGGCAAAGAGTGGCGGTTTCCTTTGGCCCCCGCCGGCTGTGTGGCGTGGTTGTCACGGACATACCTCAACAGGGTATCGATCCCGCCAAGCTCAAGCCGGTGGAGTCGGTTCTGTCCGGGCTGCCCCCGCTGCCGGAAGACTTTATGTCCCTGGTGCGCTTCGCCGCGGATTATTACCATCATCCCTTGGGACAGGCGTTGTTCACCGCTCTGCCCACCGGGCTGCGGGAGCCCCGCGACATCGTTTTGCCGGATGAGCGCCCATACGCGCTGACGCCGCAAGGCGAGGCGGAGGCGCCGCCGGCTCGCCAGCGCGTGCGGCTGGCGCTGTGGCAGGCCTTGCAGGACGGGGCATTGACGCTGGCCGCGGCCAAGGCGGTGACGCCGCAGGCCGGCAAGGTGTTGGCGGATTGGCTGGCGGACAACAAGGTCCGGCGCGTGGAGCCGGAGCCCGTTCCTTTGCGTGTGGCGGGCAGCCCTGAGCTGAACGAAGAGCAGCAAGCCGCGCTGGACGCTTTGCGCGGCCAAGCCGGATACCAGCCCTGGCTGCTGCACGGCATTACCGGCAGCGGCAAGACCGAAGTTTATCTGCGGCTGATCGCCGATCATCTGGCCGCCGGCCGCCAAGTGTTGGTGCTGGTGCCGGAAATCAACCTGACCCCGCAGTTGATCACGCGCTTCACCCAACGCTTTCCGGACAGCCGCATCGCGGTGCAGCACAGCCATCTGGCCGACGGCGAGCGTCTGAGGGGCTGGCTGGACGGCTGGCAGGGGCGAGCCGACGTGATGATAGGCACCCGTTTGTCGGTATTCACCCCGCTGCCGCGCTTGGGGCTGATCGTGGTGGACGAAGAGCACGACGGCTCATTCAAGCAACAGGACGGTTTGCGCTACCATGCGCGCGATCTGGCGATCTGGCGCGCGCGCCAGGCTGGCGTGCCCATTCTGCTGGGGTCGGCCACCCCCAGCCTGGAGACCGTGGCCAATGTCGAGGCTGGCCGCTATCGTCGCCTGTCGCTGAGCCGGCGGGCGCACGGCGCGGCGCGGTTGCCGGATGTGAGACTGGTCGACGTGAGGCGGCAAAAACTGGCGGAAGGCTTGTCCGAGCCAGTGATTCAGGCGCTACGCCAGCGCCTGGCGCGCGGCGAGATGAGCTTGGTGTTCATCAACCGCCGTGGCTTCGCGCCGGTGGTGGCCTGCACCGACTGCGGCTGGACCAGCGGCTGCCCGCGCTGTTCCGCCAAGCTGGTGGTGCACTTGTTGGAGCGCAAGCTGCGTTGTCACCATTGCGGTTGGGAAGAGGCGGTGCCGCGCGCCTGCCCGGATTGCGGCAATCCCGACATCAAACCGCTGGGGGAGGGCACACAGCGGCTGGAGTCCGCGCTGACGCGTTTGTTTCCCGAGGCGCGCATCCTGCGCATAGACCGCGACACCACCAGCCGCAAGGAGGCGTGGGACGAGATCTATCGCAAGGTCCATGCCGGCGAGGTGGACATGCTGGTGGGCACCCAGATGCTGGCCAAGGGCCACGACTTTGGCACTTTGTCGCTGGTGGTGGCGCTGGGCACGGACGGCGGCCTGTATTCCGCGGATTTCCGTGCTTCCGAACGGCTGTTCGCGCAACTGATGCAAGTGGCGGGCCGGGCTGGCCGCGCCGAGGCCGCCGGTGAGGTGCTGATCCAGACCCAGTGGCCGGATCATGAGCTATACCAGGCGCTGACGCGTCACGATTTCGACGGCTACGCCAAGGCCCTGTTGGACGAGCGGCGCATCGCCGGCTTTCCGCCCTGCGCCTACCAGGCGCTGCTGCGCGCCGACAGCCCCAGCCTGGAATTGGCCACCGCCTTTCTGGCCGAGGTGCGGCGGCTGGCCGAGCCGCTGGCCGAGCAGGTGTTGATCGCCGGCCCGGCGCCGGCGCTGATGGCGCGATTGGCCAATCGCGAACGTGCACAGCTGGTGCTGGAGTCGCCGCAACGGCAGGCGCTGCACGGATTTTTGAATCAATTGCTGCCGCAGGTGGAAGCGGCGGCCAAACGCCATGGACGCGGCCTGCGCTGGTCGCTGGACGTGGATCCACAAGACATGTGATCGCCCAATGAAAGCAATGAAGAAACAAATCCTGATGGCGGCTTGTCTGCTCTTGCCGGCGTTGCCGGCCCGCGCGTTAGACCTGCATGGCCTCAAGCCGGAGGAAGTGGCCGTCTGGGCCGCGCCGGTGGAAAGCGGCAAGGAGCTGGCCGGCCATCGCGCGGACAGCGCGGTCAATCCGGCCTCCACCATGAAGCTGATCACTAGTTGGAGCGCGTTGAACCTGCTCAAGCCCGGCTACCGCTGGCACACCGGACTGTGGTCCGCCGCGCCGGTGCGCGACGGCGCGCTGCAAGGCGATCTTTACTGGCTGGGCGCCGGCGATCCGCGTTTCAACAACGATAGCCTGCTTAATCTGCTATACGGTCTGCGGCTGCGCGGCGTGCAACGGATAGACGGCAAGCTGGTGTTGGACAAGAGCGCGTTCAAGGGCGTGTCCAGCGCTCACGACTTCGACGAAGACGCCGGCCGCGCCTTCACCGTGGAGCCGGACAGCCACCTGACCAACCTGAAAGTGGCTTGGCTCAACTTTTACGTCGACGCCGGCGGCGCGCGCGTGGCGCTGGACCCGCCGTTGGCAGGCGTCAGCGTCAACGCCAAGCTTCAGGCCGGCGGTCAGGGCGGCCCGAATGACTGTTCCGATGTGCGCCGCTACGTTAGCATCGCCAACGACATGCGTTCCGTCACGGTCAGCGGCACTTTGCCGCCCAGCTGCGACGGCGTCAAAACCTTCGTCAACGTGCTGGACCACGACGCTTTCGCCAGCCAGGACTTCGTTGCCCTATGGCAGGCGCTGGGCGGAGCCGGACCCAAGGGTGCGGGGTTGGGGCGGGTGCCGGCCGGCGCGCGCGAACTGGCCGGCCACGACTCGCAGCCGCTGACCGTGGCGATCAGCGACATCAACAAATACAGCAACAACACCATGGCGCGCACCCTGTTCCTGACCTTGGGCAAGGAGGGCGGCGGCGGTGAGGATACCCGCGCCAACGCCGAGCACGCAGTGCGGCGCCTACTGGCGGCCAACGGCATTTCCGATGAAACGCTGGTGTTGGAAAACGGTTCCGGCCTGTCGCGCCGCGAGCGGGTGAGCGCGCGGCTGATGGGGCGGGTGCTGCTCAACGCCGCGCGCGGGCCCTACGCCAGCGAATTCCTGGCCAGCCTGCCCATCGCCGGCGAGGACGGCACCTTGCGCAAGCGCTTCGCCGAGCAAGGCCCGCGGCTGCGGATGAAGACCGGCACCTTGAAGGACGTGAAGGCTCTGGCCGGCTACTGGCTGGGCGCGGACGGCCGCCGGCTGGCGCTGGCGGTGATCGTCAACAGCCCGCGCGCGCCGGAGATGGGCAAGGCGATGGACCAGATCGTCGCCGATCTGATCGACCGCTTCGAGGCCTCCAAGTAAGAACATGGCGGATTGACGGTTTCGGCGCGCGCGGCGGCGGTATAATATCGGGCTTTGCGCGCTCCTTGCCGGAGCGCCCGATTTCGCGAAAGCCATCGATGAAACCCGTAACCATGTATACCACCGCGGTGTGCCCCTACTGCATCCGCGCCAAGCAAATCCTCGCCGCCAAAGGCGTGGCCGACATCAAGGAAATCCGCATTGATCTGGACCCGGTCGAGCGCGACAAGATGATGGATCTGACCGGCCGCCGCACCGTGCCGCAGATCTTCATCGGCGACACCCATGTCGGCGGCTGCGACGACCTGGTGGCGCTGAACCAGGCCGGCAAGCTGGAGCTGCTGCTGGGCGATTGAGCCGTTTTGCCTGCGATCAAAGCCCTCGTTTGCGGGCGGTTGGCCCTGAACCGCTTTCGTGCGATGATGCAGGCCTGTTTTAACCATTCCCAAACCGGCCGCTTGCGAGCGGCCTCCGTGTGAGACAAAGAGATGAGCGAACAACAAGAGCTGCAGCCGGCGTTTTCCATCGAGAAAATCTATGTGAAGGACATGTCCCTGGAAGTGCCTAACGCGCCGCAGGTATTCCTGGAGCAAGAACAGCCGGAAATTGACATGCAGCTGGCTAGTGAAGGCAAGCAGCTGGACGACGGTTTCTACGAAGTGACCCTGACCGTGACCGTAACCGCCAAGCTGCCGGAAAAAACCATGTTCTTGTGCGAAGTGGGTCAGTCCGGCATCTTCCAGATCCGCAACGTGCCGGCCGAAGACATCGACCCCATCCTGGGCGTGGCTTGCCCCAACATCCTGTTCCCGTACGCGCGCGAAGCCGTGTCCAGCGTGGTGAACCGCGCGGGCTTCCCGCCGGTGCTGTTGTCCCCGATCAACTTCGAAGCCCTGTACATGCAGCAACGCGCGCAACAGGCCGAAGCCGGCAACGCCTGAGGCGACGCAATCAATGAAACGCCTCGTATATCCGCTGGCGCTGAGCCTGGGCCTGTTGGCTCACAGCGCCGCCGCACTTGAGTTTCGCTCAGTGAAGGAAACCGGCGTGGCGCTGTACGAGGCGCCGGCGCTCACCTCGAAGAAACTGTTCGTGGTGAGCCGCTACTACCCGGTGGAAGTGCTGAGCAGTCAGAAAGAATGGTCGCGCGTGCGCGACGCCACCGGCGGCATCGCCTGGATTCCGGCCGCCGCGTTGTCCAAACAGCGCTGGCTGTTGATCACCGCCGACAAGGCGGAAGTACGCGCCGCGCCGGCCAACGATGCCCCGCTGGCCTACACCGTGCCCAAGGACGGCGTGGTGGAGCTGCAAGAGCCGCCCAAGGGCGGTTGGGTCAAAGTCCGCCACCGCGACGGCAGCATCGGCTATGCTCGTATTACCGACCTCTGGGGCTTGTAAAGGCTACGCATGAAACTGGCCATCCTGGGCGCTGGCGCGTGGGGCACCGCCCTGGCCATCGCCTTCGCCCGTCACCATCAAGTCACGCTCTGGGCGCGCGACGCCAATCAGGTGGCCGAATTGGCCGCCAAGCGCGTCAACCAGCGCTATCTTCCCGATTGCCCGTTTCCGGATGCGCTCAAGCTGTCCGCGGAACTGCCGCGCGCTATCCAGGACGCCGAACTCATTCTCATCGTCACGCCGATGGCCGGTTTGCGGCCCACGCTGCGGGCGTTGACCGCGCTGTCTTCGCACCTGCCGCCGCTGCTGTGGGCCTGCAAGGGCTTTGAGGCCGGCTCTAGCTTGCTGCCGCACCAAGTGGTGGCGGAAGAACTGCCGGCCAACCACCGCTGCGGCGTGTTGTCAGGCCCCAGCTTCGCCCGTGAAGTGGCGCAGGGCTTGCCGGCGGCGGCGGCAGTCGCCTCCGACGACGAAGCCTTCGCCCGGCAAGTGGCGCGAGATCTGCACAGCCCGCTGCTGCGGCTCTACGCCAACGCTGACCTGGTGGGCGTGGAAGTGGGCGGCGCGGTCAAGAACGTGATGGCCATCGCCACCGGCGTGGCGGACGGCCTGGAATACGGCATGAACGCCCGCGCCGCGCTGATCACTCGCGGCCTGGCCGAGATCACCCGTCTGGCCACCGCGTTGGGCGCCAGCCAGCAGACCATGATGGGCCTGGCCGGCATGGGCGATCTGATTCTCACCTGCACCGGAGCGCTGTCCCGCAACCGTCAGGTAGGGCTGAAGCTGGCCGAGGGCAAGCCTTTGCAGCAAGCGTTGCAAGAGTTGGGCCACGTGGCCGAAGGCGTAGCCACCGCTCGCGAAGTGCTGACCATGGCTGAACGGCTGGAAGTGGACATGCCGATCACCGCCGCGGTTTGCGGTTTGCTCTACCAGGGGCACGACCCGCAGCGGGTAGTGCAGGAGTTGCTGAGCCGCTCCCCCAAGTCGGAGGCCGGCGATCTGCTGCATTGAAGCCTCTGCCATCTGCCGGCGTTGCCGGCTGAATGAAAAAACGGACCGTTGCTCGGAAGAGAGCAGTCCGTTTTTTATGGCTAGCTGCGACAAGGCTATTGACAGCTAAACCCGGGCCCAATAGAATGCCCCACTCTGAGTCGGAGAGGTGGCAGAGTGGTCGAATGTACCTGACTCGAAATCAGGCGTACGTGCGAGCGTACCGAGGGTTCGAATCCCTCCCTCTCCGCCAGAACCAGACATTGAAGCCCTGAGCAATCAGGGCTTTTTTGTTTTGTTCTTCCGCCCCTCCACCTGTTTGCGCTGACCATTGTAGTCTTCTTCTCCCGGCCCTGACACAGCGGTAATAGCTATCGAACGGCCTTTGGCTCAACAAGATAAAACCGTGACGAAACGATTGGCCTTACTATTTCGCAAGGCGGTGACCCGTGCCACCAAACCTAGCGAGGCCACGCGCTCCAACACCCACCGCAGCACCAAGGCGCCGACTCTTTTACCCTGATGCTCGGGCAGCACATAGAGATGATCTAAACGTATCTCCCCCTCTTGCTCCTGAAAAACGATAAAACCCAGCCGCTGCTCGGTATCGACAATAAAGGAGGGCGGGGTCTGGACTGGCTACCCAGCCATGCGCCACTCTCACAGATCCCTCTCGGCAACCACAAACCAGACCCTAATCCAGATCCATCCAAGCCACCAACGGCATCTTGCTTGACCCGCTACCCCAATCAGTAACGATCGCCGCGTCTTGCCTCATTCTGCGGCATTTGCGTGTGGCAGCTCATAACGCCATAGCCTCTGAATACGCAACTCTCCGAATTGTGTCCGTTCAGCAGCGTGGCGGTGGCCTCCTCTTTGAAACGACTGGAAGGTCGGCTGTACGCCTGCGAGCAAATCCTGCGCAGTGCCATCCCCGATCTACGCAAGGGCCACGGCAGACGCCGCATGACAAGTCGGCTTTACCCGAACAACAGGGCTGAGTCATTTCTCGCCGCCATAAAAAACGCCGCCCGGAGGGCGGCGCGTTCAACGGAGCAGGCGGTGCTCAATGTTTTTTCAACTCGCCTTCCCACTTGGCCACCACCGCGGTAGCGATGGAGTTGCCCACCACGTTGGTGGCGGAGCGGCCCATGTCCAGGAAGTGGTCGATGCCCAGCAACAGCAGCAGGCCGGCTTCCGGAATATTGAATTGAGCCAGGGTGGCGGCGATCACCACCAGCGAGGCGCGCGGCACGCCGGCCATGCCCTTGGAGGTGAGCATCAGAATCAGCAGCATGGAGATTTCCTGCGCCAGCGTCAGATCGATGCCGTAAGCCTGGGCAATGAAGATGACGGCGAAGGTGCAGTACATCATCGAGCCGTCCAGGTTGAAGGAGTAGCCCATCGGCAGCACGAAGCTGGCGATCTTGTTGGAGCAGCCGAAGCGCTCCAGTTGTTCCAGGGTCTTGGGGTAGGCGGCTTCGGAACTGGCGGTGGTGAAGGAGAGCAGCAGCGGCTCGCGCATCATGCCCATCAGCTTCAGCACGCGCGGGCCGATGAACATCGCGCCAGCCAGGATCAGCAGGCCCCACAGGATGCCGATGGACAGGTAGAACTCCGCCATGAACTTGCCGTAGGTGGCGAGGATGCTCAGGCCTTCCTTGGCCACGGTGGCGGCGATGGCACCGAACACGGCCAACGGCGCGAATAGCATCACGTAGCTGGTCACTTTCAGCATCACGTGAGCCACCACGTCAATGGTGTCGATCAGCAGCTTGGCGCGGTCGCCCAAAGCGGCCATCGCGCAGCCGAAGAACACCGAGAACACCACGATCTGCAGAATTTCGTTGGTGGCCATCGCTTCAAACACGCTCTTGGGGATGGCGTGGGTGACGAAGTCCTTCACCGACAGCGCGCCGGCCTGGATGCCGCTGGTGGCGTGGGTATCCGGCAGAGGCAGGTTGAGCGCCACGCCCGGCTTGAGCAGGTTGACCATGATCAGGCCCAGGGTCAGGGACATCAGCGAAGCGCTGATGAACCAGAGCATGGTCTTGCCGCCGATGCGGCCCACGGTCTTGGCGTCGCCCATTTTGGCGATGCCCACGATCAGGGTGGACACCACCAAGGGCGCGATGATCATCTTGATCAGGCGCAGGAAGATGTCGGTCAGGATGGAGATATTGCTTGCGAAGGCTTTGATGTCGGCTTCGCTAGCGGCATTCTCGCGATAGAGATAGCCGGTAATGATGCCCAGCACCAGGCCGATCAGGATCAGCCCTGTGAGTTTTTTCGACTGCATTGAGAAGTTCCTACCTGTATTTGAGAGCGTTTTGATAACAACACGGCAAGTTCGCAATGAAACAATGCCGGCGCCGGTCCGGTGGAGGGAGCAGCCGCTTCGTGTGTGTCAAGGTTGCCGATGTAGTGGCCTGCCTACGTTATTGTTGTTTGATTTTATTGGCATTGCTGCCAGTTGTAGGACAGTTGTTGACCTATTTAGGGGTGGGATTATAGTGAATTAGCGAACGCTTGTCTTTGTTGTATTTCGAGTCTTGAATTTCGTGGCTGAGTATGTGTTGCGGAAACGAATGATGATGAACTTGCCATTGGGATGGGGCCGCCCCCGGCGCCTTGCGGCGGCGGCCTGATGCGTCAGTGGTGGATGTCCAGCGTGACATCGCCGCGCTCTTCGGCCACGGTTTCCAGAATTTCCAGGATGGTGGTGTAAAGGTCCACGCCCAGCGCCTTGCGCGCTTCCTCCGTTTCGCGCCATACGATCTCGAACGGTCCCGCCACGTCTTTGGCCAGGCTGTCGTAAAGCGCGTCCAGATTGCGGCCGAAATGCGCCGGCAAAAGCAGTTGCCGGCTTAGTTCGTCAAACAACTGGTCCAGATTTTTGATGTGGTGCAGTTCGCAAACTTTTACTGGCATGGTGGCACCTCGATGAAGCGGTTGTAGTGGTCCACGGTGACGAAACGCTGGCCGGAACCGGAGAACACGATGCGGTAAGCACCGCGCTTGCCCCCTTTATAGTTCAAGTCGGCTTCCTGCCATTGCCCTTTGGGCAGGCGTTTTTCGTAATTGCCGAAGCGGTCGCCGCCTATCGATTTCCCATTGAGGCCGGGCACGCTCCACAGGCTGCGGCCGGGTTGCCAGCCGGCGTTTTTCGCTTGGCGTTTATTGATGAATTGCGGAGGCAGCTGGCCGTTCTTGCCCAGTTGACTTAGCACCGCGCTCAGTTCGTTCTGGTTGAGCCGGTTGCCGGCTTGCTGATTGACTTGGGCCGCTACTAGCGAGCATTGGGGCAAGGCCCAGGCAGCGGGGGCGGCGATCAGACAGGCCAGCGCCAGCAGGCGCGATAGACGTGGAATCATTGGGCTTGCTCCATGGGCAGGGATTCAACTGGATAGTCGGCGCCGATCAGCAGCGGCAGGATGCGACGCATGCCGGCGTTGTCGGCGTCGGTGGTGATGAAGCGGTAGGCCGGAGCGGCGGCGGGCGCGGTGTCCGGCAGCAGCGAGGCCACGCGCCGGGCAATGGCTTCGGCCGGATCGTACAAAGCGATGCCGTCGCCGGTGAGTTCGCGGATCAGCGGCTCCAAAAACGGGTAATGGGTGCAGCCCAGCGCGATGTGGTCGATGTTTTCGCCAAGTAGCGGCCGCACTACGTCCGCCACCAGTTCGCGCGTGCGCGGGCTGTCCAGTTCGCCGGCCTCCACCTGTTCCACCCAGCCCGCGCCCACGCGGCGCAGCACTTCAACGTGGCCTGCGTGGGTGTCCAGCAGTTTGCGCACCCGCTCGCTTTGCAGCGTGGCCTGAGTGGCCAGTACTGCGATGCGGCCGGTGCGGCTCATGGCCGCCGCCGGCTTGATCGCCGGTTCTATGCCCACCAGCGGGATGGAGAGTTCGCGGCGCATGGCGGCGATGCCGGCGGTGGTGGCGGTGTTGCAGGCCACCACCAGCAGGGTGGCGCCTTGTTCTTGCAGGTAGCGGCCCATCCTGACACTGCGCTCGGCGATGTCGCTGTGGCTGCGTTGGCCGTAGGGGCAGTAGGCCTGGTCGGCCAGATAGGTGATGCCCCAGCCGGGCAGCGCGGCGCGCACGGCCTTCCATACCGAAAGGCCGCCGAGGCCGGAGTCGAACATCGCGATCATGATGCGTGTGTCAGTTGTTCTGGATGACGATCTTGGGGAATTTGCTGGAGAAGTCCTGGGCTTTCTCGCCCACCTTCACCGCCACTTTGCGGGCGATGGCCTTGTACAGCTCCGCTACTTTGCCGTCCGGATCGGCCGCCACCGTGGGGGTGCCGCCGTCCGCCGCCAGGCGGATGCCCATGTCCAGCGGCAAGGAGCCCAGCACGTCCACGCCAAAGTCCGCAGCCATCCGCGCCGCGCCGCCTTCGCCGAAGATGTGTTCAGCGTGACCGCAGTGGGAGCAGACGTGGATGGCCATGTTCTCCACCATGCCCAGGATGGGAATGCCCACTTTCTGGAACATGGTGACGCCCTTGCGCGCGTCCAGCAGCGCGATATCTTGCGGGGTGGTGACAATGACGGCGCCGGTGACCGGCACCTTCTGCGACAGCGTCAGCTGGATGTCGCCTGTGCCCGGCGGCATGTCGATGACCAGATAGTCCAGATTGTCCCAGCGAGTGTCGTTGAGCAACTGTTGCAGTGCCTGGCTGACCATGGGGCCGCGCCACACCATGGCCTGATCCGCATCCACCAAGTAGCCGATGGACATGGTTTGCACGCCGTGGCTTTCCAGCGGCTTCAGGCTCTTGCCGTCCGGGGTTTCCGGACGCTGGCCCTGCAAGCCCATCATCAGCGGCTGGGACGGGCCGTAGATGTCGGCGTCCAGGATGCCGACGCGCGCGCCTTCCGCGGACAGCGCCAGCGCCAGGTTGGCCGCGGTGGTGGATTTGCCCACGCCGCCCTTGCCGGAGGCGACGGCGATCACGTTCTTGACGCCGGAGAGCAGCGGCACGCCGCGCTGGGCGGAGTGACTGGTGATCTGGCTGCCCACGCGCACGCTTAGTTTGCGTTGCTCGGCCAGCGGTGCCAGCGCGGCTTCAAAGCGCTGGCGCACGGATTCGTGCTGGCTGTTGGCCGGGTAGGCCAGCACCACGTCCAGCGACAGCTCGGCGTCGCTGATCTTGATGTTTTTCACCGCCTTGGCGGCGACGAAGGGTTTGCCGGTATTGTCGTCGATCAGGCTGGACACGGCTTCCAGCACTTGAGCATCGCTGAGTGACATGCTGTTTTCGGTTCCCGGTGAGGACTGGAAAAGGCGGGTGAGCTTGGAAAGCATGGGGAGGACATCCGTTGAATCTGTGGCTGTCCGGCAGTGTACCCCAACTTGCCCGCGCTGGCATCGGCGCGGGCAAGTTGGGCTTGCTGCCAGCCTGGTTTATTTGACCACGTTGCCGGCGACGTTGAGCACGTCCCAGGTGCGGGCGAACGGCGGCGCGTAGCAGAAGTCCATCATGCCCAGTTCGCGCGCGCTGACGCCTTTGGCGATGGCCACGGCCAGCGTGTCCAGCCGGTGCACCACATCGCCGTTGCGGCCTATCATCTGCGCGCCCAGCAGCCGCTGGCTGCCGGTTTCATAGCAGAGTTTGACGTGGACTTCCGCCTGGCCGGGCACGTAATTGGTGTGGTTCTTGTCCTTGACCAGCACGCTCTTGCAGTCGAAGCCGGCCGCGCGCGCCTGAGTCTCGGACAGGCCGGTGCGCGCGGCGTCCAGCGACAGCACCCGCACCGCGGCGGAGCCCAGGGTGCCGGGATAGGCCTGGCGGCCGCCGGCCATGTTCTCGCCCACCAGGCGGCCCAGCTTGTTGGCCCCGGTGGCCAGCGCCACGTAGACCGGTTGGCCGGTCAGCTGGTGCGGCGCGGCGGCGCAGTCGCCGGCGGCGTAGATGTCCGGCAGGCTGGTCTCGCCGTAGGCGTCGACCACGATGGCGCCGTTGCCCAGCCGCGCGAGGCCGGCGTCGGCGGAGAAGGCGGTGTTGGGACGTATGCCTATGCTCAACACCACCAGGTCGGCCGGGTATTCGCCGTGATCGGTAAGCACGCTTTGCACCGCGCCGTCGCCGTGCAGCGCGGTGACGGCCTCGGACAGATGTAGCGCCACGCCGTGTTCGCGCAGCTCTTGTTCCATCTGGCTGGTGATTTCAGCGTCGAAGGCGTCTGGCATCACTCGCTCCGCCAGTTGGATCAGCCGCACCCGCTTGCCCAGGCGCACCATGGCTTCGGCCAGTTCCAGGCCGATGAAGCCGGCGCCGATGATGGCGACCTCGCGCACCTCGTCGCGGGCCGCGGCGGCGCGCAACGCCAGGCCATCCTCCATCACCCGCAGCGTGTGCACACCAGGCAAGTCCAGGCCCGGCAGCGGCGGGCGGATTTCGCTGGCGCCGGTGGCGATCATCAGTTTGTCGTATGCGGCGTCGAAGACCTCGCCATCCGCCAGCCGGCGCACCCGCACTCGTTTGGCGGCGGGATCTATGCTCAGCGCCTGGTGGCCGGTGTGCACGCGGATATCGCGCTTGGCGAAGTCTTCTACGCTGAATTCGGCCATATAGCCGGGATCGTCGAACTCGCCGCCGACGAAGTAGGGCAGGCCGCAAGCGCCGAAGGAGATGATCTCGGACATCTCGTAGACGTCGATTTCAGCTTGCGGCGCGCTGCGGCGCGCCTTGGCCGCCGCGCTCATGCCGGCGGCTTCGCCGCCGATGATGACGATTTTCATATAATGCTCCCGTCTGTGGTTTTGCTGTGCCGCGTTGCGCCGGCTCGCACTAGGGCGGGCTCGGTTTGCATTATGGGGCTGTTGGCCGCTTTCATGGAAAAACCGCCGGGCATGCTGGGTTTACAGGCTGTAAGGCTGTAAATAGGCATTCTCCGGCGGTTTTCAAGGCGGCGGGGCGCGCAGCGCCTTAAGCCATTTCTTCGTCCAGATTGATCTCGCGGTCGCTATTGAACACCTGCATGTCGGTCTGGCCCAGCAGACGGCTGGTCACGGTGCCGGCGGTGATGGAGCCGCTGACGTTGAGCGCGGTGCGACCCATGTCGATCAGCGGTTCGATCGAGATCAGTAGGCCGGCCAGCGCCACCGGGAAGTCCAGCGCGGACAGCACGATCAGCGCGGCGAAGGTGGCACCGCCGCCAACGCCGGCCACGCCGAAGGAGCTGATGGTGATGATGGCGATCAAGGGCACGATAAAGTGCAGGTCCATCGGGTTGACGCCCACGGTGGGGGCGATCATCACCGCCAGCATGGCCGGGTAGATGCCGGCGCAGCCGTTCTGGCCGATGGTGGCGCCAAAGGAGGCCGCGAAGTTGGCGATGCCGTCCGGAATGCCCAGCAGCTTGTTCTGCGTGGCCACGTTCATTGGAATAGAACCGGCGCTGGTGCGCGAGGTGAAGGCGAAGGTCAGCACCGGAATCACCTTTTTAGTCCAGCGCAGCGGGTTGACGCCGGCCAGGCCCACCAGCAGCAGGTGCACGGCGAACATCAGCAGCATCGCGCCGTAAGAGGCCAGCACGAAATTGATCAGGTTGACGATGTCGGTCCAGCTGGAGCCGGACACCACCTTGGTCATCAACGCGAACACGCCATAGGGCGTCAAGCGCAGCACCAGGGTCACCATGCGCATCACGATGGCCTGGGCCACGGCGATGAAGTGGCTGAAGCTGGCGAACAGCTCGGGCTTTTTGCGGGCGATGCCGGTGGCGGACAGGCCGATCAGCACGGAGAAGATCACCACCGCGATGGTGGAGGTCTTGCGCGCGCCGGTCATGTCCAGGAAGGGGTTGGCCGGGAGGAAGTCCAGCACCAGCTTGCTGAAGGACAGGTCTTCGACCGTACTCAGGTTCTTCACCAGCGATTCGCCGCGCGCCACTTCGGCGGCGCCTGCGGTCAGGCCTTCGGCGCTGAGGCCGAAGAGATTGGCCATCAGAATGCCGGCGCCGGCGGCGAGCATCGTGGTGAACAAGAGCACGCCCAGGGTGGCGGCGCTGATCTTGCCCAGAGAAGAGCCGCCTTCCAGCTTGAGCAGCGCGGCGATGATGGACACCATGATCAGCGGGATCACGATCATCTGCAGCAGCTTCACATAGCCGGAGCCGATGATTTCACATAGTTCCAGGCAGGCGGCCAGCGCCGGCGAGCCGGGTTGGGCGAGCCATTGCAGAGCGGCGCCGAAGGCGACGCCCAAGGCCAGGCCGGTGAAGACCCGCTTGGTGAAAGAAACGTGGGTGCGTTGCTGCTGCCACAGCAGCGCCAGCAAGGCCAGCGTGACGGCTAGCGTGGCGATGACGGTCAAGGTCATGGGAAACCCCTTAATCTATTGGTTTTGTCGTCAGGTTTCACTGGCCGCCCGGGCCGGCTGGGTGTAGGAGGTTTGGGGTGGGGCGGCGAGCTGGGCTCAGGGTAGCGACGGCTTGGCGTCGGCATTTTGAGCGAGGTCAGACGAGCGTGGAATCCTGATAAAAAAAGCTTCATCCCGGCGGGGTGAGGCGCGAGGGAACGCGCGCGGCCATGCCGGGAGATACGGTGATAAAGGCGCGATTTTACCGAGTTTCCATTCGTTTTACTTATATTAATAAGAATAAGCTTATTGATTGTTTTTCTATCAGCCGCGAGGGGGCTTGGGCAGGAGCGATAAAGCGGAGGGCCGCAATGGCGCGGCAAGCGTCGGCGCCAGCCGGGGCGCCTGGCAGCCCCTCTTGTTGAGGGAAATGGATTTTCTTGGTTGCAAATAGCTGTTTTTATTGTGTTTGTGGCAAAAATTGCTTTGCGCGGAGGGGGTTCTGCAGGTACAATTGCGCCCTTTTTTCGCTTTATTGGCCCTTGTCCGTCCGGCCGCATGGGCAAGCGCGCCGCCGCTTGCCGGTCTCAGAAAGGCTGCATCTCCGTAATGTCCGCTCTACACGCAAAGCTTAGCCGTTCCAATCTATTGTTCCCGCTGGCTCTGGTTCTGTTCGAATTCGCCGTCTACATCTGCAACGACATGGTGCAGCCGGCGATGTTGGCCGTGACCCGGGAATTCCTGGTCGATGCCTCTTGGGTGCCGGCGTCGATGACTGCCTTTTTGCTGGGCGGCGCGCTGCTGTCCTGGCTGACCGGCCCCTTGTCCGATCGCATCGGCCGCCGGCCGGTGCTGCTGTTCGGCGTCGCCTACTTCACGGTGACCTGCCTGGCCACCTATCTGGTCAGCTCCATCGAAGCCTTCATCGCGCTGCGCCTGCTGCAGGGCATCGGCCTGTGCTTCATCAACGCCGTCGGCTACGCCGCGGTGCAGGAAGCCTTTGAAGAAAAGGCCGCGGTCAAGGTCACCGCGCTGATGGCCAATGTGGCGCTGATCGCTCCCTTGGCCGGCCCGCTGGCCGGCGCCGCCTTGATGGAGCTGGCGCCGTGGCGCACCAGCTTCCTGCTGATCGCCGCGCTGTCTTTCCTGGCTTTGTTGGGCCTGCTGTGGAAAATGCCGGAAACCACCCAGCCCAGCCATGAAAAGCTGCCGCTGGCGCAGATGGGGCGGGATTACCTGAAAGTGTTCAGCAACGGCCGTTTCGTATTGTCCGCGCTGTGCATTCCCTTGCTGGCGCTGCCGCTGATGGGCTGGATTGCCATGTCGCCTGTGCTGTTGATCCATGATCTGCACATGAGCGCGCTGGAATACGGCCTGATGCAGTTGCCGGTGTTCGGCGGCCTGATCGCCGGCAATCTGGCGCTGGTGGTGGTGGCCGGCCGCTGGCCGCTGGGCCGTTCCGCGTTGATCGGCATGTGGCCCATTGTGATCGGCCTCAGCCTGATGCTGTCCGGCGTGCTCTGGTCCGCGCACCCGCAGTACTTCATGGTGGCCGGCATGATGTTGATGGCCTTCGGCGAAGGCTTGGCCTTTGGCGTGCTGTATCGTTTCGCCTTGATGTCTTGCGACGCCGCCGGCAAGGGCACGGTGTCCGCCAGCATGAGCATGCTGTCCATGGCCGGCTACGCGCTGGGCGTGGAGCTATTCCGCATCGCTTATCAGCAGGCTGGCATGTTGGGTTTCGCCTGCCTGTCGCTGGCCTTCTCGCTGGCCTATGTGCGGGTGGCGCGCCGTACTGTGCGCTGGGCGATGCTGGAGCGAGCGCAGCAAGCCGAAGCCAAACAGCTGGAACTGGCCAGCCAGGTTTCTTGAGCCGGCGTCTGATTACGCAAACTAAAGCCCGGCCCGCATGCGCGGCCGGGCTTTGTTTTATCAGCGGCAGCATCCCGGATATCCATCGTGACCGCCGGGGGCGACTGCCTCTATAATCGATCGTTTGAGATCGCACCTTTGGAACAATCCTAATGACCAAACGCAAGATTCTGGTGACCAGCGCATTGCCTTACGCCAACGCGGGGCTGCATCTGGGTCACATGCTGGAACAGATTCAGACCGACATCTGGGTGCGCTTCCAGAAGATGCGCGGCCACGAATGCTATTACGTCTGCGCCGACGATACCCACGGCGCGCCCATCATGCTGGCCGCGGAAAAGCAGGGCATTACCCCTGAGCAGCTGGTGGACAGCGTGCGCGAACTGCACCTGGCGGATTCCCAGGGCTTCCTGATCGGCCACGACAACTACTACAGCACCAACAGCCCGGAAAACAAGGCGCTGGCGGAGCAGGTTTATCTGGCTTTGAAGGCCGACGACAAAATTGCCTGCCGCACCATCGAACAACTGTTCGATCCGGAAAAGCAAATGTTTCTGCCGGACCGCTTCGTCAAGGGAGAATGCCCTAAGTGCAGCGCCAAGGATCAGTACGGCGACAACTGTGAAGTCTGTGGCGCCACCTACAACCCCACCGAGCTGAAGAACCCGTATTCGGCCGTGTCCGGCGCCAAGCCGGTGCTGAAAACTTCCGAGCACTACTTCTTCCGCCTGGGCGAATGCGCCGACTTCCTCAAGCAGTGGACCGGCGGCAGCAGCGTGCGCGCAGACGGCGCGACTCAGCCGCATCTGCAGCCGGAGTCGTTGAACAAGATGAACGAGTGGATTTCCGGCGGCTTGCAGGACTGGGACATCAGCCGCGACGCGCCGTATTTCGGCTTCGAAATCCCCGGCGCGCCGGGCAAGTACTTCTATGTATGGCTGGACGCGCCTATCGGTTACATGGCCAGCTTCAAGAACCTGTGCGATCGCAGCGGCCTGAACTTCGACGAATGGTTCGGCAAGGATAGCCGGACCGAGATGTACCATTTCATCGGCAAGGACATCCTGTACTTCCACGCCTTGTTCTGGCCGGCGATGCTGAACTACTCCGGCCTGCGCGCGCCCACCGGCGTGTTCGCCCACGGCTTCCTGACCGTGGACGGGCAGAAGATGTCCAAGTCTCGCGGCACCTTCATCCAGGCCAAGAGCTATCTGGATTGCGGCCTGAACCCGGAGTGGATGCGCTATTACATCGCCGCCAAGCTCAACGGCCGCATCGAAGACATCGACCTCAACCTGAACGACTTCGTCGCGCGGGTGAATTCCGACCTGGTGGGCAAGTTCGTCAACATCGCCAGCCGCTCCGCCGGCTTCATCGCCAAACGCTTTGACGGCATGCTGGCCAGCCAGGTTAGCGACGGCGATATCCTCGCCAAGCTGCAGGCCACCGCCGACGAACTGGCCGCCGCCTTCGAAGCGCGCGAATACGCCAAGGCGCTGCGCGACGTGATGGCGCTGGCCGACGTGGTCAACGCCTACGTGGACGCCAACAAGCCGTGGGAACTGGCTAAGCAGGAAGGGCAGGACGCGCGCTTGCAGGAAGTCTGCACCGTGTTGATCAACGCCTTCCGTCTGCTCACCATTTACCTGAAGCCGGTGCTGCCCAAGCTGGCCGAAGGCGTGGAAGCCTTCCTCGACGTGGCGCCGCTTGCCTGGAGCGACGCCGCAAACCTGCTGCTGGGCAAGAAGATCAACGCCTACCAGCACCTGATGCAGCGCATAGACCCTGCACTGATCGACAAACTGATAGAAGCGAACAAACAGAATATGCAAGCCACCGCAGACACCCCGGCCGCCGCTCAATACGAGCCGCTGGCCGAAACCATCAAGATCGACGACTTCGCCAAGCTGGATCTGCGCATCGGCAAGGTGCTGGAATGCAACTTCGTCGAAGGCTCGGACAAACTGCTGCAGTTCACCGTGGATCTGGGCTTCGAGAAGCGCAATATCTTCTCCGGCATCCGCAAGGCTTACCAGGAGCCTGAGAAACTGGTGGGCCGCAATGTGGTGGTGGTGGCCAACTTGGCTGAACGCAAGATGCGCTTCGGCGTATCGCAAGGCATGATCGTCTGCGCTTCCGGCCAGGACGATAGCGAAGGCCTGTTCCTGCTGGACGCCGATCAAGGCGCCAAACCGGGCATGCGCATCGGCTAAGCCGGTAGTTCCTAATCCTGACTGTTCTTTTTGCTAGTTGGGTCCCGCGGCCCCTGCTGTCATATTGGCATGCAGGGGCCGCGTCATTTCGCGGCCCTGAAATCTTCACTAGGCTGTCATCTGAGGCTGTTACATTCACTGCAAGCCAAATGCGAAACATTCTCGTCCGGCTGGCGGAACTTTTGAAAATATGGTATGTCTCTAGATGAAATGAATTTTGAACAACCCAAAAAAAAGAAAAAGGAATGAACCATCATGAAAATTTCTCAACTGAAACCCGGCTACAAAATCCTTGAGCACAAGGACAGCGGCTCTACCATGCATTACGAAGTGGTCAGCATTCGACAGGTTGGCAAGATGTTTGAAGTGACTTTCAAGTCCGCCTTGGGCTTGGCCAGCGCCTTGTATCCCGCCAATGCCTTCATTCAGGCGGCCGCCTGATGCCACTCCCCTGCGTTTGTCCATTCCATTGCGCAGATTACAGATGAAGCCCCGCGAAACGCGGGGCTTTGTTTTTGGCCGGTCTGTTTCTTCCCGTGTGAAAAACTCAAGTCAGGCAGTTGACGTTTCGATGCAAATTGTTCATGCTTTTTGCATTTGATGGCGGAGGTTCCGTGCCGCAACGCGCAAAACTGATATTGGAAATCATCGTTAATTTCCTACTGCCCTGGTTGTGTTACCGCTATGGCGAGCCACGCTGGGGCGAAGCCGGCGCGCTGATGTTTTCCGCTTTGCCGCCGGTATTGTGGAGCGTGGTCGAATTGCTGCGCTTCCGGCGAGTGGACGCCTTGAGCCTGTTGGTGTTGCTGGGGATCGGTCTGTCCTTGCTGGCCATGCTGCTGGGCGGCGACGCGCGGCTGCTGTTGCTGCGCGAGTCCTTGATCACCGGCTTGATTGGCTGCGGTTTCTTGCTGTCTTTGGCGCTGCGTCGGCCGCTGGTGTTTTATCTGGCGCGTGCGACCTTGGCGCGAGAGTCCGAGCAGGGACGGGAGCGATTTGAGCAGCTGTGGCGCTTTGACGGTTTTAGACGCGCTATTCAGCGGATGACCCTGTGGTGGGGTTTGGGCCTGAGCCTGGAGGCCGGCGGGCGCGCTTATCTGGCCTGGACCTGGCCGGTAGAGCGTTTTCTGCTGGTTGCGCCGTTCATCAGCTATGGCGTGATGGGCGGGTTGTGTCTGATGACCTTGCTGTATCGTCGGCGGATGCGGCGCGAAGCCGCCATGGCGATGGCTGCGTCCTGACGTGTTGGGTAGGGAGAATAAAAAAAGGGCCGCATAAGCGGCCCTGAAGTTCCGTGATGAACACTTAGGAGGAAAGACACGGCTGCTTGGTTTGCGGCTTCGCTGGCAGTCGAAACCGCAGCGGCAATGTCTTCCAAAATACACAAAGATCGCGCCCGCATCGGCAGTGCCTGTTGGCAGACAGGCGGCTGACTTCTCGGGCCGCAATCGCTCGGGGAGAACGACTGCGCTGACCTTGAGTTCACTTTAGACGGTCTTTGTTGATCAGGTGTGTGGCAGCAAAGATCAACTGTTAACAAGTATGAATCATCTGGGTGCGAACTTTCTGCGTGCCTGTAATCTTTTTGTCAAAAGGCTTGACCAAGGAAACGCGGCGGGGTATAGTTCACTCCTCTGCACGAAACACAGCAGACAGATCAGACGCGGGGTGGAGCAGTCTGGTAGCTCGTCGGGCTCATAACCCGAAGGTCGTAGGTTCAAATCCTGCCCCCGCAACCAGTTTCATAGTAGTGCTAGTAGTCAGCAAGATAGCCACCGAAAAGGTGGCTTTTTGCATTTCTGCCCGCCGTTACCTTTCTCTCAACGTCACCTGTAATGTTGAGTAGCACGTAACTTTACAGTCCAATCCACCGCACGTGGGGATTGGGATCTCAAGAAACGATTCACCGAAGCGCCGATCATCGGTTCCTGCGCGAAGCAGAAGCCGGCATGCCCATTGCCGAGCGATGCAGCAAGCAGGCCTTCTCTGAAGCCAGCCATAAGCTCTGGCGCGGCCGGTTTGGCAGTGTGGATGTGCCGACGTCGGCCCCTTCTTAAATTTCTCAGTGGTTAAGTCAGTTCGTTCAACTGCCGGAAAATATTTTCCAGCTTCAATTGTAAAGGTTCCAGCAGTGCCTGCACGCCGGGGCCGGATAAGGCTTGGTCTTCGTGATGGCTGAGCAGGCGAGCCAATGTGGCCAGCGCGATATTGACTCCATCTAATTCCACCAGACTTTGTTCCAGCGTTTTTTCCATTTGCTTCAAAGCTTGCTCCCGTTGCCGCCATTCATGTGGCGGCTCATCCCGCTGCCGCTTGCCAAGATTCATGCGGAGTAGCGTGAGCATTGGGGCCGTGGTAGGCATGGTTGGGGGTAAGGCCGGATTATCCATTGGCGTGTCTTTCAAATGCCGCTGACGGCGCCCAGCCGTTCACAGGGCGGGTAGGCCAGCATGAATGTCTGGAAAAAATTGAGGAAGGCGGTTTCCGCGGCGCTGAGGCTGCGCTCGCGGTGCCACATCAGGTAGATGTCGATATTGGCGATGCCTTGTTCCGGCGGCAGCCGCCATAAGCGCTGCTGCATGATATCGGTGGCCACGATGTGTTCGGGCAGCGCGCCGATGCCATAGCCGGCGAAAATCATGCGACGAATCTCGTCCAGGCTGGGCGAACTGGCAACGATGCGGCCGGTGAAGCCGGCCTGTTCGCGGAAAATGGTTAGCGCGGACAGGCAGTCGCCTAGCTGATCGCTGGAAAAACTGACGAAGTTTTCCGCTAGCAGATCGGTCAGCCGCAATCCCGTTTCGCCAAACAGCCGGTGATGCCGGCCGCAGTACAAGGCGTAACGCTGGGGAAAAATACAGCTTTGCTCTAGCTTATCCACGGCGAAGCGGGACAGGCTCAAGCCCAGCCCGGCGGTTTTCTGCAACAGGGCGTTGATGATGTCGGCGCTGCGCATCACCTCAATGCGCAAGTCCACGCGTGGGTATCGGCGGTGGAATTCCGCCAAGCATTTGTCGTAGACGGCGGATTCGATGCGACTGACGGTTTGAAGCACCACCAGGCCGGTGACATCGTCGTGGTTAGGGGCTTGCTGCAAGCCAAGTTGCAGCCGGGACACCGCGCCATGTACTTCGCCGGCGATGCGATAAACCTCTTCGCCGGCCTTGGTCAAGGCGAAGTGCTGGGGCGAGCGTTGGCTGATCAAGCGCATGCCCAGATGTTCTTCCAGCCGTTGCAGCGAGCGGCTGATCGCTGGTTGGGTCAGGTGCAGGCGGACCGCGGCGCGGCTGATGCCGCGTTCTTCGACGATGACCAGATAGGTGCGCAGCAGGTTCCAGTCCAGTGTGTCCTTGAGCCGGCCGAGGATGGCTTCTACGGTGTGGACGCGTTTTCCCATGCGGGGTCTTCCTCGTTCAGACGAGCGGGTTCAGCAGGCCGCTGAAAAATTGCCCTGCGTTGCGGCTCAGGCTGTCGAGGTGGTAACCGCCTTCCTGCACGATGACGGTGGGCAGATGCAATTGAGCTACCCGTTGTCCTAGTCTGGCGAAGCCCTGGCTGCTAACCGCAACCTTGGACTGCGGGTCTTCCTGGTAGATGTCGAAGCCCAGCGACAGGACCAGCGCATCGGGCTGGAACTGGCGGACGGCGGCAAGCGCCAGTTCCAATTGGCGGAAGAACTCCGCTTCATCGCTGCCGTGGCGCATAGGCAGATTCAGGTTGTGGCCCAGGCCGGCTCCGGCACCGCGTTCTTCCGCGAAGCCGGCCACCACCGGGTAGAAATTGGTGGGGTCGCCGTGGATGGAGACGTATAAGGTGTCGCTGCGGGCATAGAAGGTTTCCTGAGTGCCCTGGCCGTGGTGCATGTCGGTGTCGAGGATGGCCACGCGCGGGTAAGTGGCGCGCAGGCTTTCCGCGGCGATGGCGGCGTTGTTCAAGTAACAGAAGCCGCCGGCGCCGCTGGGACGGGCATGATGGCCCGGTGGCCGGCACAGCGCATAAGCGAGCCGCTCGCCGCTTTGTACGTCCGCGGCCGCCGCGACGGCGGCCTGGGCCGACCAATAGGCGGCCCGCCAGGTGTGGGGGCCAATCGGGCAGCTGCCATCCAACTGATGTCTGGCGGCCTGGGCCAGAATGCCGTGGCCGGCATTGGGCGACTGGACGAAGATGTTGGACATCATCTCCTCGCCCCATTCGCCCTGTCCGGCGGCAAGCCAGGCCTCGTGCCCATGCTGCAGAAACTCCAGGTAGTCGCGTTCATGCACTGCTTTGAGTGGCTCCATGCCGTGATCGGCGGGCTCGTGCAGCGGGAATTGCCATTGACGCACCGCGGACAAGAGGGCGTCAATGCGCTCCGGCACTTCTTGAGGCTGGCGCATCTGGCCGCGCGACAGATAGCTTTGCGGGTGATGCTGGCGTTGCAGGGGGTGGAAGAAGGTTTTCATTCTGGGGTTTCCTGGGCGTTGGCGCGGGCCAGCACGGCGTGGAGCAGCACATTGGCGCCCATGGCCGCATGCTCGGGCTCGATGGATTCGGCTTCGTTGTGGCTGACGCCGTCACGACAGGGGATGAACACCATGGCGCTGGGACAGTGACGGGCCAGCACGATGGCGTCGTGGCCGGCGCCGCTGATGATGTCTTGATGGGGATAGCCTAGCCGAGAGGCGGCATCGGCCAGCAAGCGCCGGCAGCCGGTGTCGAATGGGGTGGGTGGGGCATGCCATATCGTTTCGATGCGGGCGCGGATGCCGCGCGCTTGCGCGATGCCGTGAATGTGCTCGCGGAGGTCGTCGGCCATGAGCCGCAGGCTGGCGGCATCGGGGTGACGCAAATCCAGGCTGAACCGGACCTTGCCCGGCACCGTGTTGCGTGAGGGCTTGTCGATTTGCAACTGCCCGCAAGTCCACAGGGCTTGCGGATAACGGCTGGACGCGTCGTGCTCCCATTGCGTCAGTAAGGCGGCGGCGGCTTGCAGCGCGTCCTTGCGGTAGGAGAACGGTGTCGTGCCGGCATGGGCGCTGGCGCCTTCAAGCTCGATCTCCAGCCACAGAATACCTTGTCCGCCGCTGACCACGCCGATCGGCACTCGCCGGGATTCAAGAATGGGGCCTTGCTCGATATGCGCTTCGAAATAGGCGTCCGGCATGGGGCCGGGCACGGGGTGTTGGCCCTGGCAGCCGGCGGCTTGCAAGGCGGCGGCCAGCGAGAGGCCCTGGCTGTCGGCGGCGCGCAGCGCCTGTTCCAGCGGCAATTCACCTGTGAAGACCGAGGAGCCGAGCATGGCGGGAGCGAAGCGCGCGCCTTCTTCATTGGTCCAGCAGGCGATTTCCAGCGGGCGCCGCGTGTCGATGTCATGATCGTTCAGCGTGCGTACCACCTCCAGAGCGGCCAGCACACCGTAAACGCCGTCGAAATTGCCGCCTTCCGGCTGGGTGTCCAAATGGCTCCCCATCATCACCGGTGTCTGTTCGAGGCAGCGGCCCGGGCGGCGGGCAAAGAGGTTGCCGATAGCGTCGCTCACCAAGCTCATGCCGGCTTGCCGGCACCAAGTGGAGAACAGTCGCCGGCCGGCGGCATCTTCGGCGCTGAGCGCCAGGCGGCAGACGCCGCCGCGGCCGGTAGCGCCGATTTGGGACATGGCAAGCAGGCTTTGCCATAGGCGAGCGGAGTCTATGTTCAGCATGGCGATGGTCTCAGGGCTGGTCGGCATGGCGGTGACGCAGGCGGTCCAGAGCCACGATGGATAGCAGGGAGACGGCGGACATCAGAGAATAGAATACCGCCAGCGGCCACCATTCGCCGTGATAGCGCTGGGCCAGCAGGGTGCCGATCAAGGGCGTCAGACCGCCGGCGATGGCGCCGCAAACTTGGTAGGACAGGGAGATGGCGGTGTAGCGCACTCGGGTTTCGAAGATGCCGCTGACGAAGCCCGCGATCACCGAGTAAAAGCTGGCCATGCATATCACGCAGATAGCGATGCCTGTCACCATCAACCAAGTGTTGCCGCTGGACGCGCCTTGCTTGACCAGCATGAACATCGGGTAAGGGGAGAGAATGGCAAGTCCCGCGGCGATTTTCAGGAAGCGGGCGGCGCCGAATCTTTGGCCCAGCCAGGCCGCCAGAGGCTGAACGGCGAATTGGATGAAGGCGACATAGAATAGACAGGCCAGAATTGCGGACTTGGCCAGGCCGAGGTATTCGGTTGTGAACACGATCATGAAGGTGTTGGTGAAATAGACGCCGGCAATGCCGATGGTGTTGGCGCCGATGCACAGCAGCAGCAAGGGCCAGGCCTTGCCGACCACTTCCAGCAGGGGCGCGGCGCTGACTGCCGGCTGTTGGCGGCTGGCTTCGAACTCGGGGGATTCATTCACTCCAAGTCGGATCAGCAGGCCGATCAGCAGCAAGCCGGCGCTGGCCAGAAACGGCAGCCGCCAGCCGTAGTCCAGAAAGGCTTGCGGCTCCATGGTGGCGACCCATTTGAACGCCAGCAAAGACAGGATCAGCCCTGCCGGGCTGCCCAGTTGGGCGAAGGAGGCGAATAAAGTGCGGCGCTGCCGGCCGGCGTGTTCGCCGGCGATTAACACGGCGCCGCCCCATTCGCCGCCCACGGCAATGCCTTGAAGCACCCGCAGCGCCACCAGCGCGATGGGCGCCCAGAGGCCGATTTGTTGGTAAGTGGGTAGCAGGCCGATGCAGACGGTGGCCGCACCCATCATCATCAGCGTGATGACCAGTGATTTCTTGCGCCCCAGTTTGTCTCCCAGGTGGCCAAAGACGATGCCGCCCAAGGGGCGGGCGAAGAAGCCGACGGCAAAGGTGCCCAGGGCGGCCATGCGGCTGAGGAAGGGGTCGCCGGGAGGGAAGAACAGTTGGCCGAATACCAGAGCGGCGGCGGTGCCGTAGATGTAAAAGTCATACCACTCGATCATGGTGCCGACAAAGGCGGCCAGCCCGGCGCGAGCCGGCTGTCGGGCGCTTGGAGACAGCGCCCTGGATTTACTATTACTTGAAATAATATTTTCCATGTAGATAGTCCGCCCTTGCGGTGAGAGTTTAAGGTGTTGATGGCAGGGTCATTTATTACGTAGGTCTGCGCCGCAGTCAAATCATCAATATGCATCTTGTCTATTACCTGTAATTATATTTTTACGCGGCTTGCCGTGGCCGGCGCATAGGACCTGGACGGCGGCGGTAAGAGCGCGTGGCTTTTCGGTCGGTGTCGCGCTGCCTTATAGTGAGTGCATTCATCCGCTTCCGGAGCCGCAGCATGCGCATTGCCGTTTTTGACGCCAAGAATTACGACCGCCACGCGCTGGAGGCCGCCAATCAAAATCACCACCATCAACTACATTTTTTCGAGCCGCGCTTGAATCAGGACACCGTGGGGCTGGTTCAGGGGGTGGATGCGGTATGTCCTTTCGTCAACGACAGGCTGGACGCCGCGGTGGTGGCGAAGCTGGCGGCGGCGGGTGTGAAGCTGGTGACTTTGCGCTGCGCCGGCTACAACGGCGTGGATCTGGCGGCTTGCCGCCAGCAAGGCATCGCGGTGACCCGGGTGCCGGCCTATTCGCCGCACGCGGTCGCCGAGCACGCCTTTGCTCTGTTGCTGGCAGTGGTGCGTCGCATTCACAAGTCCTATACCCGGGTGCGGGAGATGGATTTTTCGCTGGATGGGTTGGTGGGTTTCGATCTTCACGGCAAGACCATGGGCGTCTTTGGCGCCGGCCGAATCGGTCAGGCCACGATGTCCATCGCCCGCGGCTTTGGCATGCGGGTGCTGGCCTATGATCTGTATCCCAATGCCGAACTGGCGGCCAGTCTGGGTTGCGAGTTCGTATCTTTGGAGGAAATCTGGCGGCGGGCGGATGTGATCAGCCTGCATTTGCCGTTGACGGCGGAAAGCCGGCACTTGATCAATCGCGAGACGCTGGGACGGATGAAGCCGGGCGCGGTGTTGATCAATACCAGTCGTGGCGGCCTGGTCGACACCGCCGCCTTGCTGGAGGCGCTGAAGGCAGGGCGCTTGTCCGGCGTGGGCCTGGATGTGTACGAGATGGAAGAAGGCGTGTTTTTCGAGAACCTGTCGGAAAGCGGGCTGCAGGACGATCAACTGGCGCGTTTGCTGACTTTCCCCAATGTGCTGGTAACTTCCCACCAGGGCTTTCTGACGCGGGAGGCGCTGATGAATATCGCCGACACCACCTTAGGCAACGCCGGCGCTTTCGAGCGGGGGGAGGCGCTGGTCAACGCCATCTCCGTTTAGTCAGGGAAGATCGCGGCGGAATACCCAGGTGAGTTCGCTGGAGGCTGTCGCATCGTAGGCGTAACCGGCGCTGTCAAAGTGCTTGAGTTGTTCCGGCTGGCTGACCTGATGCAGTGCGGCCCAGCGCACCATCATGCCGCGCGCGCGCTTGGCGTAGAAGCTGATGATTTTGTACTGGCCGTTCTTGCGGTCCTGGAACACCGGGGTGATCAGGCTGCCGTTGAGCTTGGCGGGTTTCACTGCCTTGAAGTATTCCTCCGAGGCCAGATTCACCAATACCGGGTCTTTTCTTTGCTCCAGCACCGCGTTCAAGGCGTGGGTGACGGTGTTGCCCCAGAACTCGTACAGGTTTTTGCCGCGCGGGTTGCTCAGGCGGGTGCCCATCTCCAGCCGGTAGGGCTGCATCAGGTCGAGCGGCCGCAGCGCGCCGTAGAGCCCGGACAGAATGCGCAAATGGTTTTGCAGATAGCTCATCTGGCTTGGCTCCAGGTTGGCGGCGTTCAGGCCTTCGTAGACGTCGCCTTTGAACGCCAGCACTGCTTGTTTGGCGTTGGCCGGGCTGAACGGCGCTTGCCAGTCGTGGTAGCGGCCCACGTTCAATTGCGCCAGCGCGTCGCTGATGCCCATCAACTTGCCGATTTCCAGCGGGCTCTTGGCGCGCAGCTCCTGGATCAGCTCGGCGCTGTGGTGCAGGAAGTCCGGCTGGGTGTATTGATCGGTGGCGGCGGGGGTGTCGAAGTCCAGCGTTTTGGCTGGGGAGATGACCATCAGCATGAGACGAATCCTTATTGAGCAACCGCCATTGTACTGGACTGCGCCGGGCTTGGCCCGCCGTCGTGACCGGCGGCTTGCTTGGCTCTAAAATGCAGGCCAGGATTTGAATCTATGATGGTCAGGCAAGGAGAAGACATGCGGGTATTGGTGCAGCGGGTGAGGCAGGCGTCGGTGACGGTGGAGGGGCGCGTAACCGGGGAAATTGGTTCAGGACTGCTGCTGCTGGTGGGCATAGAAGAAGAGGACGGGGCGGAGGATATTACCTGGCTGACGCGCAAGCTCAGCCAACTGCGGATTTTTAACGACGAGGCCGGGGTGATGAATCGTTCGGTGCTGGATTGCGGCGGCGAGGTATTGGCGGTCAGCCAGTTCACCTTGTTTGCCAGCACCAAGAAGGGGAACCGGCCATCGTATTCGCGCGCGGCGCGGCCGGAGCGGTCTAGGCCCTTGTTTGATCAGTTTGTCGCCGCGATGGCGGAGACCCTGGGCAAGCCGGTGCCCACCGGCGTATTTGGCGCGGACATGCAGGTGGCGTTGGTCAATGATGGTCCGGTGACGATCTGGCTGGACAGCAAGACGATGGAGTGAGCGATGGAGGGTAGCCGCTGGCGGTCATGGCGCATTCTGTTGACGCCGTATTATCTGAACCTGTATGCCCGGCAGGCGCATGTGCTGCGAGTAGCCGCGGCGTTTCTGGTTGGACTCGGCTTGAACCTGTTGTTCGAGATACCCCACGGCAGCTGGATGTTGGTGACCATCCTGATCGTGCTGGGCAGCGTGCCGCATTGGGGCGGGGTGAGGCGCAAGGCCTTGCAGCGCATGGGCGGTTCCTTGCTGGGCGCGGCGGCGGGCCTGGTGGCGATGGCTCTGTACCGTCACTCTCCGCTGTCTTGCTATGCGTGGATGACGGCGCTGGTGATGCTCAGCGCCTGGTTCGCGCTGGGCAAGGGCGAGTATTTGGCGCTGCTGGTGGGGCTGACCATGGTGATTGTGGCCGGTTTAGGCAACGAGCCAGTTGAGGCCGCGCTGTGGCGCAGCTTCAATGTGCTGGCCGGATCTGTGCTGGGCTTGGTGGCCGCCGGGCTGTTTCCATTGCGGGCGATAGACAGCTGGCGCTTCTTGCTGGCGGACAATTTGCGCGAAGCGGCCACCCTGTACAGCAAAATCGCACGGCGGCGCGAGGTGGACGCCGGGCTGGCGCTGGAGCGTTTTAATAGCCGTTTGATCCGCATGCGCGCGCTGGTCGCGGCAGCGGTGCAGGAGTCCGGCCTGCCCGGCGGCCGTTTTGACGCCATCCAGCGGCGGCAACGCGCCCTGTGCAGCCTGCTGGACCGGATGAGCGAGGTCGCCCAGGACACGCCGGCCTTGACCGACGGCGCGGAGTCGCGCCGCGCCATTGTTCGCACGCTGATGCGCGCGGCTCACGGGATGCGCTTCAACCAGCCGGGAATGCTGGCGGAGACGCTGGAGGAGGCCGTGAGCCCGCTGGCGCTGGACAAGCCTTCGTATTGCCACTGGCTGACCGCGGAGTTCAATCTGGTTGCCGAGCATTTGCGCGAAGACTTGGCGCTGCTGCTGCCCAGCTTGATGCAGGTGCCGCCGCCCAGCCGCGGGGTGCTGCTGATGGTGTGGCGCTGGCTGAGCAGCGCCAGTCAAGGACGCGGCCGATAGTGGCGGACATGAAAAAAGCCAGGGCTTGCTCTGGCTTTTTTTTGGGGGGAGTAAGCTCTTAGAACCTGTTCAAAGTCTGCTGCGCGTCGGCGATACGGCGTTAAAACAAGCTCAAAATGCTGATGTACCACTCGTAAATTCCGTTTTTCGCTCGTTTTCGCATTGTCTCGCTCTTGCTCGCGAGACTTTGAACAAGCTCTTACAGGCCCTGGATACGCACTTTCTGGCCTGGTTGCAGCCGGGTCAACTGGCGGGAATCGTTCCAGCGCTGGATATCGTTGTGGTTGACGCCAAAGCGGCGGGCGATGCTGAACAGGGTGTCGCCGCGCTGCACCACGTATTCGGCCGGCACGCTGCCGGTGGCGCGCTGGTTGATCTGCAGGCTGCTGACTTTGAGCAAGGCGTCTTGCTGCGCCTGGCTGGCTCGGTTGTCCGCCAGCAGCGTTACGCTTTTGTCCATGGTCTTGTTGACGTTCAACACCTGGCCCACCAGAACGGTGTTGGAGTCCAGCTGGTTGGCCGCTTTCAAATCGTCCAGGCCGAGGTTGAAGCGGCGGGCGATGCTGTACAGGGTGTCGCCTGCGGCCACGGTGTAATTGCCGTCGGCGTCCGCCACGGCAGCAGCCGTTGCCGCGGGAGCCGTCGCTACGAGGACGGCTTTGGCCTGCGTCGGCGTCGTTTCCGGCGCGGCGGCCAGGGCGGGAGCAGGCTGGGCGCTCGCTTGCGGCGCCTGGGCCTGCGCAACCGGTGTGCTTGGCTGGACGACTTGGGTCGAGGCGACCATCACCGCCGGCGCCGCGCGCGGCGGCGTTTCCGCCTGCGCCAACAGGGTGGCGCTGTCGCCGCTTTCCGGCAAGGCGGTATCTGTGGCGTCCAGCGGACGGATATCGCGCTGATCCTTGCTCATCGCCACCAGCACCGGTTGACCGGCCTTGAGCGAGGTGCTGCTCAGATTGTTGGCACTCATCAGCTGGCCGGCGCTCATGCCGTGCTCGCTGGCGATCAGGCTGACGTTGGCGTCCGCGGGCGGAGTGTAGACTTCCCAGGTGAGCAGCGGCTTGTCCCACTTGGCCAGGTTGGCCTGGAACTTGTCGGCCTTGGCAGCCGGGATCAGCATCTGACGGCCGTTTTTGTGCGCGTATACCGGCAGGTTGAAGGCCGGATTCAGTTCTTTGAATTCGCTGATGGACATGCCGGCCAGCTTGGCGGCGATGTCGATGTTCATGTGCTTGCCGGTGGAAACCGCAACGAAGTAAGGCTTGTTGGGGAATTTGTCCAGGCGCACGCCGAACTTGGCCGGATCGTTGAGAATGTTGCGCACCGCCAGCAACTTGGGCGCGTAGTTGCGCGTTTCGTTGGGCATGCGGATATTTTCGTAAGTCACTTCCTGGCCGCTGGCCTGCAGCCGGGCGATGGCGCGGGAGACGTTGCCCTCGCCCCAGTTGTAGGCGGCCAGCGCGATGTTCCAGTCGCCAAACTGCCCATACAGGTTTTCTAGATAGTCCAGCGCTGCGCGGGTGGCTTCCATCACGTCGCGGCGGCCGTCGTACCACCAAGTCTGTTCCAGTCCGTAGTGGCGACCGGTGGCCGGCATGAACTGCCACAGGCCGGAGGCGCCGACATGGGATTTCGCGGTGGGAACGAAGGCGCTTTCCACCAGCGGCAACAGCGCCAGCTCGGTGGGCATGCCGCGGCGCTCCACTTCGTTCATGATGTGAAACAGATATTTTCTACTGCGGTCCAGCGTGCGGCGGAAGTATTCCGGCTTGCTGGCATAAAAGCGTTCCTGGCGGCGCACGATCTCCGCGTTCACTTCCGGCAGTTGGAAGCCTTCGCGCGCGCGTTCCCAAACGTTGTCGCCGTTGCGAAGCAGGCTGGAGTTCAGCAGCATCATGTCCAGGCCGGCGGCCAGGCCCTCGTCCACGCCGACGGATTGGCGAAACGCCCCGTCCGCGTGCGCGGCGGAGGCAAATAAAAAAACAAATGACAGCGAAAGTGCCAACGGGGTGAAGCGATTCATTTGGCGGGCCCGGAATTCTGATTTCGGCTGATGCTAAACAGCCAACATAGGGGTGTCAACCAAAAAACCAAATAACTTCATGTGCTTTGCTGACATATAGGCCATACAGACTGTCCTGTGCCAGTTATTTTTAACAGTGGCGATCAGGATATAGTTTCTTGTCATGGTTTCAGCGTTTGCTCACGGACCTCCGCGCGTCGGCGATACGGCCTTGAAAACGCCTTTGAAGGGCTGAGGAACGGAGATGGGTCTTCCGTTTTTCCCGTCTTTTTCGCCTTGTTTCGCTGTAACTTGCGAGCTCATGAACAAATTCCTCAGAAGCGATTTTTCCACTCGCGCAACGCGGCAAAGACTTCGACAACCTCATCAAGAGCTTGGCCGCTCCAGTGCGCGGCGGACTGGCGCACCGCAGGCTCATGCGCGCGCAGGAAAGGGTTGCTGGCGCGCTCCAGACTGATGGTGGAGGGCAGGGTGGGCAGATTCTGTTCGCGCAGCTTCAGGTCCCGGCTCATGCGGATGGCTAGCACAGGATTGCCAGGCTCCACCGTCAGCGCGAAGCGTAGATTGGCCAAGGTGTACTCATGAGCCGGGTAGACCTTGGTGGCGTTCGGCAGCGCGGCCAGCTTGGCCAGCGAATCATGCATTTGCCGCGGCGTGCCTTCGAACAGTCGGCCACAGCCGGCGCCGAACAGGGTATCGCCGCAAAACAGCGCGTCGTCGATCACATAGGCCAGGTGGTTCAGCGTGTGGCCCGGAACTTCCAGCACCAAGGCCGCGCCGAAGGAGAGCTCGACGCGGGCTCCGTCCATCACCGGGCGAGAGACCAAGGCGATGTCGGCGGGGCCGTAGACGGGGGCGTCCGGCCAGCGCGCGGACAGCTCGGCCACGCCGCCGATATGGTCGGCGTGGTGGTGGGTGAGCAGAACGGCTTCCAGCTGAAGCCCTTCCCGCTCTAGGAAGGCAAAGACCGGCGCGGCCTCGCCCGGGTCCACCACGACAGCGCGGCCGCTGTGATGCAAAACCCAGATATAATTGTCAGTGAAGGCCCCTACCGGGCTGACGGTGAATTTGGCTGGCATAAGGCTTCTCTCAATGAAGAATTCGTTTAGCGACTGGCTGAGCTCCAGCGAATTGGGATGTTATCTGCTGGAGCGGGAGCAGGCTTATTTCGATCGCGCCGTCGCCGACGTGTTCGGCTTCCATGCGGTGCAGTTGGGATTGCCGGAAGTCGACTTCCTGCGCGCCAACCGCATTCCCTGGCAGTGCCGCGTCGCCGATTCCGGACCGGCTCAGATCCTGTGCGATCCGGAGCAACTGCCGTTCGAGAGCCGCAGCCTGGACCTGTTGGTGATGCCGCATGTGCTGGATTTTACCACCGTGCCGCATCAGGTACTGCGGGAAGCCGAGCGCGTGCTGATGCCGGAGGGCCGGCTGATCCTCACCGGCTTCAATCCGGTGTCGCTATGGGGCGTGCGCCGGCTGGTCCAGGGGCGCGAAAACGCGCCGTGGAGCGGCAACTTTCTGTCTTTGGTGCGCATCAAGGACTGGCTGACCCTGCTGGAACTGGAGCCCGCGAGCGGGGGCTTCATGGGCTACGCGCCGCCGTTTTCCCGCTGCGACTGGGTGCAACGCTTCCGCTTCATGGAGCGGGCCGGGGACCGCTGGTGGCCATTGGCCGCCGGCGTGTACGGCATTGAGGCGATCAAACGTCAGCGCGGCATGCGCTTGATCCTGCCCAATTGGAAGCAGGCCAAGGCCAAAACCGGTCTGGCGGTGGCCGCCGGCAACGAGCGTCATCACAGTCACAGGGAACCATGAGACAACACAGCAAGCGGGACGCAAGCCCCGGCAATGACGAGACAGCATGACGACTGAAGACAAGGTAGAGATGTATACCGACGGCGCCTGCAAGGGCAATCCGGGGCCGGGCGGATGGGGCGCTTTGCTGCGCTTCAAAGGCAAGGAAAAGGAATTGTGCGGCGGCGAGGCCAACACCACCAACAACCGCATGGAGTTGCTGGCCGTGATCAAGGGCCTGGCCACGTTGAACCGGCCCTGCCGGGTGGTGGTGTACACCGACTCCCAATATGTGCAAAAAGGCATTTCCGAGTGGATTCACGGCTGGAAGGCGCGGGGCTGGAAGACCGCGGCCAAGGAGCCGGTGAAGAATGCCGATCTGTGGCAGCAATTGGACGCCGAGCGCAACCGCCACCTGCATGTGGAGTGGCGCTGGGTCAAAGGCCACGCCGGCCATGAGTTCAACGAACGGGCCGATCAGTTGGCCAACCGAGGCGTGGAGCTGGCCTGATCCGGCCGCGCCTGCCTTTCTTCAGAGTTCAGAGCGGCGCCGCTGGCTGCGGCCGCCGCCAGGATAGCGCATGAGACAAATCATTCTCGATACCGAAACCACCGGTCTCGAACACGCCCAAGGCCATCGCATCATCGAGTTCGCCGGCCTGGAAATGATCAACCGCAAGCTCACCGGCAAGCATCTGCATCTTTATATCCATCCGGAGCGCGATATCGATCCGGATGCCCAGCGCGTGCACGGCATCTCGCTGGAATTTCTGGAAGGCAAACCCAAGTTCCGCGAGGTGGCCGAGGAAGTGGCCGACTTCCTGCGCGACGCGGAGCTGATCATCCACAATGCGCCGTTTGACGTCGGCTTCCTCAACGCCGAATTCGAAAGAGTGGGCCTGCCGTCCATCAAGAACCTGTGCGCCAACGTGGTGGATACGCTGCGCGAAGCGCGCGATCTGTTCCCCGGCAAGCGCAACAGCCTGGACGCCTTGTGCGACCGCTTCGAGATCGACCGCTCCAACCGCACCTTGCACGGCGCGCTGGTGGACTGCGAATTGTTGTCCGAAGTCTATCTATGGATGACCCGCGGCCAGGAAAGCCTGGTGATGGACATCGACGTCGACTTGCCCAATGGCCAGCACGGCGCGCTGGATTTCGAGCGCAAGCCGTTGATCGTCAAGCGCGCCAATGAGCAGGAGCTGGCCGATCATCAAGCTTATTTGAACGATCTGGACAAATCGGTGAAGGGCACCTGCCTGTGGCGCAGCCTGGAGACGCCGGCCGGAGAGGGCGCGTGAGCCGCTACCTGGCGCTGGTGCCGGCCGCTGGCCATGGCAGCCGCTTCGGCGCGCCCAGTCCCAAACAATACCTGCAACTGAACGGCAAGCCGCTGATGTGGCATACCCTGCAGGCGTTGGCCTCTGTGGCCGCCGTTGAGGCGGTGGCGGTGGTGATTTCTCCCTGCGACGAGTGGTTTGACGATTTCGACTGGGACATTCCCAAGCTGCAAGTGTTGCGCGTGGGCGGCGTCAGCCGCGCCGAGAGCGTGCGCAACGGCCTGGCGGCGCTGGACTGCGGTGCCGACGACTGGATATTGGTGCACGACGCCGCGCGTTGCTGTCTGACCGCGGACGCGGTGGAGCGGCTGCTGGCGGAAGTCGGGGACGACCCGGTGGGCGGCCTGCTGGCCTTGCCGGTGCCTGACACCGTGAAGCGCGCGGACGCGGAGCAGCGCGTGGCGGTCACTGTTTCGCGCGCCGGCCTGTGGCTGGCGCAAACCCCGCAGATGTTCCGCCACGGAAAATTGCGAGAGGCCCTGCAAGGCGGCGATCTGGCTGACGTGACCGACGAAGCCTCCGCGATAGAGCGCTGCGGCGGCAAGCCGCGCCTGGTGGAAGGCGATGCTCAGAATTTCAAAGTGACTTATCCGCGCGATCTGGCCTTGGCGCGCGCGGTGCTGGCGGCAAGAAAGGATTGATATGTTTCGAGTGGGACAGGGCTACGATGTGCACCAACTGGTGGCCGGCCGGCCGTTGATCCTGGGCGGCGTGAACATTCCGCACGAGAAGGGGTTGTTGGGCCACTCCGACGCCGACGCCTTGTTGCACGCGATTACCGACGCGCTGCTGGGCGCGGCGGCGTTGGGCGATATCGGCCGTCACTTTCCGGACACCGATCCCGAATTCAAGGGCGCGGACAGCCGCGCGCTGCTGCGTGAAGCGGCCAAGCGCGTGCGCGCCGCCGGCTGGAAACCGGTGAATGTGGACAGCACGCTGATTGCGCAGCAGCCCAAGCTGGCGCCGCACATCGACGCGATGCGCGCCGCCATCGCCGAAGACCTCGGCCTGGACCTCGACGCGGTCAACGTCAAGGGTAAAACCAACGAGAAGCTGGGCTATCTGGGGCGTTGCGAGGCGATAGAGGCGCAAGCCGTCTGCCTGCTGACGTCCGTGTAACACCGCGCCGCGATTCGCGGTTTGCGGCTCGCAATTGATGACAGGTGTCTGGCGGATCGCCCCGTGCCATAATCCGCCCGGCGCAACACCATCCAAACACAGGAGGCATTACCATGTTGACTCAGGACCAACTGAAGCTTGCCGTGGCCAAGAAGGCCATTGAATTCGTGCCGGACGACAGCATCGTCGGCGTGGGTACCGGCAGCACCGTCAATCTGTTCATCGAAGAGCTGGCCGCGATCAAGGGCCGCATCCGCGGCGCGGTGTCCAGCTCCGACGCCTCCACCGCCCGCCTCAAAGCTCACCACATCCCGGTGTTCGACCTGAACGAAGTGGATGCGTTGCCGGTGTATATCGACGGCGCGGACGAAATCAACCACCATCTGCACATGATCAAAGGCGGCGGCGCCGCGCTGACCCGCGAGAAGATCGTCGCCAGCGTGGCCGAGCAGTTCATCTGCATCGCCGACGAAACCAAATACGTCACCATGTTGGGCGGTTTCCCGCTGCCCATAGAAGTGATCCCGATGGCGCGCAGCTATGTGGCGCGCGAGCTGGTCAAGCTGGGCGGCCACCCGGAGCTGCGTCAGGGCGTGACCACCGACAACGGCAATGTGATCCTGGACGTGCACGGCTTGAAGATTCAGAAGCCGGTGGAACTGGAAGAAATCATCAACCACCTGGCCGGCGTGGTTACCTGCGGCCTGTTCGCCCGCCGCCGCGCCGATGTGCTGGTGTTGGGAAAACAAAGCGGCGTGGAAGAAATCCGTTAAGAACCCGTTTACGATTAGCTGCGCGTTGGCGGGATGGATAGAAAGGGGCGTGAAACCGCAGTCGGAATGCCTGTACACCGTATGTGCATTCCGTTTCTTCGGTCGCTTTCACGGGATCGTAAACACGTTCTGAGCAAGTTTCGCCGGAGCGCGCTAGCCTTCTAGCGGGCTTGCCGCCGCCCGCAAGCGGGCAGATGAATTGTCACATCGTCGTCATCTGCCCGCATTAACATAGCGTTTTTTGACAGGTTTTGGTTTGGGGCAGACATGGCAGAGCATATTTCCAAACAGTTCGATATGGAGCTGGAAACCATCCGCACCCGCGTCCTGCAGATGGGCGGACTGGTGGAGCAGCAGATTTTGTCCGCGGTGGAAGCCCTGCTGGCAGGCGACATTGACAAGCTGGACAAGGTGATTGCCGAAGACGCGCTGGTCAACGCGATGGAAGTCACCATCGACGACGACTGCCTGCACATCATCGCCCGCCGTCAGCCGGCCGCCAGCGACCTTCGCATCGTGTTCACCGTGATCAAGGTGATCACGGATCTGGAGCGCATCGGCGACGAAGCCAAGAAGATCGCGCGCATGGGCAAGACCATTTATCAATCGGAGCGCTACCAGATGCCGCGCTTCCGCGAAATCGAGAAAATGGCGGATTCGGCGCTGGGCATGTTGCGCCGCGCGCTGGACGCCTTCGCCCGCCTAGACACCAGCGCCGCCTTGGAATTGGCCGAGGCCGACCAGGAACTGGACGAGGATTTCGCCTCCGAACTGCGTCAGCTGATCACCTTCATGATGGAAGACCCGCGCACCATCAGCATGTCCATCGACACTTTGTTCATCTCCAAGGCGATAGAGCGCATTGGCGATCACGCCACCAATATTTCCGAATACGTGGTGTACTTGGTCAAAGGCAAGGACATTCGTCACACTACGCTGGAAACCAAGAAGCGAGAAACCCTGGGCTGAGCCTGGCCGCGCCTGTCACGGCGACTTGACATGACGGTTTGCCTAAAATGGCGGTAACATTCGGTGTTGCCGCCATTGTTGCGTCCGGCGTCCGTGCCAGTCCCCCGGCGTTCCAACCTGATGATGAATCCCCCCGTTTCCGCTGGCGCAGCCGCGCGGGCGCGGGCCTTGATAAAGAGAGAAGGGGTGTCTTTGACACTGACCACGCCCCCAAACAACGTGCTCGCCACCATCGATATGGGCTCCAACAGCTTCCGCCTGCAAGTGTCGCGGGTGGTGGACGACCAGCTGTACGCGCTGGACGTGATGAAGGAGACCGTGCGCCTGGGCGCGGGCCTGACCGCCGACAAACAGTTGGACCAGGAAACCCAGGACAAGGCGCTGGCCTGTCTCGCCCGCTTTGGCGAGCGTCTGCGCGGCTTCACCCCGGCCCAAGTGCGTGCGGTGGGCACCAATACCCTGCGCGTGGCCAAGAACGCGGCGGATTTCATCGCCAAGGCCGAGCCGCTGCTGGGGTTTCCCATTGAGGTGATTGCCGGCCGAGAAGAAGCGCGGCTGATCTATCTGGGCGCCGCCCACTCGTTGCCGGACACCAAGGAGCGGCGCATGGTGGTGGACATCGGCGGCGGATCCACCGAGTTCATCATCGGCAGCCATTACAAGGCTTTGGTCACGGAAAGCCTGCCGCTGGGCTGCGTCAGCTTCACGCTGCGTTATTTTGGTGATGGCAAATTGAGCCAAGCCAATTTCCAAGATGCTATCCTGGCCGCGCGCAATGAAATCCAGCGCATTGCCCATCAATACCAGCGCGAAGAATGGCAGCTGGCGGTGGGCACTTCCGGCACCGCGCGCTCGCTGCGCGACGTGCTCGAAATCAACGACTGGAGCAGCGCCGACATCACCTTGGCCGGCATGGAAAAGCTCAAGGCGCTGTTGATCCGCCAGGGCAGCATCGACGCCATCGACGTCAACGGCCTCAAGGCCGACCGTGCGCCGGTGCTGGCCGGCGGCCTCGCCATCATGATTGCGGTGTTTCAGGAACTGGCCATCGACAAAATGACGGTGGCCGAAGGCGCTTTGCGTGACGGCGTGCTATACGACCTGCTGGGCCGCCAACGCGAGAAGGACATGCGCGATACCACGGTCGCCCAGTTCAAGCGCCGTTACCATGTGGACACCGCCCAGTCCGAGCGCGTCACCGCGTTGGCCGAACGCCTGTACCGCATGGTGGCCGGGGAGGACGTCGACCAATCCATGCTCAAACGCCTGCTATGGGCGGCCAAGCTGCATGAGATCGGCCTCACCATCTCCCACACCGCCTATCACAAACACTCTTCCTACATCCTGCAACACGCCGACATGCCGGGCTTCTCCAAGCGCGAACAAGCCACGCTGGCCGCCATCGTGCTGGGGCATCGCGGCGACATGGGCAAGATGCGTCAATACATGGAAGACGCCAGCCTGTGGCAGGCGGTGGTGGCGCTGCGCCTGGCGGTGCTGTTCCATCGCAGCCGCAACAGCATCGTGCTGCCGGACCGGCTGGACCTGCGCCAGCACGCCACCGGCTTCGCGCTGACGCTGAACAAAGCCTGGTTGAAGGGCAGTCCGCTGACCGCCAGCGGCTTCAAACAGGAAGTCGGCCAATGGAAAAACGTCGGCTTCGTGCTCGACATTGAGCAAGTGTGAGCCGCCCATGCGTCACACCACGCTGAAAAAACGCATACCCACGTTGGGTGAAGCGCCTGGCACCCTGCTGTCGGTGGGGGAGGCCAAGCTGCCGGAAGCCTCGATCTCGCTGTTTGAATACGGGCCGGAGCAACTGCAGGAAACCTCGTTCCAAACCGTGGCCGAAGGCATGGCCCACCAGTCCGGCGACGGCGTGCTCTGGCTCAACGTCTATGGTCTGCACCAGCCCGAGGTGATGCGTGCCATCGGCCAGCGCTTTGGCCTGCACGCGCTGGTGCTGGAAGACATCATGAACGCGCGGCAGCGGCCCAAGGTGGAAGACTACGGCGACTACCTGTTTATCGCCGGCCGGGTGTTCGACTACCACCAACACAGCGAGAACGGCACTGGGAGGCTGTTGTCCGATCAGATCTACCTGGTCATCGGCCGTCGCTTCGTGCTCACCTTCCAGGAGCGCCCCACCGGCGTGTTCGAGGAAGTGCGGGAGCGGCTGCGCCGCGGACGCGGCCTGCTGCGTCACAAGGAGGCGGACTATCTGGGTTATTCCTTGCTGGACGCGATGATAGACGACTACTTCGGCGTGCTCACCGAGTTCAACGAAAGGGTGGAGCGCATGGATAGCACCCTGCTGCGAGACCGCGACCAGGGCGTGTTGATGCAGATTCAGCGTCTGAAGCGCGATTGCCTGAAACTGCGCCGCGCGCTGATGCCGATGCGGGAAATGTTGATTTCGCTGAATCGCGGCGAGCACGGCTTCTTCAAGCCGGAAACGCTGGTCTATCTGCAAGACGCCTATGATCACACCATGCATGTGATCGAGTCCCTGGAAATGTCGCGTGAGATGGTGGGCGATATGTTGGACCTTTACCTCTCCACCCAATCTCACCGCCTCAACCTGCAAATGCGGGTGCTCACCGTATTGACCATGATCTTCATGCCGCTGACGCTGATCGCCGGCATCTACGGCATGAATTTCGAATACATGCCGGAGCTGAAATGGCATTATGGCTACCATCTGGTGTTGGTGGCGATGCTGGGCATTGCCGGCGGATTGAGCTGGTTGTTCTGGAAAAGGCGCTGGCTCTAGGGCCTTGCTTGCGTTTCCCTGCGCCTTGCACACCCGTGTTTACGATCTCGCGAGCCAGGGCGGGACAAGGCGAAAACGGCTGAGAGAACGGGCACAAGAGCACTTCAGAGCCGTGCTCACCGTGGGGCGTCTCACGACACGCAGCAGCAAGATTCCCATGCCAACACGTTTCATGGCGATTGATGCGCGAGTGATCCCCGGCGCGGTTCGCGCCGGGGCGTGCTTTACCCTGTTCTATCAATGAGCCGGAGCTGAGCGGGCGATGGAAGCCCGCACGGGTTTACGGCCGGCTCAGTTCCACTGACCACTCCGGACCGGAGCCGATGCCGCGCTTGGCGGCGTAGTTGTCCATGTTCAGCGCTAGCGACACGTCCAGCAGGCTGTTCAGATAGACCAGCGGCTGGCCGTTGGCCACCTCGCCGAAGGTGCGGCGGTAGGGCGCCACCACTTCGTCCACCGGCTTGCCCTGTTTGAAAATGCGCACTTTTACCGTGTCGCCGGGGCGGAAGCCTTGGGCTTCGAACAGCGCTTTGGGGATATTGGTCCACACATTACCGTATTGCGGGTCCAATACCGGGATCATGCCCTTGATCCGTTCGCCGGCGGCTTCAGCGTGTTGATACGGTAGTTTGACCACGGCGGAGGCCGGCAGCGGCGGGCCCACTTCCTCAAAGCGGATTTTGCCGGCGGCCAGCCGCGCGCCGGTGTAGGCGTAAACGTCGCGGCCGTGGAAGGTGTAGGAGTCCGACGAGCCTTTCAGGCGGTTGGTCTTCTCGTCGATGCGGCGCAGTTCGGCCACGCCGTCGCGTTCGGCGATCAAGGTCAGCAGGCCGTTGTTGGGATTGACGAAATAGCGACCGTCCCTGGTTTTCAGTACTACCGACTGGCGTTCGGTGCCGACGCCCGGATCCACCACCGATACGAACACTGTGCCCTTCGGCCAGTAGTTGGCGGTCTGGTACAGCCGGTAGGCGCCGCTCCAAATATCGTAATCCGGAATTTCATGGGTGAGGTCGGACAGCGTCAGCTTGGGGTCCACCGAATAGGCGACGCCGCGCATCGCCGACACTGCGCCGTCCTTGAGGCCAAAGTCCGTCATTAGCACCAGAGGCGCGTCCGCGCGCGCCAAGCCGGCTAACAGCAAGCCGGCGGCCAGCCAGAGGCGGGCGTGTTGGAATAGCTTCATTCTTCTTCTCCTAAGTGTTTTCTTGTGTCCAAGGATGGGCTTTCAACGCCGTATCGCCGAAGCGCAGCAGGCATTGAACAGGTTTTTACACCTCGTCCGAGCGCAGCCTCCGCACGCCGGCGGCCAGCATGTGCGCCCAGGCGCTGCTGAGCGACCCGTTCAGATTGATGCCGCGGCAGGCATCGTCCACCACCGTGGTTTCCAAGCCGGCGGCGCGCGCGTCCAGCGCGCTCCAGGCTACGCAGTAGTCCGTGGCGAGCCCGGCCAGCCACACGCGCTTGACGCCGCGTTCGGCCAGATAGCCGGCCAGGCCGGTGGGGGTTTGGCGGTCCGCTTCGACGAAGGCGGAATAACTGTCCAGCGCCGGATTGCAACCCTTGCGAATGATCAACTGCGCGAGATGGGTGTCCAGCTCCGGGTGGAATTCGGCGCCGCGGCTGCCGGCCACGCAATGGTCCGGCCACAGCGTCTGCTCGCCATAAGGCAGCTGGATGCTGTCGAAAGGCTGTTTGCCGGCGTGTTGGCTGGCGAAGGAAACATGTTTGGCCGGGTGCCAATCCTGGGTCAGGATCACCCGGTTGAAGAACTGCATCATGTGGTTGATCAGCGGCACGATCTGATCGCCGTCGGCCACGGCCAGCTCGCCGCCGGGACAAAAACTGTTTTGCACGTCCACCACGATCAAGGCGCAATCGTCGCCGTAGCGTTTCAGGGGCATAGCGTTTTCCTGCAAGGGTTCTCAGCCTTTCTTGTTACCACGCGGCCGCCGGCGCGGTAAAGCCCGACGCTGTGATAATCGCGAAAAAACGGTTTGCCATTAATACCCTGCGGGGGTATATAATTCAGCCCAGGAGGTCATCATGACAGCAAGCACCGTGGATTTGCCGATTGAGGGCATGAGTTGCGCGGCCTGCGCCGCCAGGATTGAAAAACAGTTGAATCGGCTGGACGGGGTGGAAGCGGCGGTGAATTTCGCCAGCGAGTCCGCCAAGGTTTCGTTCGACCCGGTCAAAACCCCGCCGCAGACACTGGTGGACACCATCGCCAAGACTGGTTTCGCCGTGCCGCGCCGGCAGGCGGAGCTGGACATCCAGGGCATGACTTGCGCCGCCTGCGCCGGCCGTATCGAGAAGGTGCTGAACCGCTTGCCAGGCGTGTCCGCCCAGGTCAACTTCGCCAGCGAGAGCGCCCGTGTCGATTACGTGGCCGGTCTGGCCGACGAGGCGGCGTTGATCGCCGCGGTGAGCCGCGCTGGTTATCAGGCCGCGGCCAAGGCCGGGCCGGGCGACGACACGCTGGCCGCCGAGCATGCGCGCCGCTACCGGCGCGAGCGGTTGTGGTTCGCGTTCTCCGCCTTGCTGACCTTGCCCTTCCTTATTGAAATGGCGGCGATGTTCAGCGGCGGCCACCATGGCTGGCTGCCGCGTTACTGGCAGTTGGCCTTGGCCACGCCGGTGCAATTTATCGTCGGCTGGCGTTTCTACAAGGGCGCCTGGGCGGCGCTGCGCGGCGGCGGCGCCAATATGGACGTGCTGGTGGCCCTGGGCACCAGCATGGCCTGGCTGTTGTCGGCGGCGGTGACGTTGCTGGGGCGGGAAGACCAGCATGTCTATTTTGAAGCCAGCGCCTCGGTAATTACGCTGGTGCTGCTGGGCAAGCTGCTGGAAGCCCGCGCCAAGGGGAAAACTTCGGCCGCGATTGAGGAGCTGATCCGGCTGGCGCCCAAGACCGCCCGCGTGGAGCGCGAGGACGGCCGGGTGGAGGAGGTGGCGGTCACCGCGCTGCGCCAGGGCGATCTGATTGTGGTGCGCCACGGCGAAACCTTGCCGGTGGACGGCGAGGTGGTGGACGGCGCGGCGGCGCTGGATGAAAGCATGTTGACCGGCGAAAGCCTGCCGGTGGCCAAGCGCGTCGGCGACAGCGTCTACGCCGCCACCCGCAACCAGGACGGCATGCTGAAGATCCGCGCCACCGGCGTGGGCGGGGACACCCAGTTGGCCGAGATTGTGCGCCTGGTGAGCGCGGCCCAGGGCTCCAAGGCGCCGATTCAGCAATTGGCGGACGTGATTTCCGGCGTGTTTGTGCCGGTCGTGGTGGGCATCAGCCTGTTGACCTTCATCATTACCGGCCTGTGGCTGCAGGATTGGCCGGCGGCGCTGATCCACGCGGTGGCGGTGCTGGTGATTGCCTGCCCTTGCGCTTTGGGCCTGGCCACGCCGACAGCGGTGATGGTGGGCGTGGGCAACGGCGCGCGGCGCGGCATCCTGTTCCGCAACGCCACCGCGCTGGAACTGGCAAGCCAGGTGGGGGTGCTGTTGGTGGACAAGACCGGCACGCTGACCGAAGGCAAGCCGCAAGTCAAACAAGTGCTGCCGCTGGCGGCGGACACGGATTTGGTGCTGCAACTGGCCGCCAGCGTGGAGGCTGGATCGGAACACCCGTTGGCGCGCGCCATCCTGCAACAGGCGCAAGAACAGGGCCTGGGCTTGCTGCCGGTCAGCGGCTTCGCCGCCCAGGTGGGGCAGGGGGTGCAGGCGGAAGTGGCCGGTCACGGCCTGGTGCGCGCCGGCGTGCCCGGCTGGTTGGGCGAGCAGGCCTTGAACGCCGCCTTGCCCTTGCAACAGGCGGGAAACACCGTGGTGGCGGTGGCGCGCGGCGAGGAGCTGTTGGGCCTGCTGGCCATCGCCGACCGCATCCGCCCCAGCTCGGCTCAGGCGGTGGCGCAGTTGCAGCGGATGGGCATACGGGTGGCGATGCTGACCGGCGACAACCCGGCCACCGCCGCCGGCATCGCCGCGGAGGCGGGCATCCGTGATTACCGCGCCGAGGTGAAGCCGCAGGACAAGGCGGCGGAAGTGCGGCGTTGGCAGGCGCAGGGCTTCAAGGTGGCGATGATGGGCGACGGCGTCAACGATGCGCCGGCGTTGGCCGCCGCCGACGTCAGCCTGGCGATGGGCGCCGGCTCGGACGTGGCGATAGAAGCCGCCGATATCACCCTGATGCACGGCGACTTGATGCACGCGGTGGACGCGATTCGGCTGTCGCGCGCCAGCCTGCGCAAAATCCGGCAGAATCTGCTGTTCGCCTTCATTTATAACGTGATGGGGATTCCGCTGGCGGCGCTGGGCATGTTGAACCCGGTGATCGCCGGCGCGGCGATGGCGATGAGTTCGGTATCGGTGGTGAGTAATTCGCTGCTGCTGCGGCGCTGGAAATAAGGCGGCATCGGTGTGAGAACGTGTTTACGATCTCGCGAGCTAAGGCGAAAACAGCTGAGAAGGCGCAGTGTACAGACGGTATATGAGTATTTCGAAGCTGTACTCACCGTGTGACGTCTCACGACGCGCAGCAGATCGTGAACAGGTTCTGAGGGGCGGTTTGAATTTTTTCAGGAGAAAGCAATGTCCGAATTGATCATGAAAGTGGATGGCATGACCTGCCAGGGGTGCGTGAAAAGCGTCAGCGGCGTGCTCAGCGGCATGGCCGGCGTCAGCGAGGCCGAAGTCAGCCTGGAGGCTAAGCAGGCCAAGGTGGTGTACGACGCGGAGATCGTGTCGCCGGAGGAACTGGCGGCTGCGGTGGAGGACGCGGGCTTCGACGTGACGCGCTGAGTGTTAAACGGTGGCGAGGCGGAACAGGGCATGGCTTGCGGGGCATGCCCTGTTTCATTGTTCGTCGCCTTTGGGCGTTGACTGAGTCCCGTCGTTTTCAGAGGAGAGGGCGTAGGGGAATTGCCGGCAATGTATTGTTTTTCAATGACCTTGCCGGCTTGACGATTCGGGGAACGGGTGCCGGCATCAAGCTATGCCTGGCTGGCAAAGGTCAATGATGAGCGACGAGAAAACCATAGAGAAGATGAGACAGCGGGCGGCCTCAGCTTAGATGAACTCATGGCCGTGCGCGACGCCAGCTGAATCAAGGGCAGCCACCAGCTCTACAAGATCCCCGGAGTTCCAAGTAGCGTGAATATGTGAAGTTCAGACCTTATCCGCCGGTCCTTGCCGGCTGGGTTGTCACTATTCCTCCTCCCCCAACACGCCGAACTCCACCGGCGTCTTCACGTAAAACACCTTGACCCCGGCGGCGGCGAGCGCGGCCAGCAGCCGCTCGGCCTCGTCGGCGCTGATCACCAGCGTGACTTCCTCGGGCTGGTCCGCCAGATCGAAGAAATGGACGGAGTGCAGCCGGCGGTGGCGGCCGTAGCCTTCGCTGGCGGTGAACAGCGTGGCGCCGCGGATGTCCATCCGCCGCGCCTGTTGCACGATCCATTCCGCCAGCGGCAGGCCGTCGTGGCAGTGGTCTTGCTGGGTGAAGAAGGAGAGTTGATAGCCTTGCATGGTCTTGGCCTCCGGCGGCTACAGTTCGATCAGCATGCCTTCGCGCAGCGGGCAGACGCGCAGGCCGTTGGCGTATTCGGAGCGCAGCTGTTCCAGCAGGTGTTCGCGGCAGCCGGGGTCGATGTGGCTGATCCAAAGATGGGTGTTGGCCGGCAGCAGCGGCAGGAAGGGCAGCAATAGCAAGGGCGTCATGTGGCCCTGGCGCGCGGCCTCGCCCTGGCGTTCGTCGGTGTAGGTCAATTCGCAGATCACGTCGGTCAGCGAGGGCACATTGGACACCCATTGCCAGAAAGCCGGGCAAGGGCCGCTGTCGCCGCTGAAAGCGAGAGCGCGCCAGCTGCCTTCTATCAACCAGCCCAGCGCCGGCACGCTGTGATTGGCCGGCAGCGCGGTGGCCAGGCCTTCGCCTATCGGCAGCGCGTAGCCGGGCTCCACCGCTTGCAGCCGCAGCCAGGGCTGTTCGACGCTGGGTTGACGGGTGTAGTCCGGCCAGAGTTCGCCGTTGAACAGATGGGCGCGCAGCGCGTCCAGGGTTTCTTGCTGGCTGTAGACAGTGAGGCCGGGGCCGCGGCGGCTGGCGTGAACGTCGGCCAGCAGCGGCAGGCAGCCGCAGTGGTCGGCGTGGCTGTGAGTGAGCAGCACCTGGCGGATGGACAGCATCTCGTCCGCGCGCAAGCTGGTCACGCCGGTGCCGCAATCTATCAGGGTGTCTTCGTCAATCAGAAAACTGGTGGTGTGGCCGGGGTGGCCAATGCAGGCGGCGGCGCCGAGAACCTTGATGTGCATGGGTTTCTCCTGGTTGCGGCCGTTGACCGGCCGGGCTTGGCCGGTCCGCCGCTGCAAACATGGAAACGATCTGCTGCCCGCCCCGCCCGATGCGAGTTATTGTCGCGCCGCCGCCCAAGAGACCGCCGGCTTGAATCTTTCTAGTGTAGACAAGCCGGCGGCCGCTTGCGCGGTCTGGGCTTAGCGCACGATGCCCACCGGGTAGAGGAAGCGGTTGCTGTCGGCGAACGGCGTCTGCTCATAGAACCAGTTGAGCCGGGCGTTGCGGTCCTTGGCGAACTTGGGGTCCTTGAGCCTGGCCTGGAAGGCCTGACGCAAGGCCGGGCTTTCCGCCAGCATGCGCCGCGCCATCGGTTCCATCACATAGGCTTCCGGCGCTTCCGCCGAGGTGAGGTTGGCGTTGAAGAAGCCCCAGTGCAGGAAGGAGTCCGGGCTGGCCGGTTCCAGCAGCAGCATCGCCAGCGTGCCCAAGGGTTGTTGCGGGTTCACCACCACAGAGCCAGCCGGATAGGTGACTTTGCGCTGCAAGGGGCTGGGCTTGCCGTCTATCAGCAGGCGGCCTTCGTAGCCGGGAATCTTGTCGGCGGATTCGCGGTCCGGCTCAAACGGCGTGCCCAGCTTGATATCGTCCAGCCGGTAGACGGTGACGTCCAGTGTTTCCGGCCGGCTCAGTTCGCGCAGCTGGATGCCGTGAGCGCGTAGCCGAGCGATCACCTCGTGCCACTGCGCCGGCACCACATAGGCCTTGGGCCGTGCGGCGGTGAGGTCCGGCACGGTCAGCGGGGTGATGGGCAGGCGGTAGTCGCGCGGCTGATTGCTCCAGCGCACGATCTTGTCGCCGGTGATCGGAGATTGCACTTTGTCGAACTTGACGCCCTTGAAGTCCACCAGCTTGGGTTTGCCCTCGGCTTCCTTCCAGGTCAGCGTCACCGGGTCCGGCCGCGCGGCGCGGTCCTTGGCGATGGCGGCGCGCAGGCTGTCGTAATGGCGGGACACGCTGTCGAAGATGGCGCGATAGAGCACGTAGTTGCCCAGCACTTGCTGCTTGTAGGGCTTGAGCGCGTGCAGTTCCACCAGGATGGCGGGGATGCCGCGGGCGTCGGCGTACTGATTGGAGAAGCGCGCCAGATCGCTGTAATACGGGTAATAGCCCTTGTCGGGGTTCTCGTTGTCGTTCATCGAGATGCAGACATTGGGTTCATGGCCGTAGCGGCGCAGTTCGCGGTAGACCTCGGGCGTCATCACCTGGTCCATCCAGCGGCTGGACTCGGGCGACCAGCCTTGGCCGTTGTTGCAGTAGGTGACGTCGTATTGGTAGTTGACGCCGTCCGTGCTGTGGGTGTCGATGAAGAAGTCCGGCTGGTAATCGTTGAGCGCGCGTGCCACGTTGCGGATTTCCGGGCTGTCCAGCTTGGTGAAATCCCGGTTGAGGTTGAGGTTGCGGCCGTTGACCCGCCAGCCGGTCTGTTCCGGCCCGTTCTGGTTGATGCGGCCGTATTTGCCGTAGCGCATGTCGCCGTCCACGTTGACGGTGGGGACGAACAGCAGGTTGACCTTTGACAGCAGTGCGTCGTCGCGGATGAGTAGATCGCGGATCAGCATCAGCCCGGCGTCCTTGCCGTTGGCTTCGCCCGGGTGGATGCCGGCTTGCACGTAGATCAGCGGCTTGCCGCTGGCGCGCAGGCCTTGCGGCGATTTGTCGGCGGCGGCGGACACCACCGCCATCATCATCTCGTGGCCTTGATCGGTTTTTTCCGCCATCGGGCCCAGCTTGAGCAGCGCCGGTTTGGCCGCGGCCAGCTTGTTCAGGTAGGCGATGGTTTCCGGATAGGCCGGCGTGTGCTTGAAGCCGCTGGCCTCCAGCGGCGTGGCCCACGGGTCGTCCGCCTTGGCGGCGAAGCGCTGGCTGTCCCCCTGCCAGGGGATGTCCGGGGGCAGCACGCGCTGGCGCGCGGCGGATAGGTATTGGCTGTCGTCGACGTAGTCCGGCGCGGCCGGCATGGCGTGTGCGTGCGGACCGAGGTGCAGGGCGGCGAAGGCGGAAACGATGGCGAGGCGCAGCGGCAAGTGCATGATGATTATCCTGATTGTCCAAGACCGAAACAGGCTACGCCCGCCGGCCCGGCGGACGCACGGGCTGTTGCACGGCGGCTTGACCGGGGTCAAGCGGTGCCTGCGGGGGTGTGGTTCGAGAATCGATATTTTTTGTGGCATATTGTCGCAGGGGTCCAGCGCGGCCGCGCCGGATCGGGATCATTTCAGACAAGGGGTTCTCGTGAAAACTTGGGTATCGAGCCTGGCCTTGGCCGTCGCGTTGTCCAGCGCGGCTTACGCCGCGGACATTCCGCTGCGTGACTTTTTCCGTAATCCGGAGCAGAGCAATTTCACCTTGTCGCCGGATGGCAAGAGCGTGGCTTTCCTGGCGCCTTGGGAGGCGCGGCGCAATATTGTGGTGCGCATGCCGGGGCAGCCGGACCGGCGCGTCACTGAAGTGAAGGACCGCGACCTGTCGGGTTATTTCTGGAAGGGCAATCAGCGGCTGGTTTACAGCAAGGATAATGGCGGGGATGAGAATTTCCACCTGTACGCGGTGGACCTGGTCAGCGGCAAGAGCCGCGATCTGACGCCGTTTCCCGGCGTGCGCGCGGAGATCGTCGACGAACTGACCGAGCGGGACGACGAATTGCTGGTGGGTCTGAACAAGCGCAAGCCGGAAGTGTTCGACGTTTACCGGGTGAACCTGAAAACCGGCAAGTTGAAGCTGGAGGCGAAGAACCCCGGCAATGTCACCAGTTGGAGCACTGATCACAATGGCCGCATCCGCATCGCCACCACCACGGACGGCGTCAACAGCACCCTGCTGTATCGCGACCAGCCGGGCGGCGCCTTCCGCAAGCTGATGACCACCTCCTTCCGTGACAGCTTCAATCCCTTGTTCTTCACTTTCGACAACCAGCGTTTCTACGCCGCCAGCAATCTGGGCCGCGATAAGAGCGCCATCGTCGAATTCGATCCCAAGACCGGCAAGGAAGTGAAGCAGATCTATCACCGCGACGACGTGGACGTCGACGGCCTGGGCTTTTCCCGCAAGCGCAAAGTGATCACCTGCGCCCGCTTCGAAACCGACAAGCCGGGCCGGCAATGCCTAGATGAGAAGAGCGAGGCCCTGCTTGCTAGGCTGGAGGCGCGGCTGCCCGGCTACCAGGTGGATATCCAGTCCGCCAACCGCGCGGAGAACCGTTTCATCGTGGCGGCCTGGAACGACCGTACCCAGGGCAAGCGCTATCTGTACGACGAGGCCGGCGACAAACTGGAACTGCTGGCCGAGATCACGCCCTGGTTGAAGGAAAGCGAGATGGCTACGATGCGGCCGGTGCAGTACCGCAGCCGCGACGGTTTGACCATCAACGGCTACCTGACCCTGCCCAAGGGCAAGGAGGACGCCAAGGGGCTGCCGGTAATCATTAATCCGCACGGCGGGCCATGGGCGCGCGACAGCTGGCGCTTCAACCCCGAGGTGCAGTTCTTCGCCAATCGCGGCTGGGCGGTGCTACAGATGAACTTCCGCGGCTCCACCGGCTATGGCCGTGATTTCTGGCAGGCCTCGTTCAAACAATGGGGCGGCACCATGCAGGACGACGTCAGCGACGGCGTGGACTGGCTGGTCAAGCAGGGTGTGGCGGATCCGAAGCGCGTCTGCATCTACGGCGGCAGCTACGGCGGCTATGCCACGCTGGCGGGCATCACTAAGACGCCTGATTTGTATCGCTGCGCGGTGGATTACGTGGGAGTGTCCAATCTATTCACCTTCATGAACACCATACCGCCGTACTGGAAGCCGATGCTGGACATGATGCACGAGATGGTGGGCGATCCGGTCAAGGACAAGGCGATGATGCGCGAACGCTCGCCGGTGTTCCAGGTGGACCGCATCAAGACTCCGCTGCTGGTGTTGCAGGGGGCCAAGGACCCGCGCGTCAACATCGACGAATCCAATCAGATCGTCAAGGCGCTGCAGAAGCGCGGCGTGGAAGTGGAATACATGGTCAAGGACAATGAGGGCCATGGTTTCCGCAACGAGGAAAACCGCTTTGACGCGTATGGCGCGATGGAGCGTTTCTTCCGTCAGCATTTGAATTAAGACCCGCTAAGAACGTGTTTACGATCTCGCGAGCCAAGGCGAGACAAGGCGAAAACGAGCGAAAAAGCGAAATGTACCGTGGTACATGAGCATTTTGAGCTCGGTTTCAACGCCGTATCGCCGGCGCGCAGCAGATCGTAAACAGGTTCTCAGGCCCTGGCCGGCAGACTCCAGCGCCTGTCGCTCCAGCGGCCCAGCAGTTGCAGGCCGCCGCAGACCACAAAGTAAGCCAGCGCGATGAAGGCGAAGATCTCCAAAGGGTAGACCTGCTCGCGGTTGTTGACCTGAGTGGCGACGAAGGTGAATTCGGCCACGCCCACCACATAGGCGAGCGAGCTGTCCTTGATCAGGGTAATCCACTGATTGACGAAGGAGGGCAGCATCATGCGCAGCGCTTGCGGCAGCACGATCAGCCGCAGCGTCTGCCTGCGGTCCAGTCCCAACGACAGCCCGGCCGCCCATTGTCCGGGGCCGATGGCGGCGATGCCGGCCTGCACCGACTGGCTCAGATAGGCCGCGTTGATCAGCGCCAGCGCCAATACCACGGTGAGTACGCCGGGGATGTCCACCCCAAACAGGATGGGCAGCAGGAAATAGCACCAGAAGATCAGCATCAGCACCGGGATGGCGCGCAGCAGCGCCACCAGCGTGGCCAGCGCGCGGCGCGGGCCGGGCCCGCACATGACTAGGGCGATGCCGCCGGCCAGGCCCAGCAGGCTGGCCAGCACGCCCGCGGCGGCGCTGATGGCCAGGGTCAGCAGCAGGCCGCCGGGCTCGCCGTTGGCCAGATTGCCCCACAGCAGATAATCGAGATTGTCCTGAATCACCGGCGGCATCATTGCGGCGCCCTCCATGCCGGCTCGCCGCGCTGGCTCAGCGCCTGAGTCAACAGCACCAGCAGCAGATAGGCGGCGGTGGCCACGGCGAAGGCCTGGAAGGCGAGCAGGGTTTCGGTTTCCACCTGGCGCGAGGTATAGGACAACTCCGCCACGCCTATGGCCATCGCCAAGGAAGTGTTCTTCACCACCGCGGTGTATTGGCCGACCAAGGGACGGCGCGCCAGCGCCCAGGCCTGCGGCAGCACCACCCAGCGGAATTCCTGCCAGCCGTTCATGCCCAGCGCGCGCGCCGCCTGGCGCTGGCCGGCGGCGACGCCGCGCAGCCCGGCTTGTAGTTCGCCGCAGATGAAGCTGGCGCTATAAAGGGTTAGCCCCACCAGCGCGGCCAGGAATTCGAAGGACGGCCATGGCAGCGTCAAGCCGCCCGGCAAGGGGAGGCTGCGCGGCGTGTTCAGCCACAGCATGGCGGTTTCCGGCAGCAGGCCGGCCACGCCGAAATACCACAGCAGCAGCTGCACCATCAGCGGCGTGTTGCGATGCAGACTGACCCAGAGGCCGGCGCCGTGGTTCAAGGCGCGCCAGCGCGATTCCAGCGCAGCGGTCAGCAGCATGCCTAGCGCGGTGGCGGCGACGCAGACCAGCAGAGCCAGCCAGCCGGTGAGCAGCGCGCCCTTGAGCAGCCAGCCCAGGTAGTGGGGTTCCAGCCAGTGGTGGCCAAGCCAGGAGGGGGGATTCATTGCTTGCTGTCCTGTATTTCGATAAGGCCGCCGTTCGGCGCCGGCGGCGCTTCAAATGGCGAAACCGCCGGGCGCGCCCGGCGGCTTGGGATACGGATGGGAAAACGCGCCGTCTTAGAGTCTGTTTACGATCTCGCGAGCTAAGGCGAGACAAGGCGAAAACGAGCGAAAAAGCGGAATGTACGAGTGGTACATGAGCATGATGAAGCCGTTTTCAACGCCGTATCGCCGACACGCAGCAGATCGTAAACCGGTTCTTGGAGCCGCTAAGAAAACCTCGCGGAGAACCTGAGCCAAGGTGCGCCGACGCAGGCAGTACAAGTCGTACGACAAGGAGGCGCAACGCAGGATCAGGGGTTTTGTTAGCGGGTCTTAGCTGGCTTCGCCGATCTTGAAGTCCCTAGGCAGCGGCGCCTTGGTGGCCGGCCCGAACCACTGGTTGTAGATCTTGGCGGCCTGGCCGGATTTTTCCAGTTCCAGCAGGCTGTCGTTCACCGCTTTCAGCAGACGCGCTTCGCCCTTGGGCAGGCCGATGGCCTGGTATTCGCGGGTCAGGGTGAACGGCGCCAGTTCAAACTTGGCCTTGTCCGGCGCGTTGGCCAGCAGCGCGGCCAGCTTGGAGCCGTCCTGGCTGATGGCCTGGACGTTGCCGTTGCGCAGCGCGGTGAAGGCCAGCGGGGTGTCATCGTAGGCCACTACGGTGGTCTTGGGGTATTTGTCGCGCAGGTTCACCTCCTGAGTGGTGCCCTTGTCCACGCCCACGCGCAGTCCGGCCAGTTGCTCCGGCTTTTGCAGCGAACCCTTGCGGGCGATGAACTGCTGACCGGAGGCGAAGTAGGGCAGGCTGAACGCCACTTGCTTCTTGCGCTCGTCGGTGACGGTGAAGTTGGCTGCGACCAGATCCGCCTTGCCGGAGACCAAGAGCGGCACGCGGTTGGCCGGATTGGTGGGGATCAGGCTGAGTTTGACGCCCAGCTTCTTGGCGATGTGCTGGGCCACGTCCACGTCCAGGCCGGAGATCTGGCGAGTCTTGGCGTCGAGAAAGCCGAATGGCGGATTGCTGTCGAAGGCGGCGACGCGCAGCACGCCGGCTTTCTTGATGTCATCCAGACGGTCGGCCCAAGCGGCGGTGGCGGCGGTGCTCAATGCGATGGCCAATGCGATGGCGTGTTTCATGATGATGCCCCTTGTCTGAAGACGCGCCGGGGGTTCCGTTCGCGCTGTTTGGCGGCGCGTTTTCAGAAGATGCCGGCGCATCGTGATTCCGAGAAATTTTCTGCCATGGATAAACCCATGACATGCGATGGAGTGATGCTAAGGCATTCTGCAAATTCTTGGAAATTATTAAAAATTAGTCTTATATATTGTTTTGTTTTGATTGTGTGATTTTCCTCATCGGAACAATGCCTTGTCCAAATCGAGATCGTGGCGACGGCAGGCCGATATTTTTGTTCGAGGTAGGATTGCCAAACAATTTCCTTTGCCGCGCTTTTCTGCAATCGGCATAATCGCGTTTTCCGTGTGCCCGCCCTTGGCGGACGCCTCGACGGATTTGCAACTTTTCTTGACGACTGTGATGACTGTCGCGTAAGCGCGCCGGGACGGATCAGACAAGCCAAAGCCGAAATGCCCAGCATCTATCAACTCAAATCCCGTTTTCAGGACCTGCTGCGCCCCTTGCTGCGCGGCCTGGTTTCCCTTGGCGTTACCGCCAACCACGTTACGCTCGGCGCCATGCTGGCTTCCATCGCCTACGGTGGCTGGCTGGCCACCCAGCCGGAGCGGGCCTTGCCCTGGTTGCTGTTGCCCGTATTCCTGTTCCTGCGCATGGCCTTGAACGCTATCGATGGCATGCTGGCGCGCGAGCACGGCCAGAAGTCCCGGCTGGGCGGCATTCTCAACGAAGTGGGCGACGTGGTGTCCGACGCCGCGCTCTACCTGCCGTTTGCCTTGTTGTTGGCGGAGCCGGTCTGGGTGGTGTTGGCGGTGACGCTGGCCTTGCTGACCGAGTTCGTCGGCGTGTTGGGCCCCAGCCTGGGCGGCACGCGGCGCTACGACGGCCCTATGGGCAAGAGCGACCGCGCTTTCGTATACGGCGCCTACGCGTTGCTGCTGGGCCTGTGGCCGCAGGCGACGGCCTGGGGGGCTTGGGTGTTTGGATTGAGCGCCGCCTTGATGGCGCTGACCTGCGTCAACCGGGCGCGGGCCATTTTGAAAGAGGGCGAAGATGTTTAAACCGCTGTTGCCGCAGGCATTGATCTGGGCGCTGGGCGCCGTATTCGCGTTGTTGGTGATCGCCAGCGTCGCCATCCGCGTGCTGGAGAGCCGATCGCCGCAAAAGAACTGGCTGGAGTTGAAGCTGCGCATCCGCACCTGGTGGTGGATCGTCGCCTGCTTCTCGCTGACTTTGCTGGGCAATGTGCCGCTGGCGCTGGTGGTGTTCGCGCTGATCAGCTTCCTGGCGCTGAAGGAATACCTGACGCTGTGCGCCACCCGCACCGCCGATCACGTGGTGCTGTTCTGGGCTTATCTGAGCATCCCGCTGCAGTATTACTGGCTGGGCATTCACTGGTACGGCATGTTCATCATCTTCATCCCGGTTTACATCTTTCTGTTCCTGCCGATGCGCATGGTGCTGATCGGCGAGACCCAGGGCTTCCTCAAGGCGGCCGCCTCGCTGCAATGGGGGCTGATGATTTGCGTGTTTTGCCTGAGCCATATGGCCGCCGTGTTGACCCTGCCGCAGCTGACCCATATCGGCGAACCGGCCCAAGGCGCGATGTTGCTGTTCTACCTGGTGGCGCTGACTCAGCTCAACGACGTGGCGCAATACTTGTGGGGCAAGGCCTTCGGCCGGCGCAAGGTGGCGCCCAAGGTATCGCCCAACAAGACGCTGGAGGGCTTCCTGGGCGGGGCGCTGACCACCTGCCTGCTGGGCTGGCTGCTGGGGCCGCTGCTGACGCCGTTCTCGCCGCTGCACGCGGCCTTGGCCGGTTTGTTGATCGGGGTGATGGGGTTCATCGGCGACATTGTGATTTCCGCGGTGAAGCGCGACATCGGGGTCAAGGACTCCGGCCGCCTGCTGCCCGGCCACGGCGGGGTGCTGGACCGGCTGGATTCGCTGACCTATACCGCGCCGCTGTTCTTCCACTATGTCCACTACTTGTACTTCTGAGCCGATGATGAGCCGATTGCTGCGCATTCTGTTTGTGTTGCTGCTGGCCCGGCCGGTGGTGCGATTGTGGTTGGGGGTGACGGTGCGTCATCAGGAGAGGCTGCCGCTGAACGGCCCGGCCATCGTGGTGGCCAACCACAATAGCCACCTGGACATCCTGGCGCTGTACAGCCTGTTTCCGCTGGGGCGCATCCCCGAGGTGCAGCCGGCGGCGGCGGCGGACTACTTCCTGAAAAACCGTCTGTTCGCCTGGTTCGCCACCCAGGTGGTGGGCATTATCCCGGTGGTGCGCGGCGGCGTGGCCAAGGGCCTGGACCCGTTGGAGGGTTGCCGCGAGGCGCTGCGCCAGGGACGGATTCTGATCCTGTTTCCGGAAGGCTCTCGCGGCGAACCCGAGGTGCTGTCCGAGATCAAGTCCGGCATCTGGTATCTGAGCCGCGATTTCCCCGACGTGCCGGTGGTGCCGGTCTATCTGCACGGCCTGGGCCGGGCGATGGGGCGCGGCCAATGGCTGCCGGTGCCCTTCTTCGTCGACATCGCCATTGGCCGGCCGCTGCAGTGGCTGGAAGAGAAAACCGCTTTCCGCGACCGCATCCGCGAATCGCTGTTGTACTTGAAGCAAAAAACCCTGCCCGCCGCGCCGGCGGAGCAGGAGGCTTGAAAGGAGCCGGAGCATGCGCCAAGCCGAAGAATCGCAGTTTGTCAGTTTTGACGGTCAAACCCTGTTTTATCGGCATTGGCCGGCGCTGACTCCCGGCGCGCGGCCGCGCGCCATCGTGCTGCTGCACCGCGGCCACGAACATTCCGGCCGCCTGCAGCACCTGGTGGACGAGTTGCAGCTGACGGATACGCCGATGTTCGCCTGGGACGCGCGCGGTCACGGCCGCAACGAGGGGCCGCGCGGCTACAGCCCCAGCCTGGGCGCCACGGTGCGCGACCTGGACTGCTTCGTCCGCCACCTGTGCCGGCGTCACGGCCTGGCGATGGAGGAGATCGTGGTGATCGCCCAGAGCGTGGGCGCGGTGCTGGCGGCCGCCTGGGCCCACGACTACGCGCCGCGCGTGCGCGCGCTGGTGCTGGCCTCGCCGGCCTTCAAGGTCAAGCTCTACGTGCCCTTCGCCCGGCCTGGGCTCCGGCTGATGCAGCGGTTGCGGGGCAATTTCTTCGTCAACTCCTATGTCAAGGCGCGCTTCCTGACTCATGATCCGGAGCGCATCGCGTCCTACAACAGCGACCCGCTGATCACCCGGCCGATTTCCTCCAACATCCTGCTGGACTTGTACGACACCGCCGAGCGCATCGTCGCCGACGCCGGCGCCATCACGCTGCCGACCCAGTTGTTGATGTCGGGCGCTGACTTCGTCGTGCACCAGGGGCCGCAGCGCGAGTTCTTCCAGAAACTGGGCAGCCCCCTGAAGGAAATGCACCTGCTGCCGGGCTTCTACCACGACACCTTGGGCGAGCGCGACCGCGCGTCGGCGCTGGACAAGATTCGCGCCTTCATCCAACGAGTGGAGGCCGGCGCGCCGGCGGTGGACTTGAGCCGCGCCGACGCCGCCGGCCATACCGCGCTGGAATACCAGCAACTGCAGCAGCCGCGCTCCTGGCTGTCGCCGTTGCGCTGGCAGTTTGCGCTGACCCGGCTGACCCTGGCCACGCTGGGCCGCCTGTCCGCCGGCATACGCCTGGGCTGGCGCACCGGTTTCGATTCCGGCAGCACCCTGGATTACGTTTACCGCAACCAGGCGTCCGGCTTCAGCCCGCTGGGCCGGCTGGGCGACCGCGCCTACCTGGACAGCGTGGGCTGGAAGGGGATACGCCAGCGCAAGCTGAACCTGGAGGAGCTGATCGCCGCGGCGATGAGCCGCCTGCGCGTCGATGGCCGGCCGCTGCGCCTGTTGGACATCGCCGCCGGTCATGGCCGCTACATTCTGGACGCCGTGGCCGGCCAGCCGGTGGAACATGTACAGCTGCGCGATTACAGCGACATCAACGTAGGCGCCGGCCGACGCTTGATCGCTGAACGCGGCCTGGAAGCGGTGGCGCGTTTCGACCAGGGCAACGCCTTTGACCGCGCCAGCCTGGCCGCGCTGCAGCCGGCGCCGACGCTGGCGGTGGTGTCCGGCCTCTATGAGCTGTTTCCCGAAAACGAACCTATCCGCCAATCGCTGGCCGGCCTGGCCGAGGCGGTGCCGCCCGGCGGCTATCTGGTCTACACCAACCAGCCCTGGCACCCGCAGCTGGAACTGATCGCGCGCACGCTGAGCAGCCATCGCGGCGGCGCGGACTGGATCATGCGCCGGCGCACTCAGCAGGAAATGGACCAACTGGTGTCCGACGCCGGCTTCGAGAAGCTGGAGCAGCGCATCGACGAATGGGGCATCTTCAGCGTCAGCCTGGCGCGACGCCGCGCCGACGCCGCAACGGAGCGGCCACAGCCGCTGGCCGAGGCCGAGGCGTGAGCGCGCCGGCCGCCGCCGGCCGTCCTTGGCGGCTGGCCTGTCTATGGCTGTTGCTGTTGGGGCCCAGCTTCTTCCTGCTCTACGGCGCGGCCAATCAATACGCGGCCGGCCTGCCGCCGGAGCGGGTGGGTAATGTGGCGATGGCCTGGGAGCGGGCCATCCCGCTGTGGCCGTGGACCATCGTGCCGTATTGGAGCATAGACCTGCTCTACGGCCTGTCGCTCTTCCTGTGCGTCAGCCGCGCCGAACTCAATGCCCACGCCAAGCGCCTGCTGGCGGTCACCCTGCTGTCCTGCCTGTGCTTTCTGCTGTTCCCGCTGCGCTTCGGCTTTGAGCGCCCGCCGCTGGACGGTGTCTTTGGGCAACTGTTCGACCTGCTGATGGGCTTCGACAAACCGTTCAACCAGGCGCCTTCGCTGCATATCGGCCTGTTGGTGGTGCTATGGCTGCGCTACTGGCAGCACACGCCCCGGCGCTGGCTCTGGCTGCTGCATGGCTGGTTCGCCTTGATCGGCGTGTCGGTGCTGACCACCTGGCAGCATCATTTTTGGGATGTGCCCAGTGGTTTCGCGCTGGCGGTGCTGGTCTGCTATCTGTGGCGGATGCCGGCGCCGACGGCCCCGTCCTGGCGTTCGCCCGAGCCGGGCCGCAGCCGCGTTTTGGGCGCGCGTTACACGGCAGGGGCCGCGTTGCTGCTGGTTTTGGCGGCGGCGCTGGGCGGCTGGGGCTGGCTGCTGGCCTGGCCGGCGCTGGCCTTGAGCGTGCTGGCGTGGGCTTATTGGCGGCTGGGTCCGGCCGCGCTGCAAAAACACGCCGGCCGCCGCCGCTTCGCCGCGCGTGTGCTGCTGTGGCCTTACAGCCTGGCCGCGCGGCTGGCGCATGCTTATTTTCTGCGCCGCTTGCCGGGCGCGGAGGAGGTGATAGAGGACGTTTGGCTGGGGCCGGTCAGCGCGGCGCGCGACGCCCGCTTCGTCGCGGTGCTGGACCTGGCCGCGGAATACGACCGCCAGGCGGCCGGAGCCGTGGTATACCATAGCCAGCCCTTGCTGGATCTGCTGCTGCCGGCGCCGGCTCAATTGCGGCTGGCGGTGCAGGCGCTGGATCGATTGCGGGCCGGCCAGCGCGGGCCGTTGCTGGTGCATTGCGCTTTGGGCCTGACACGCAGCGCGGCAGTGTTGCTGGCTTGGATGGTGCTCAGCGGACGCGCGGGCTCGGTGGAGCAGGCGCGCGCGCTGCTGAGGCAACGCCGCCAGCGCGTGGAGCTGAGCGATGCGCAATGTGAAGAACTGGCGCGCCTGTGCGCGCGATTGGAGCCCTTGTGACGTCTGATCTTGCGCAGGCGAGGCTGAGCGCCGCGGTTCTGGCCTCCTGCCGCTGGCTGTGCTGGCCTAGTTGGGGCTTGCTGGCCTTGTCGGCGCTGACGCCGGCGCCGGCCTTATGGCTGCTGTTGTGCGCTGCTGTCGCTTTATGGCAAGCCTGGCTGGGCTGGCGTCTGCAATTGGACGCGGCCTTGTTGCAGGCCGTGGATTCGGCTGGCACTCTTGAGGAGCTGGACCTGACCTTGTCACGGCTGTTTGGGCGCGACTTGGCCGGCCGCTCGCTGGAGGCAAGGCAGCGCGGCATGGCCCGCTTGCTGCGCGGATTTTTACTGGCGACCGGCCTGTGCTGGCTGCTGTGCCTGGCAGGGCTGTTGGCGGGGCGGATGTGAACAATAAGAAGATTCAAAAGCGTGGGAAGAGGAGAACCGTGATGAGCAAGAGAGCATGGTATGGCGGGGCGGTCTGCGCTTTGCTGGCCTCCGGCGGCTTGGCCTGGTTGGGTTTGATGCTGGCGGGCTTTGGCGCGTCCGGCAGCAATGGCGGCACGCCGGAGTGGCCGTTCTTGGTGGCCAAGGCGCTGGGGTTCGCGGGTTTCGCGATGTTTGTGTGTGGATTGGTCGCCTGCAAGGAAGCCAATTAAGCATGGGATGAAAATGGACGGGGCGGCAGGCTAAGGCTTGCCGCCCCGCGTTCGTCGTCTCAAAACCTGTTCAAGGTCTGCCGCGCTTCGTGGAGCGTTGCACGGTGAGTACAAGTTCAAAATGCTCGTGTAGCACGAGTACATTCCGCTTTTTCCCTTGTTTTCGCCTTGTCTCGCCTTTGCTCGCGAGACTTTGAACAGGCTCTCAGCCCAGGCGCCGGCGCAGCGCGCGGCTCAGCTGTTCCACGCTCCAGGACAGCGCGACCATCGCCAGGATGACGGCGGCGGCGGCCTGCTGTTGGAACAGGGACAGCGCCAGATACAGCTGCTGGCCCAGGCCGCCGGCGCCGACGATGCCGAGCACGGTGGCGATGCGGATATTGTTTTCCCAGCGGTACAAGGTGTACGCCAGCCATTGGCTGGCGACCATGGGCAAGGGCCCGTAGCAGAAGGCGGCCGCGCGGCCGGCTCCGGCGTGGAGCAGCGCCTGTTCCGCCTGCGGCGGCGCGTTTTCCAGGGTTTCCGCAAACAAGCGGCCCAACACGCCGGCGGTATGCATCGCCAGCGCCAGCACGCCGGCGGCCGGCCCCAGGCCCAGCGCCAACACCGCCAGCGCCGCCCACAGCAGGTCCGGTATGCCGCGCAGCATGTTCAACAACAGACGCGTCGCGCTCTTGGCTGCGACGCCCAGCCGGCCGGCCGCCGGCAAGGCCAGCGGCATGGCTAGAAGGGCCGCCAGCACCGTGCCCAGCGCCGACATCGCCAAGGTCTCCACCACGCCCTGACCCAGTTGCCTTAAAGTGGCGGGGGAGAAGTCCGGCGGCAGGAATTCCATGGCGAAGCGCGGCAGGCCGCGCCAGTCGAAACCGTTGGCTCGCCAGTCCGGCCATAGCCAGCAAAGACTGAAGGCGGCCAGCGCGCCGCCGGCCAGCAACAGGCGGCCGCCGCCGCCGTTGCGTTCCAAAGCGCGCCGCGACCAGCGGCTGACGCCTTCGCTCAAACCCACCAGCAGCAGGAACACCAGGAGCAGAGCGCCCACCTCGCCGCCGTTGAGCATTTTCAGGCTGCTGTCCAGCAACTGACCGATGCCGCCGGCGCCGACGAAACCCATCACGGCCGACGCGCGAATCGCGCATTCCCAGCGGTAGACGCTATAGCTGATCAATTCCGGCAGCGCTTGCGGCCACAGCGCCCAGCACAAGCGTTGCCAGCGGCTGGCGCCGACCGCCGCTAGAGCCTGCGCCGGCGCGCGCGGCTGGGATTCCAGAATTTCCGCGTATACCTTGCCCAGCATGCCGCCGTAAGCCAGGCCCAGCGCCAACACCGCCGGCAGGCTGCCCAGGCCGGCGGCGCGGACAAAGAGCAGGGCCCAGACGATGTCCGGCACGCCGCGCAGCCACACCATCAGCCCGCGCAGCAGGCTTTGCGCGGCCAAGACCTCGCGGCGCGGCGGGGAGGCGGTGAGTTGATGATCGTCCAGCGCGCGGCTGGTGGCGAAGGCCAACGGCGCGCCCAGCAGCATGGCCAGGACCAGGCCGGCGCTGGCTACCGCCAGCGTGACGACGGTTTCCCTCACGACTTCTTTCAGGAAGTCGCCGTCGTGGGCCGGCGGCAGAAAGCCGGCGGCGAAGCGCGCCAGGCTGAGCCAGGTGTCGCCGTTGAGCAAGGTGGCCAGCGTGAACTGAGTCAGCGGCAGCGTGAGTAGAAGCAGCGCCAGAGTCAGCAGCAGCCAGCCTAGCCGCGCGCGCGCGGCCGGGTCGCGCGGTTTCAGCATTGCAGGCCTCTGAGCGCCGTGGCGGGCGCGGCCGCTTCCATCGCCGCGTCAGGCGCGTCGCCGGAGTAGAGTTCGGTCAGCAGCGCGGAGTCGACCTGTTCGCGCGGCAAGTCGAAGGCGATCGCGCCGTCGCGCAGGCCGATGATGCGCGGGAAGTGCTCCAAGGCCAGTTGCACCGAGTGCAGGCTGACCAGAAGCGCGGCGCGGCGCGCGCGGGCGTCCTCGCACAGCAGGCGAATGGTGTCGTCGGCCAGCCTGGGGTCCAACGCCGACACGGGTTCGTCGGCCAGCAAGAGTTCCGGGCGCTGGTACAGCGCGCGGGCGATGCCGACGCGCTGGCGCTGGCCACCGGACAGCTGGTCGCAGCGCTGCCACAGTTTGTCGGACAGGCCCAGCCGTTCTAGTTCGGCGGCGACGCCGGCGTCGTCGTCCGGCCACAGCAGCCGGCGCAGGGCCGCCAGTTCGCCGCTATGACCCAGCCTGCCGGCCGCCACCGCATGGATCACCCGCTGGCGCGGAGGCAGCGGCGGCGTCTGATAGACGCTGCCGATGCGCGCGCGCAAGGCGCGCAGGGCGCGGCGCGGTAGGCGCCAGGGGTCGGCGCCCAGCAGCCGGACCTCGCCGGCGTCCGGGCGCAGGCCGGTGTTGGCCAGCAGCAGCAGCGAACTCTTGCCGGCGCCGGACGGCCCGATCAAGGCCGCTTGCTCGCCGGCGGCCAGGCGCAGCGTTATGCCGCGCAGGATGACGGCGCCGTCCAGCTTCAGGCCGGCGTCGTGGAACTCCAGGCTCACTTCAGCAGCCCGGCGGCCGTGGCGGCGGCTTCTATGCCCTGATAATTGTCCGGCTTGGTGGGAATGAAGCGGCTGGCGCGCTGTAAATCCAGCACGGCTTTCTGTTCAGGATTCTTGGCGTCCAGCTTGAGGAAGGCCTGGCGGATTTTGTCCTGCAAACCCTTGTCCATGCTGCCGCGCACCGTCCAGTTGTAGTCGTAGTAGGGCGGGGTGGTGGCGATTACGCGCACTTTGGCGCTATCCACCTTCTTGCTTTCCACCAGCTTTTGCCACACCGAGCTGTTCAACACGCCGGCCTCCACCTTGCCGGCGGCCACCCAGGCCACGGTGGCGTCGTGGGCGCCGGAATAGGCGACGTTCTTAAAGAAGCTTTCCGGTTTGATGCCGTCCTTCTGCATGAAATAGCGCGGCATCAGATGGCCGGACGTGGAGGAGGCCGAGCCGAAGGCGAAGCTGTCGCCCTTCAGCTCCTTCAGGCTCTTGGCCGGGCCGCTGGTGATGAAGGTTGAGGTGAACTTGCTGTCCTCCTCGCGCTGAACCAGCGGAACCACCTTGCCGCGCTGGCTGGCCTGCACATAGGTGAAGCCGCCCAGCCAGGCCAGGTCCAGCTTGTCCGAGGTCAGCGCGGTGACCACGCCGGCGTAGTCCGATACCGGCACGAACTGCACTTTCATGCCCAGCTCTTTTTCCAGGTACTGGCCCAGCGGCGCGAATTTGCGCTGCAGTTCGGTGGGGGATTCGTCTGGAATAGCGGAGACTTTGAGCACGGTCTGGGCGGCGTTGGCCAGGGTGGCGGCGGCCAGCAGGGCGCTGGCCAGCGTCAGTTTGATGGCGGTCATGGCGGTGTTTTCCTCTATCTGCGGACAAAAAGCCGCAAGGGCTGGCGCCGGCGGGCCGGCGATTCAAAAAGGCCAGTCATAAGACTGGCCTTGAAGCAGCGGGCTAAGAACTTGTTTACGATCTGTTGCGCGTCAGCGATACAGCGTTGAAACCAACCTCGAAATGCTCATGTACCGTATGTACATTCCGCTTTCTCAGCAGGTTTCGCCTTGTCTCGCTCTCGCTCGCGAGATCGTAAGCCGGCTCTAAAAACCACCGCGTATAGCAAGCATTCTAGCCTAGCCTGGCTCAGGCTGCCTTGCGCTTGCCGAACAGGTAGAACAGCGCCAGGCCGATCACGATCATAGGCAGGCTCAGCCATTGGCCCATGCTGATCACGTCCGACTGGCCGAAGATGCCGGCGTCCGGCGTGCGGAAGAATTCGCTGCCAAAGCGGGCCAGGCCGTAGCCGATCAGGAACAGCGCTGACACCTGGCCGCGGGCGCGCGTCTTGGCGCTAAAGCACCACAGCAAGGCAAACAGCGCCAGGCCTTCCAGCGCGAATTCGTACAGCTGCGAGGGGTGGCGCGGCAGGCCGCCGTACTGGAGCAGGGTCACCATCAGGTCGGAGGACTGCTGCGCCTGGATCAGGTCGTCCATTCTGGCTTGCGGAAACAGCATCGCCCACGGCAGCTTGGGATCGGCCACCCGGCCCCATAGTTCGCCGTTGATGAAGTTGCCGATGCGGCCGGCGGCCAGGCCCAGCGGCACCAGCGGCGCGATGAAGTCGGTGACTTCCCAGAAGCTGCGACCGTGCTTGCGCGCGAACAGCGCCACGCCGATCAGCACGCCGATGAAGCCGCCGTGGAAGGACATGCCGCCCTTCCACACCATCAGGATTTCCAGCGGGTGGCTGAGGTAGTAGCCGGGCTGGTAGAACAGCACTTCGCCCAGGCGGCCGCCCAGCACCACGCCGACGGCGCCGTACATCAGCAGATCGTCCAGCAGTTTGGAGGTGAGGAAGGCGTGGCCGCGCTTGATGCGGTAATTGCCCAGGATCAGGAAGCTGGCGAAGCCCAGCAGGTACATCAGGCCGTACCAATGAATGGCTAGCGGGCCCAGCTGGATGGCCACGGGGTCGAACTGCGGATGAATGATCATTTGTCAGCCGTGTGCGTTTGCGGTAAAAGAATGTGGACGGATTATATGGGAAAGCGTTCCCACGCGTCGCGCGGCCCACCCGCCGCCCGGCGCATTTTTGCCTTGAGCTCCCCGGCACCCGGAGCCAGGCGGCCCGGCCTTAAAGCAGGCCAGGCCCGGAGCGCCTTTCCGCCCATGCAGAAATTAAGGAATCAGCAATGCCCCAATACCGCTCCCGCACTTCCACCGCCGGCCGCAATATGGCGGGTGCCCGCGCTCTATGGCGCGCCACCGGCATGAAGGACGACGACTTCGGCAAACCCATCATCGCCATCGCCAACAGCTTTACCCAGTTCGTGCCCGGTCACGTGCACTTGCACAATATGGGCCAACTGGTGGCGCGGGAAATCGAACGCGCCGGCGGCGTGGCCAAGGAGTTCAACACCATCGCCATCGACGACGGCATCGCCATGGGCCACGGCGGCATGCTCTACAGCCTGCCCAGCCGCGACCTGATCGCCGACAGCGTGGAATACATGGTCAACGCCCACTGCGCCGACGCGCTGGTGTGCATCTCCAACTGCGACAAGATCACCCCCGGCATGCTGATGGCGGCCATGCGCCTGAACATCCCGGTGGTGTTCGTCTCCGGCGGCCCGATGGAAGCCGGCAAGGTGCAGTGGGGCAACGACATCCGCAAGCTGGATCTGGTGGATGCGATGGTGGAGGCCGCCAACAGCGCGGTGTCCAACGAGGATGTAGAGCGCGTGGAGCGCTCCGCCTGTCCCACCTGCGGCTCCTGCTCCGGCATGTTCACCGCCAACTCCATGAACTGCCTGACCGAGGCGCTGGGCCTGTCCCTGCCCGGCAACGGCAGCCTGGTGGCCACGCACGCGGACCGCAAGGAATTGTTCCTGCGCGCCGGCCGGCTGATCGTGGACATCACCAAGCGCCATTACGAGCAGGACGACGCCAGCCTGCTGCCGCGCGCCATCGCCACCAAGGCCGCGTTTGAGAACGCGATGAGCCTGGATGTGGCCATGGGCGGCTCCACCAACACGGTGCTGCACCTGCTGGCGGCGGCGCAGGAAGCCGGAGTGGACTTCAAAATGGCGGACATCGACCGCATCTCGCGCTCGGTGCCGTGTCTGGCCAAGGTGGCTCCGGCCACCCAGAAATACCATATGGAAGACGTGCACCGCGCCGGCGGCGTGGTGGCCATCCTGGCTGAGCTGGACCGCGCCGGCCTGATCCGCCGCGAGGTGCCCACCGTGCACAGCGCCACGCTGGGCGAAGCGCTGGAAGCGTGGGATATCCGCCGCCACGGCGAAGACAGCGAGGCGCGACGCTTCTACCGCGCGGCGCCGGGCGGCGTGCCCACCACCATCGCCTTCTCGCAATCCATGCGCTACCCGACGGTGGACGACGACCGCGCCGAAGGCTGCATTCGCGACCGTGAGCACGCTTACTCCCAGGATGGCGGCCTGGCGGTGCTGGCCGGCAATATCGCCGAACGTGGTTGCATTGTTAAAACCGCCGGCGTGGACGACTCCATTCTCAAATTCAACGGGCGCGCCCGCATCTTTGAAAGCCAGGACGCGGCGGTGGAGGCCATCCTGGCCGACCGCATCGTAGCCGGCGACGTGGTGGTGATCCGCTACGAAGGCCCCAAGGGCGGCCCCGGCATGCAGGAAATGCTGTATCCCACCAGCTATCTGAAATCCAAGGGTTTGGGCAAGGATTGCGCTTTGCTGACCGATGGCCGCTTCTCCGGAGGCACCTCCGGCCTGTCCATCGGCCATGTGTCGCCGGAAGCCGCGGAGGGCGGCGCCATCGGTCTGGTGGAAGAGGGCGACCGCATCGAGATCGATATCCCGGGCCGTTCCATCCGCTTGGCGGTCAGCGATGAAACGCTGGCTGCGCGACGTGCGGCGATGGAAGCCAAGGGCCGCGACGCCTGGAAGCCGTTGGGCCGCGACCGCGTGGTCAGCCCTGCGCTGCGCGCTTACGCGGCGATGACCACCAGCGCCGACACCGGCGCGGTACGCGATGTGACGCAAGTAGAACGCCGTTGATATTTGTCATATTTCCTTAACCGGTTTCCGGATAGGATTCGGGCCGTGCGGTTTTTTGCCGTGCGGCCCATTGTTTTTTAGGGCGCAGCAACCATCTGGTCCTCATTCGCTCGCCGCTGTTTTCGCAGGCGCAGCCTCGCTTCTCTCTCGCCTCCCGGCTTCCGGCGGCGTCTTAGTCTTGTTCATTTGTTTTCGAATCCAACAGTTCTTCTCTGTGTGTTTTCCTAAATTTTCACAAACGAAATCCGTTCTAATGCCATTAGTCATATGCTTTGTCTGTTTAAATCTAAATGGCATTGTTTTTGACTAAAGCGAAAACGGATCAAGATAGCGCAGATACCTGAGAGGAGGGAGGACGTGATCAAGTTGCGAGGGACAGGCAGGCAAGTTCCCTTATTACATGAATTTTAATAATTTTGTTGTTTAACAAAAGCTTAGCGAATGCTTAGCATGGGTGTGGCTGGGGGAAAGGCAAAAAAAATGCGCGGTACCGTTAGGTCCGCGCCAAGTCTACAAAGGAGAAATAGAGGAGAAACTATCAAGAAGCAATTGCTGCATCTCAACGAGAACGAATTATCCAGATTGCGGTATCGAGTGTCAACATGTTGTTTTTCGCAAATGTGTGAAATTATAATTTTCTGTCGCGCATCTGGTACATCTCGGCCGGGGCCGCCTCTGTCGCGGCGCACCATGGCCGCCGCAGCTGTGCCAAAATAGCGGTTTTCCGATTGCAGCAGGATTCCCCTTCATGGACGCCGTACGCCATACCCTTCCCGATCCGCGCCAGTACCACCCGCAAGTGGCGCTGACCAATATGCTGATTCACAATGCCCAGTCGGCGCTGAACGCCAAGACCGAGTCCGATCGGGAAATGTGGTTCTCAGCGGTGCGAGACGCGATGGCCGAGATGCTGGCGCGCGGTGAGCTGCTGTCCATTTCCGTGGCGCTCGCCATGGTGCCGTCGCAGCAATGCTATCAATTGGTGTGGGACGCGCTGCGCGACGCGGTGGAAAACACCGGCGGCGGCCGCGCCATTGTCTTCGCCATGCCCTTGGTGTTGGTGGCCGGCAGCAAGAGCCAGACCACGCTGCCCGGCGAGATTGCCGACGAGGCCGGCCTGAACCAGCTGCTGCGCGAGCACGGCGTGTTCGCCGGCGACGCCGACGTTGCCTTGGGCGGCGCGCTCTTGCACCCGGACAGCGTGGTGGGCTTGGACTCCGCCCAGCTTTATAAGCTGAACCGCGACCCGGCCCATGCCCGCGCGTTGCTGCCGCAGCAACCGGCGCCGGTCACGGTGAAAGAAGAGGGTGTGTTCCTGCGCTACCTATTGGGCGTGGCGATTCAGCCGGAGGGCGCGGAACCGCCGTTGCGCCTGGGCGGCGCGGTGGGCAGCTGGGGCATGCCGCTGATGAAATTCCTGGGCGAGCAGTTGAAGGCCGACGGCGTGACGCTGTTCCCCATCGCTCGTCCGCCGATGCCTGCGATGCAGGCGATGGTGGCGGGCAACTACGCCCGTTTCGAGGTGGCGATGCAGGTATTCGCCAGCAGTCAGATCCGCCGCCTGCGTGAACTGAACAAGGAGCCGGTGGCCATCCTGTCCGCTCACGATAACGGCGAACTGCATATCACTCTGTCCGCGGAAGGCGACGAGCGCAATTGGGAAGCCTTCGTCTGGCCGCTGGCGGCGCTGGACAATGTGCAACTGATTGAAGAAAGTTTCCGCGAACTGATGGCGGAATGCCATGTTCGCGAAGTGCATGTGCTGCCGGAGCTGCACCCGGACAGCAAGGACGGCGTGCCCCTGTTCTTTACCGCCGACGATTTGTAAGAGCGTGTTTACGATCTCGCGAGCTAAGGAGAAACAAGGCGAAAACAGCTGAGAAAGCGGAGTGTACACACGGTACATGCGCATTTTGAAGGTGCACTCACCGTGTAACGCTCCATGACGCGGAGCAGATCGTAAACAGGTTCTAAGCCCCGTCCCATTTTGTTCGATGACCAAGCCCCGCATGAAGCGGGGCTTGGTCATGGGGCTCAGCTTTTCGCTTCCGGCTGATGGCGCGCCCATGGCGCGACGGCCAGCCGCGCCGCCAGATAGTCGATCAAGGCCTGCACCCGCGCCGGCCGGCTGCGGCCCGGCGGCGTGAGAATGTAAAGCGCGATCGGGTCCACCTGCCAATCCATCATCACGGTTTCCAGTTCGCCGGCCTGCACATCCTGCCAGGCCAGGAATTCCGGCTGAAGCGCCAGGCCCAGGCCGGCGCGCAGCGCCGGCGTCAATGCCTCGGCGTTGTTGACCCGCAGCGGCGAGGGCATTTCCAGCGCGAACTCGCCTTCATCCGGGTGGCGGAAGCGCCAGAACTGCCCGCCGGGCGCGTTGCTGTACAACAGCGCGCGGTGTTCGGCCAACTCGCGGGGATGGCGGGGCCGGCCATAGCGCGCGAAATACGCCGGGGAGCCCACCAGCAGGATGCGCACCGCGCACAGGCGGCGGGCCAGCAGGCTGGAGTCGGTCAGCGAGGCGATGCGCAGCGCCAGGTCCAGCCGTTTGGCCACCAGATCCACCTGCTCGTCGCTGAAGTGGAAGTCCAGTTCCACGTCCGGGTGGCGGGCCATGAACTCCGGCAGCAGCGGCGCCAGGTGGGACAGGCCGAAGGACATTGGCGCGGTGACCCGCACCGCACCGCGCAGGCTGGTGGATTGCTCGGCGATGTCCGCCTCCACCGCCTCGCCCTCCGCCAGGATGCGGCTGGCCCGCTCCAGCGCGGCGTGGCCGGCCTCGGTCAGCGTGATGCGGCGCGAGGTGCGGTGGAACAGCATGGTCTTCATTCGGGCTTCCAGGCGCGTGATGGCCTTGGACACCGTGGCCTGGGACAGCGTCAGTTCCGCGGCGGCGCGGGCGAAGGAGCCGCATTCCGCCACCTTGGCGAAAATAGCCCAGGCTTCCAGATCGGGGAGTCGTTTCATCATTGGATTCGCTTCAGGCGATGGATTTCAATTTTAACCATCAAACTGCAAGATAGCGCATTAATCATGTCAAAAATGGAAACGATGCAATTCCATATATCCCGTTAACATAGCGTTGTCCGCTGCGTATAGTGGTTGCATCAGACGCGTCGCCGGGCAGGCGGCGCCTCGCCACAATACGGGAGGACAGCATGATAGAACATCGCTCTTTCGCCAGCCTGGGCGGAGCCCACCATGGCTGGTTGGACGCCAAACACCATTTTTCCTTCGCCGAATACCATGACCCGGCGCGCATGCACTGGGGCGCTCTGCGGGTGTGGAACGACGACACCATCGCGCCGGACACCGGCTTTCCTCCACATCCGCATGCGGATATGGAAATCATCACTTATGTTCGTGAAGGCGCGATCAGCCACCGCGACAACCTGGGCAATCAGGGCCGCACCGAGGCCGGCGATGTGCAAGTGATGAGCGCAGGCAGCGGCATTGTTCACTCTGAATACAATCTGGAAGCCGTCGACACCCGTATTTTCCAGATCTGGATCATGCCGGAGCGGCGCGGAGGCGAGCCGTCCTGGGGCAGCAAACCGTTTCCCAAGGAGGACCGCTCCGGCGCCTTCGTCGCTCTGGCCAGCGGCATGGACGGCGACGATCAGGCCTTGCCGATCCGTGCCGACGCCCGCGTGTTGGGCGCCGCCCTCAAGGCCGGCGAAAGCGTCGATTACCGGTTGGGCGCACAGCGTTGCGCTTATCTGGTGCTGGCTCGCGGCCGGGCGGAGGTTAACGGCGTGACGCTGCAAGCCCGCGACGGCGCGGCGATCCGCGATGAGGACTTGCTGCGCATCGTCGCCGGAGAGGACGCCGAACTGATTCTGGTGGATAGCCGCGAGTGACTGCCGCGGCGGGCAGGGGCCGGCGGCCCTTCTGCCCGCCCGGCGTCTTGCCCGTCCGGCCGCCGTCTGTTCATTCCTTGATCCACTGGAGAATGCCATGAGCCTGAAAGCCACCCCGACCCCCAGCCCGCTGTTGCTGACCCCGCACGATCACACGCTGATCCTGATCGACTACCAATCGCAGATGGCTTTCGCCACTCACTCCATCGACATGCCCACGCTGCGCAACAACGCCGGCTTGGTCGCCAGCGCCGCCGCCGGCTTCAAGGTGCCCACGATACTGACCACTGTGGCCGAAAAGAGCTTTTCCGGGCCGATGTTCGAAGAGGTGAGCGCCCCCTTTCCCGGACAGCGTATGCTGGACCGCAGTTCGATGAACACCTGGGAAGACGCCGCGGTGATTGATCGCGTCAACCATATCGGCAAGGGCCGCATTGTGCTGGCGGGCCTGTGGACCAGCGTCTGCATTGTCGGCCCGGCGTTGTCCGCGCTGTCCCAGGGCTTCGAGGTCTACGTGATCGCCGACGCTTGCGGCGACATCTCGGCGGAAGCGCACGAGCGCGCGATCCAGCGCATGGTGCAGGCCGGCGCGCGGCCGATCACGGCCTTGCAATACTTGCTGGAATTGCAGCGCGACTGGGCGCGAGCCGACACATACGACCTAACCACCGGCATCGCCAAAAAGCTGGGCGGAGGCTACGGCTTGGGCATCCAGTACGCCAAAACCATGTTCGGCGCCCAGGAAGGTTGATCCGCCGAGCGTATTGATTCCATGCCGGCGGCCACGCCGCCGGTAGAGGGCGCAAGCATGAAACCTTATCTGATTTCCTTGGCGGCCGGCCTGTTGGTGGGGGTCATCTACAGCCTGCTGCACGTGCGTTCGCCGGCGCCGCCGGCCGTCGCCATCCTCGGCCTGCTGGGCATGTTGATCGGCGAGCAGCTTTGGCCCCAATTCCAAGCGTTGCGCCATGGCGCGCCAGCCGCCGTCAGCCAGCCGGCGAGCCCGGTCGCCGCCCCACAGGAGAAGCAATCATGACCACCACCGCCTTGGCCGATCTCATTTTGCGCAATGGCCGTTTCACCACGCTGAACCGCGCTCGGCCCCGCGCCAGCGCCGTTGCCGTTAAGGACGGCCGCTTTCTCGCCGTGGGCGAGGACAGTGAAATTATGGCGTTGGCCGGCGCGGCCACCCGCGTGATCGATCTGCGCGGTCGCAGCGTTTTGCCCGGCCTGATCGACAACCATACTCACGTGGTGCGCGGCGGCCTCAACTTCAATATGGAGTTGCGTTGGGACGGCGTGCGTTCGCTGGCGGACGCCATGGAGATGCTGCGGCGGCAGGTCGCCGTTACGCCCGCGCCGCAATGGGTGAGGGTGGTGGGGGGCTTCACCGAGCACCAGTTTCTTGAGAAGCGCCTGCCCACGCTGGAGGAGATCAACGCGGTAGCGCCGGACACGCCGGTCTTCTTGTTGCATCTGTACGACCGCGCCTTGCTCAACGGCGCGGCTCTGCGCGCGGTAGGCTACACCAAGGACACGCCTGCGCCGCCGGGCGGCGAAATCGTCCGCGGCGCCGACGGCGCGCCCACCGGCTTGCTGCTGGCCAAGCCCAATGCGGCCATCCTTTACGCCACCCTGGCCCAAGGACCCAAGCTGCCCTTTGATTACCAACTCAACTCTACCCGCCATTTCATGCGTGAGCTCAACCGCCTGGGCGTGACCGGCGTGATCGACGCCGGCGGCGGCTTTCAGAACTACCCGGACGATTACGCGGTGATCCAGCAACTGGCCGACGCCGGCCAGATGACGGTGAGATTGGCGTACAACCTGTTCACCCAAAAACCCAAGCAAGAGAAAGAGGACTTCCTCAACTGGACCGCCGGCGTCAAATACAAGCAGGGCGATGATTATTTCCGTCACAACGGCGCGGGGGAGATGCTGGTGTTTTCCGCCGCGGACTTTGAGGATTTTCGTCAGCCGCGGCCGGACATGCCGCCGGAAATGGAGGGGGAACTGGAGGAGGTGGTGCGCATCCTGGCGCAAAACCGCTGGCCGTGGCGTTTGCACGCCACTTACGACGAAACCATCTCCCGCGCGCTGGACGTGTTTGAAAAAGTGGACCGCGACATTCCCTTGAGCGGCCTGAACTGGTTCTTCGACCACGCCGAAACCATTTCCGATCGCTCAATCGACCGCATCGCCGCGCTGGGCGGCGGCATCGCGGTGCAACACCGCATGGCTTACCAGGGCGAGTATTTCGTCGAGCGCTACGGCGCCGCCGCCGCCGAGGCCACCCCGCCGATAGCCCGCATGCTGGCCAAGGGCGTCAGGGTGTCCGCCGGCACCGACGCCACCCGCGTCGCCTCGTACAATCCATGGGTGTCGCTGGCCTGGATGGTGACCGGCAAGACCGTGGGCGGCTTGCGGCTCTACTCGCAGCGCAACTGCCTGGACCGAGAAACCGCGCTGCGGATGTGGACGGAGAACGTGGCCTGGTTCACTCATGAAGAAGGCCGGCGCGGCCGCATCGAAGCCGGGCAGTTCGCCGATCTCATCGTGCCGGACCGGGACTTCTTCGCTTGCGCCGAGGACGACATCTCCTTCATAAGCTCGGACTTGACCATGGTGGGAGGCCGCATCGTTTACGCCGCCGCCGACTTCGCCGCGCTGGACGACAATCCCTTGCCGCCGGCAATGCCGGATTGGTCCCCGGTGCGACGCTACAAAGGCTACGCCGCTTGGGGCGAGCCGGAGGGCGCTGGCCGCCGCTCGCTGCACCGCCAGGCCGGCGCGGCCTGTGCTTGCGCCAGCGCCTGCGGCCTGCACGGGCACCAGCACGCCCGCGCCTGGGACGCTGGCCTGCCGGTGTCCGACTCCCAGAGTTTCTTCGGCGCCCTGGGCTGCTCCTGCTGGGCGGTTTGACTCCGGGATAGAAGAAGCCAGCGCGCGGCCGCGGCCGGCTGCGTTATCATGACGATGGCCTGCCGCGCCCGCGGCGGCGCCCATCTTGAGGATACATGATGAAATCCATCGCCAGCGGCCGTTTCGACGTCAAACTCTCCCCGGAACCCTTGAGCGAGACAGCCGGCGCTAGCGGTCTTGGCCGCATGTCGCTTGACAAGCGTTTTCATGGTGATCTGGACGCCGTCAGCCAGGGCGAGATGCTGAGCTTCCGAAGCGCGGAGCCGGGTTCGGCCGGCTATGTCGCCATGGAGCGGGTGCAAGGCAGCCTGCACGGCCGCAAAGGCAGTTTTGTGCTGCAACACAGCGCCACGATGACGCGCGGAGCCGCCGAGCAAGCCATCATGGTGACGCCGGATTCCGGCACCGAGGAACTCTGCGGCATCAGCGGCTGCCTGCGCATCACGATCACCGCCGGCGAGCACTTCTACGATTTTGATTACACCCTGCCCGGATAAGCGGTTCAAAGCCGGATGCGCCCTGGCTCGCAAGATTTTGAACTGGTTGCGCGCATCTGGAGAGGCTCGTTTTTCCCTTCGCGGCAATTGCTTCACGTTAAGGTTTTCGCCTCGGCATTTCGTGTAGAATGCCCGCATCGTTAACCCTTTGATGGATGAGTCAAAGATGTTCGCTGCTGACCAGACGATTGCCAAATTCGATCCCGAACTCGCCGCCGCCATTGCGGCCGAGTGTCAACGCCAGGAAGATCACATTGAGTTGATCGCCTCGGAAAACTACACCAGCCCCGCGGTGATGGAAGCCCAGGGCTCCCAACTGACCAATAAGTACGCCGAAGGCTACCCGGGCAAGCGCTTCTACGGCGGTTGCGAGCATGTGGACGTGGTCGAGCAACTCGCCATCGACCGCGTTAAGCAGCTGTTCGGCGCGGAATACGCCAACGTGCAGCCGCACTCCGGCAGCCAGGCCAACCAGGCGGTGTACTTCTCCATCCTGAAGCCGGGCGACACCGTGATGGGCATGAACCTGGGCCACGGCGGTCACCTGACCCACGGCTCTCCGGCCAACCTGTCCGGCAAGATGTTCAACATCGTTGCCTACGGCCTGAACGACAAGGAAGAAATCGACTACGACGACATGGAGCGCGTAGCGATGGAAACCAAGCCCAAGCTGATCATCGGCGGCGCGTCCGCTTACGCCTTGCGCTTCGACTTCGAGCGCATGGGCCAGATCGCCAAGAAATGCGGCGCTTACTTCATGGTGGACATGGCGCACTACGCAGGGCTGATCGCCGCCGGCGTGTACCCGAACCCGGTGCCGTTCGCCGACTTCGTGACCTCGACTACCCACAAGACCCTGCGCGGCCCGCGCGGCGGCATCATCCTGGCCAAGGCCGAGTTTGAGAAAAGCATCAACAGCAATGTGTTCCCGACCCTGCAAGGCGGCCCGCTGGAGCATGTGATCGCCGCCAAGGCGGTGGCCTTCAAGGAAGCGCTGCAGCCCGAGTTCAAGGTGTATCAGGAACAAGTGCTGAAGAACGCCTCCATCATGGCCAAGACCCTGGCCGAGCGCGGCGTGCGCATCGTGTCCGGCCGCACCGAGAGCCACGTGTTCCTGGTGGACTTGCGTCCCAAGGGCCTGACCGGCAAGGCCGCCGACGCGCTTCTGGGCCGCGCCCACATCACCGTGAACAAGAACGCGATCCCGAACGACCCGGAAACCCCGTTCGTGACTTCCGGCATCCGCATCGGTTCCCCGGCCATTACCACCCGCGGCTTCAAGGAGGCCGAAGCCATCCAGGTGGCCAATCTGGTGGCGGACGTGCTGGACAACCCGAACGACGACGCGTTGATCGCTCGCGTAGCGGAGCAAGCCACCGCGCTGTGTCATCGGTTCCCGGTGTACTCCAAATAAGCCGCGCTGGTCTCGGCCTTAAAAAGACGCCCTCAGGGGCGTCTTTTTCATGGAGGGCGATAGCGGCATTAACTTGACTGCGCATTGCTGATAACATCCATACATTGGAACCCTTAGGATTAAGTCATGAAATGCGCGTTCTGCGGCAATGCCGATACTCAGGTAATCGACTCCCGCGTCAGTGAGGACGGCAGCAGCATCCGGCGGCGGCGGCGCTGCCCGGTGTGCGAGAAGCGTTTCACGACCTTTGAAACCGCCGACGTGCGCATGCCGCAGGTGGTGAAAACCGCCGGCCATCGTTCGGAATTCGATATCGAGAAAGTTCGCACCAGCTTCCTGCGCGCGCTGCACAAACGCCCGGTGCCCACCGCGCTGGTGGACGAAGCGATAGACCGCATCTGTCACAAGTTGCTGCAACTGGGCGAGCGGGAAGTGTCCAGCCGCGAGATCGGCGAAATGGTGATGAACGAACTGGCCCGCCTGGACAAGGTGGCCTATGTGCGTTTCGCCTCGGTCTACCGCAGTTTTCAGGACGTGTCCGAGTTTTCCGACGCGATCAAGGAAATCCAGAAGTCTTCGCATTGACCTCCCGGCGGGAGGCTGGAGTAGACTGCTCCATTCTTCCGTCCTTGCGGGTGCCTGCATGTCTGAACCCCTGCCTGCCCATGTTTCGCTGAGCGCGCCTGAGCTGTCCGACGCGCCGGCGCTGTTCGCCTTGATCAACGCCAACCGCGACGCGCTGCGGCCATGGATGCCGTGGGAGCCGCTGACCCGTTCCGAGTCCGACTCCCGCGCCTTTCTGCAGTCCGCCGCCGTCAGCCGTCAGATCGGCAAAGCCTATACTTGGCTGGTGTTGCGCGGCGGCGAGCTGGCCGGCGTTTGTGATCTGCACTCCGTTGACGCCTTGAACCGCCACGCCTTCGTCGGTTATTGGCTGGACCGCCGTCAGGTGGGCCAGGGAGTGATGCAGGCGGCGCTGACGCAACTGCTGAACGAGGCTTTCGGCCCATTGGGCCTGCACCGGGTGGCGATAGACGCGGCGGCGGCCAATCACCGCAGCTGCGCGGTGGCGGAGCGGCTGGGCTTCCGTTTTGAAGGCCTGCTGCGCGAATACCTGCTGCTGCAAGGCCGCTACTGCGACGCCAGGCAGTACAGCTTGCTGGCTCATGAATGGAAGCAATGAAACATGAACGACTCCGCCGATGACCATCGTTACATGCAGCGCGCGCTGCGGCTGGCCGCCGAGGCTACTCGCCGCGCCGCGCCCAATCCGGGCGTGGGTTGCGTGTTGGTGCGCGACGGCGCGGTGATTGGAGAGGGCGCCACCCTGCAAGTGGGCGGCGATCACGCGGAAATCCAGGCGATCAAGGACTGCCTGTCGCGTGGCCTATCCCCACGCGGCGCCACCGCCTATGTCACGCTGGAACCCTGCAGCCACCACGGTCGAACTCCGCCGTGCGCGCGGCGTTTGATCGACGAAGGCGTGGCCCGAGTGGCTGCGGCGATGGTGGACCCCTACCACGAAGTGTCCGGCCGCGGTTTGGCCATGTTGCGGGCCGCTGGCGTAGACGCCGACGCCGGGCTGATGGAGGCGGAGGCGAGACAAGTACATCGCGGCTTCTTGTCGCGGGTTGAGCGCGGCCGCCCGTGGGTCATGCTCAAGGCCGCCGCCACGCTGGATGGCAAGACCGCCTTGCTCAACGGCCGCAGCCAGTGGATCACCGGACCCGAGGCGCGGCGCGACGTGCATCGTCTGCGTGCCGAGCATTGCGCGGTGCTCACTGGCAGCGGCACGGTGTTGGCCGACGATCCGCAACTGACGGTGCGCGAAGTCCCCTGCGAGCGCCAGCCGCTGCGCGTGGTGCTGGACAGCGATCTGCGCACTGCGCCGACGCAGCGCATCTACCAGGACGGAAGCACTGTGCTGGCCACCTGCAACCATGAGGAAACGCGTCTGCGGCCTTATCGCGCCGGCGCGGAGATACTGACCTTGCCGCGGCAGGCCGACGGCCATGCCGACCTGCCTGCCTTGCTGGCGTCCTTGGCGCAGCGCGGCGTCAATATGCTGATGGTGGAAGCGGGGGCCGGCCTCAACGGCGCGCTGCTGCGCGCCGGGCTGGTGGACGAGATCGTGCTTTATCTGGCGCCGTCGCTGGCCGGCGACGCCGCGCGCGGCCTGTTTGCCTGGCCGGCGCTGGAGGACTTGGCCGATAAGCAGAAGCTGAATATCCGCGATGTGCGAATGGTGGGCGCGGATTTGCGCTTGAGCCTGACGCCGGCCTGAGAAGCTGTTTCCAGCCAGGCGCGTTAGAAAAACGCCGACGTCGCCGTGAATCCCGTCTGGAGTCTGCAACATTTCTGTCCGAAAATAAGAACAGTCCACCGGCTGTGCCGAAGAGCGCGAGCGGCGCGGGGAAGGGCGGGCAAGACCGGGAGGGCTGGGGAAAGGGCATGAGCGATTTGAAGGCGGCGCTGGAGGCTTATATGCGATTGCTGGCGCGTCAGGGCGCGCCTGCCCAAGTGATCGACGAGAGGCGTCGCATTTTGGAGCAGATGTTGCCCTGGCTGGATGGCGTCGAGCGCAGCGCCGAAGGGTTTCGCGTTCCTTGCGAGCGTTTGTTGCAGGCCTGCGCGCCGGACGAGCAGGTGCTGGCGCTGACCTGTACCCGCGAGTTCTATTACTTCTGGCTCGGCGATACCAAGAAAGTGGTGGAGATCACCGCGCGCAGCGGTTTTTCGGTGCGCAATGTGCGGGTTTGGCTGGAGACGGACTGGGAAGGCCTGTTGACGCGAATGGAACGCGATGGTTTCTCCCGCTTCCCGCCGTCGCTGGGCCTCTACCTGGGCAAACTGTTCGAGGACGGCATGTCCGAGCCGGACATCCATCTGCGCGAGCGCCTGCTCAAATCCTTGCTTTATCTATTGGACGGCCAGCCCATCCAGGGCGACAGCTTCCGCATGATGGTGGACGCGGTGTTGCTGCATCTGCGCGATGCGGAGCTAAAAAACATTTTTCTGCTGCTGGTGCGCGAGTATTTCTACTATTGGCATCAATTCCCGCAAGCCCAAGCGCGCAACGCCGGCCAGCCGGCGGCGTGAGGCGGGCTGACCGGTCCGCTATTCCATTCCAGATGCTTCCACCACCGTAGCCTCAAGCCGGGCCCTGCCCGGCAAGCCCCGGCGCCAGGCCGGCGGCGCTTCGGCGCTGGCCCAGTATTCCTCTATCTGGCTGATCAGCCCGTGCTCCAGCGTGAACAGCGAATTGGCGAAGAAGCGCGCCGCGCCGTGGTCCACTTGCGCCACCACGTGCCAGCGGCCGTCGGTCAGTAGATTGTCCTGCAGCAGGCGGATGCTCCAGCCCTCTGGATAAACGCGGTTGACGTGGACGATGGCTTCCGCGCCGCGGAAACACTCGCCGCTGCAATGCCATAGCATCACGGCGTCGTCGCACAGCAAGCGGCGCGCGCGCTCCCAGTCGCGGTCCAGGTAGGCGAGGAAGAGTTGAGCGGCGATGGATGGCATGATTTTACCTCATGCTAGTCATGGGATATTGATAATGTACAAAATCAAAATCCTTGTCAATACGCGGCTTTTGCGGGTTTTGGGGCGGAAGTTGTCAGATCAAATAGTCTGATGGCATCATGCTTTTACAAGTAGAGCGTGTTTATGATCTCGCGAGCTAGAGCGAGACAAGGCGCAAACTGCTGAAGAAGCGCAATGTACAAGACTACATGAGCATTCTGAAGCGGTTCTCAACGCCGTATCGCCGACGCGCAGCAGCCCGTAAACCGGTTCTTTTATAGAGGAGACAAGATGACGCACACATCCGCCTACCAGGCATTGACCCACACTTTCGCCCGCTTGCACCGCTTTAGCCACCTTGGCGCCATCGCCGGTTGGGACCAGGCGGCAATGATGCCGAGCAAGGGCAACAACGCCCGCGCCGCCGCGCTGGCGGAGCTGGGGGTGCTGACCCACGGCATCATCACCGCGCCGCAGCTGAAGGAACAGTTGGACGCGGCGGAGCAGGAAAACCTGGACGAGCTGCAGCGCGCCAATCTGCGCGAAATGCGCCGCGAGTGGGCGCAGGCCAATCTGCTGCCGGCGGAGCTGGTGGAGGCCAAGACCCTGGCCGGCGCGCGCTGCGAGCACGCCTGGCGCAGCCAGCGCCCGGCCAACGACTGGAAGGGTTTTCTGGAAAACCTGCGCGAAGTGGTCAAGCTGTCGCGCGAGGAGGGCCGTCTGCTGGCCGAGGCCAGCGGCGGCAGCCGCTACGACGCGCTGATGGACAAGTACGAGCCGGGGATGAAGAGCGTGGAGATCGAGCGCATTTTCGCCGAGGTGAAATCCTGGCTGCCGGGCCTGATCGACCGCACGCGCGCCAAGCAGGCGTCGGAAACGGTGATTGAGCCGGTAGGGCCGTTCGCGGTGGAGCGGCAGCGCGCGCTGGGCGTGGAGGCGATGAAACTGCTGCGCTTCGATTTTGATGGCGGCCGGCTGGATGTCAGCAGCCATCCCTTCTGCGGCGGGGTGCCGGAGGATGTGCGCATCACCACCCGCTACCGCGACGATGATTTCGTCCAGAGTCTGATGGGCATCGTCCACGAAACCGGCCACGCCCGTTACGAGCAGAATCTGCCCAAGGACTGGCTGGAGCAGCCGCTGGGCCGCGCGCGCTCCATGGGCATCCATGAAAGCCAGAGCCTGTCCTTCGAGATGCAACTGGGCCGCAGCCCGGCCTTCCTGCAGTTGATCGCTCCGCTGATCCGCAGCCATTTTGGCGAGCAGCCTGCGTTTGCGCTGGATAATCTGCAGCGTTTGTACAGCCGGGTGCAGCCGGGTTACATCCGTGTGGACGCGGACGAGTTGTGTTATCCGGCGCATGTGATTCTGCGTTTCGAGATCGAGCGCGCACTGATGGACGGCGAGATCGAGGCCGAGGATATTCCGGTGCTGTGGGACGAAAAGATGATAGCTTATCTGGGCGTGGACACCCGCGGCAATTACACCAATGGCTGCATGCAGGACATCCACTGGACCGATGGCGGCTTCGGCTATTTCCCCAGCTACACGCTGGGCGCGATGTACGCGGCGCAGTATTTCGCCAGCCTGCGCCGCGCTGAACCGGAGCTGGACGCGAAGGTGGCGGCTGGCAATCTGGAGCCTATTTTTGATTGGTTGAACGCCAATATCTGGAGCCAGGGTAGCCGTTGGAGCACGGACGAGCTGGTACGCCGCGCCACCGGCGAGACGCTGAACCCGGCGCACTTCAAGGCGCATCTGGAGCGGCGTTATTTAGGTGTTTGATTTGGTAGGTCAACCATGAAAAGCGCGGCTAGGCCGCGCTTTTTTTAGGCCCGCTAACAAAACCCCTGATCCTGCGTTGCACCTCCTTGTCCTACTACTAGTACTGCCTGCGTCGGTGCGGCTTGGCTCAGGTACGCTACGCGGTTTTGTTAGCGGTTCTTGGAGCCTGTTTACGATCTGCTACGCGTCGTGAAACGTGGCTCGGTGAGTGCATCTTCAAAATGCGCATATACCGTGTGTACACTCCGCTTTTTCAGCGGTTTTCGCCTTGTCTCACCCTAGCTCGCGAGATCGTAAACACGTTCTTATTGGGGTTGGCTGAAAAACGCGTGGATCGCCGCCGCCAGCGCTTCCGGCTGTTCCCATTGCAGCATATGGCCGGCGTCGGCAATCACGATTTCTTGCAGTTGGGCGAAGCAGGCGCGACGCTGCGGTATGCTGGCGGCCACGCTCTTGGCCAGCGGGTGGTCGTCGGTGTCGCCGCCCAGCGCCCACAGCACCGGCGCGCTGATGCGCTGCCAGCAGGCCATCGCTTCCTCCAGCCGGTACAGCACCGGGTTGACCATTTTGTGGCGCGGGTCGGCGCGGTAGTAGAGGCCGTCGTCCCGCTGCCGGGTCAGTTCGCCCGCCAGCCATTGGGCCCGCTCCGACGTCAGCCTGGGGTTGCGTTCCAGCAGCTTGGCGGCCACGGCGTCCAGTGATTGCAAGTCGCCGAACTCGGGCGCCGCGCGGGTTTCGCGCAGCCAGCGCGCGTAGCGGCCAGGCGCTTCCGCCGGCTTGGTGGCGGCCAGGCCGAAGCCTTCGGCCAGCACCAGCTTTTCTATGCGCTCGGGGCGGGTGCCGGCGTAGATGCCGGCGACCATCGAGCCCATGCTGTGGCCCAGCAGCTTGACCGGCTGTTGCGGCGACAGCGCGTCCAGCAGCGCGTCGAGGTCGGCCAGGTAATCGGGGAAGTAATAGCTGCCGTGGTTCCAGTCGCTGTCGCCAAAGCCGCGCCAGTCCGGCGCCGCCACTTGCCAGCCGTCCGGCAGCGCGTCCACCAGGAATTGGAAGGTGGCCGAGCTGTCCATCCAGCCGTGCAGCAGCACCAGCAGCGGCGCATTGCTAGGGCCCCAGCGGCGCAGATGATAGCGGTGGCGGTTGAGGATCAGGGTTTCGGACTGGCTGAGACGTTGAATCGGCATGGCGGCGCGGGCGGTGGGACGAAAGCCCCAGTCTACCCAGAAACACGGCGAACCGGGAGGTCCGCCGTGCGCGTGGGAAGGAGCTTATTGATGGATGTCGGCGCGGTGCGTCTCCTTCAAGCCCAACAGGCAGACCACGAAGCTGACGCTGTAGACGATGACCGGATACCACAGGCCGTAGAGGATGTCGCCGGTGTAGACCACCAGCGAGAACGCCACGGTGGGGAACAGGCCGCCTATCCAGCCGTTGCCGATGTGATACGGCAGCGACATCGAGGTATAGCGGATGCGGGTGGGGAACAGCTCCACCATGGTGGCGGCCAGCGGGCCGTAGACCATGGCGGCGATCAGGCTGAGCAGCACCAGCACCGCTATCACCATCGGGTAGTGGATCTTGTCCGGGTCGGCCTTGTCCGGGTAGCCGGCCTGTTTCAGCGCGGCCAGCAGCGCGGCCTTGTCGAAGCCGGTCAGCGTCTGTCCGCCCACCTTGATCTGGGTTTCGCCGCCGGCGGGCGCGGCCTCACGCTGGTAGGGCACGCCGTTCTTGGCCAGCAAGGCCTTGGCCTGGTCACAGCTGGTGTTGAGTTTGGCCTTGCCCACCGGATCAAACTGGAAACGGCAGCTGGCCGGGTCCGCCACCACCACCACCGGCGCCTGGCGCGCGGCGTTGGCGATGTCCGGGCTGGCGTAGGCGGTCAGCCATTTGAAGGCGGGAAAGGTCAGCAGAGCCGCTAGAAGCAGGCCGGTCAACATCACCGGCTTGCGGCCGATCCGGTCGGACAGGTAGCCGAAGTACAGAAATAGCGGGGCGGCGATCAGCAGGGAAACCACCAGCAACTGGGTGGCGATCTGTGAGTCGACCTTGAGGATTTGGGTGAGGAAGAACAGCGAATAGAACTGCGCGCAGTAGAAAGTGACCGCCTGGCCGCCGTTGATGCCGAACAGGGCGGTGAGCACGATGCGCAGATTTTTCCAGTTGGTGAAGGATTCGGTCAGCGGCGCCTTGGAGTGCTTGCCCTCGGCCTTCATTTTCAGGAAGGCCGGCGACTCGTGCATCGACAGCCGTATCCAGGTGGAGATGGCCAGCAGCGCCAGCGACAGCAGGAAGGGCAAGCGCCAGCCCCAGTCGTCGAAAGCCGGGCCGGTGAGTTTGCGGCAGGCCAGGATCACCAGCAGGGACAGCAGCAGGCCGGCAGTGGCGGTGACCTGGATCCAGCTGGTGTAGGCGCCGCGTTTGTGGTCCGGCGCGTGCTCGGCCACGTAGATGGCCGCGCCGCCGTATTCGCCGCCTATCGCCAGGCCCTGCAACATGCGCAGCAGCACCAGCAGGATGGGCGCGGCGATGCCTATGCTGGCGTAGCCGGGCAGCAGGCCCACCAGGAAGGTGGAGACGCCCATGATCAGGATGGTGGCGAGAAAGGTGTATTTGCGGCCTATCATGTCGCCCAGCCGGCCGAACAGCAGCGCGCCGAACGGCCGCACCAGGAAGCCGGCGGCGAAGGTCATCAGCGCGAAGATGAAGGCGGTGGTTTCATTGACGCCGGCGAAGAACTGTTTACTGATCACCGCGGCCAGCGCGCCGTACAGGAAAAAGTCGTACCACTCGAAAACGGTGCCCAGCGACGAGGCGAAGATCACTTTGCGCTCGGAGCTGCTGATCGTGTGCCCCGCCGTGGCGGCGGGCGTCAGGGTGCTGCTCATGGTGCTGTCTCCTCTTTGCGACAAGTTGTGGGTCGGGAAGTGGGCTTCCTCTGTTTGGGTGGGCCGATGTTGCGCAGCGCCGCTCAGTCCGGCGCGGGGCGGTCTTGCAAAATCATGCGGGAGGCTTTCTCCGCGATCATCAGCGTGGGCGAATTGGTGTTGCCCGAGGTGATGGAGGGCATGATGGAGGCGTCCGCCACTCTTAATCCGGATAGTCCGTGAACGCGCAGTCTGGCATCGACTACCGCATCGGTATCCTGTCCCATTTTGCAGGTGCCTACCGGATGGAAAATGGTGGTGCCGATGCGGCCGGCGGCGGCGGCCAGTTCCTCGTCGCTCTGGGCGGCGAGGCCGGGCAGGTATTCCTCCGGCCGGTAGCGCGTGAGCGCCGGCGCGGCGACGATGCGTCGGGTCAGCCGCAGCGCGGCCACCGCGACGGCGCGATCCTGCGGGTGGCTGAGATAGTTGGGCTGGATCAGCGGCGCGGCATCCAGCCCCGCGCCTCCGATGGCGACCCGGCCGCGGCTGAGCGGGCGTAGATCGCATACCGAGGCGGTGAAGGCGGGGAAGGGGTGCAGCGGTTCGCCGAAGCGTTCCAGCGACAGCGGTTGCACATGGTATTCCAGGTTGGCGCGTGGCTGTTCCGGGCCGGATTTGGCGAAGGCGCCCAGCTGACTGGGGGCCATCGCCAGCGGTCCGCTGCGCCGCCACAGGTATTCCCAGCCCATGGCCAGCTTGCCGGTCCAGCTATTGGCCAGCTGGTTCAGCGTGCGCGCGCCGCTGACCTTGAACACCATGCGCAGTTGCAGATGGTCTTGCAGGTTGGCGCCGACACCGGGCAGCGCATGACGCACGGCGACGCCGTGTTCTTGCAGCAGCGCGGCGGGGCCGATGCCGCTGCGCTGCAACAAAAGCGGGGAGCCGACGGCGCCGGCGGCCAGGATGATTTCGCCGCGGCAGCGCGCTTGCCAGCGCTGCCGCTGTTGCAGGAATGCAATACCGATGGCGCGGCCGTCCTCCAGCAGCAAGGTTTCCGCCTCGGCATGGGTCAGTACAGTGAGGTTGGGGCGCTGGCGCGCGGGGCGTAGAAAGGCTTTGGCGGTGTTCCAGCGCAGCCCGCCCCGTTGGTTGACTTCGAAATAGCCGCAGCCGGCGTTGTCCCCGCGATTGAAGTCGTCCACTGGGGCGATGCCGCTCTGCTCCGCCGCGTCGCGGAAAGCGTCCAGAATCTTCCAGGACAGCCGCTGCCGTTCCACCCGCCATTCGCCGCCGTGGCCGTGCTGGGCGCGGGCGCTGTCGAAGTGGTCCTCCATGCGCAAAAAGTCCGGCAGCACTTCGTCCCAACTCCAGCCGGGGCAGCCCTGGGCCGCCCAGCCGTCGTAGTCCGCGGCCTGGCCGCGCATATAGATCATGCCGTTGATCGAGGAGCAGCCGCCCAGCACTTTGCCGCGCGGGTAGTTGAGGCTGCGCCCGCCAAGGCTGGGCTCGGGCGCGGTGCGCAGGCACCAGTCGGTGCGCGGATTGCCGATGCAGTAGAGGTAGCCCACCGGGATGTGTATCCAGGGGTAGTTGTCCTCGCCGCCGGCTTCCAGTAGCAGCACGCGGAGCCGCGGATTGCGCGACAGGCGGTTGGCCAGCAGGCAACCGGCGCTGCCCGCGCCGACGATGATGTAGTCGAATGTCTCCGCCAATACCTGCATGCCGCGCTTTCCTATGACGTCAGTATCGCCACCATATAAGATCAAGCCGGGCCGGACTGGGAATAGCCAGAGCGGAACAATGGCTGTTAGTTTTCTAACAGCAGTGCAGTTGAAGCTTGCCATCGTTGTGTGCAAGCGCACCATAAACGCGAGGAGGGTGCAATGTTCGACTGGAACGACATCCGTTATTTTCTGGCCTTGCAGCGCAGCGGCAAACTGCTGGCGGCGGCCCGGCAACTGCGTACCACCCATGCGACAGTGGCCAGGCATATCGAGCAGTTGGAGCGGCAGTTGGGCCAGCCGTTGTTTGTGCAGCAGCCGGACGGATATCAGTTGACCGCGGCAGGCCGGCAGCTGCTGCCGCTGGCGGAGCAACTGGAAAACACCGCGTCCCGGATGCAGGACGAGGCGAGGGTGGGGCATGTGGAGGTGGCCGGCCTGGTGCGCTTGGGCGCGCCGGAAGGCTTGGGTTCCTTATTCCTGTCGCGGCACTTGCCGCGGCTGATGGCGCGCTATCCGGCGCTGGAGATCGACCTGGTGTCGGTGCCGCGCTTCGTCAGCATCACCAACCGCGAGGTGGACATCGCCATCGCGCTGGAGCGGCCGCAGGCCAATATGGTGGTGACGCGCAAGCTGACCGATTACTGCCTGGGCTTGTACGCGACACCGACCTATCTGGACGCGCATGAGCCCATTCGCGAGCGCGAGGACCTGGCCGGGCATCCCATCGTCGGCTATGTCGACGACTTGCTGTTCTCGCGCGAACTGATGTTTCACCGCGGTCTGTGCCGCAACCCGCTGATTAATCTGCGCTGCACCAGCGTGGTGGGCCAGCAGCAGGCGGCGCTGGCCGACGGCGGCATTGCGGTGCTACCGTATTACCTGACCTACGACGACGCGCGGCTGCGTCAACTACTGCCGGAGCTGCGCATCATCCGCTCGTACTGGATCAGCGGCCGCAGCGACATCCGCCGCACGCTGCGCTATCGCGTGGTGTGGGATTTCGTGGTGGATGTGTGCCAGAGCATGCAATGGCTGCTGCTGCAACAGCCAACTCAGCAAAACGAATCAATCGATGCGGGATAAGCTCACTTCATGAGAACGCTCTATCGCAACGGCGGCCCGGATTCGCCGTATTTATGGCGGATGCTGCGGGTGCTGGACTACCTGTGGCGCCATCTGGATGGGCCGGTGCCGCTGGAAAGGTTGGCGGAGGAGGCTTGCTTGTCGCCCTTTCACTTTCACCGCGTGTATCGCGGCCTGATGGCCGAAACGGTGGGGGAGACCCGGCAGCGGCTGTTGCTGCATCGCGCGGCCGGGCAGTTGGACGGCGGCTCGCTCCCTTTGTCGAGGGTGGCGGCGCGTGCTGGCTACGGCGGCACCGCGGCTTTCGTCCGGGCCTTCGCCAGGGCTTACGGCGAGAGTCCGGGCCGCTATCGCCAGCGCAGAGCGTTCATTTCTAGGCAAGACTGGGAGACCGTTATGCATGAAGTGACATTGCTCAAGCAGGATAAGGGGCTGAAGGTGCTGATGCGCCGCCATGTCGGCAGTTATATGGAGATCGGCCAAGCCTTTGGCGCTTTGCAGGCCATCAGTCCGGGTTGCGCAGTCGGCGACGCGCCAGGTCGCGTATTCGGCATGTATCTGGATGATGCGGAACAAACGGAGGAAGCCAAGCTGCGCTCCATCGCCTGCGTGACTGTGCCGGATTCCTGGCAGGAGCGGCCGCTGCCGGATGGGTTTGAATGGGGGGAGATTCCCGCCGGGGAGTACGCTTGCGTGACGCACCTGGGACCGTACGCGGAGCTGTCCACGGTCTGGTCCTGGTTGTACCGGCACTGGCTGCCCGGCAGCGGGCGCGCGCTTGGCGGCGTGCCGTGCGTGGAAGAGTATTTGAATTCGCCTTACGACAATCCGCCCACAGCCTTGCGCACGCGGCTGATGTTGTCGCTGGCCTGACCGCGCTTGTGGTTCAACCATGAAAAAACCCGCGCCGTTTGGCGCGGGTTTTGCCGTAAAGGACGACCCTAGAGCGTACTTACGATCTTGCGAGCTAGAGCGAGACAAGGCGAAAACAACTGAGAAAGCGGAATGTACATGGAGTACATGAGCATTTCGAAGTTGTTTTCAACGCCGTATCGCCGACGCGCAGCAGATCGTAAACAGATTCTTAGCGGGATACGTGGTAGTTCGGCGCTTCCTTGGTGATCTGCACGTCGTGGACGTGAGACTCCTGGATGCCGGCGGAGGTGATTTCCACGAATTCCGCTTTGGCGTGCATGTCGGCGATGGTGGCGCAGCCAAGGTAGCCCATCGAGGAGCGCAGGCCGCCCACCAACTGGTGGATCACCTGGCCGATGGAGCCCTTGTACGGCACGCGGCCTTCGATGCCTTCCGGCACCAGCTTTTCCACATTGCCTTCGTTGTCCTGGAAGTAGCGGTCGGACGAGCCCTGGCTCATCGCGCCCAGGCTGCCCATGCCGCGGTAGGACTTGTAGGAGCGGCCCTGGAACAGCTCGACTTCGCCGGGGGCTTCCTCGGTGCCGGCGAACATGCCGCCCAGCATCACGCAGTTGCCGCCTGCGGCCAGCGCCTTGGAGATGTCGCCGGAGAAGCGGATGCCGCCGTCGGCGATCATCGGCACGCCGGTGCCTTTCAGCGCCTCGGATACATTGTGGATGGCGGTCAGCTGCGGCACGCCCACGCCGGCTACGATGCGGGTGGTGCAGATGGAGCCGGGGCCGATGCCGACCTTGACGCCGTCGGCGCCGGCGTCAACCAGCGCCATCGCGGCGGCGGCGGTGGCGATGTTGCCGCCGATCACGTCCACTTGCGGGAAATTCTTCTTCACCCAACGCACGCGCTCAATCACGCCCTGGCTGTGGCCGTGGGCGGTATCGACCACGATCACGTCCACGCCGGCCTTCACCAGCGCGATCACGCGCTCTTCGGTGTCTCCGCCGGTGCCGACGGCCGCGCCCACGCGCAGACGGCCTTGGCTGTCTTTATTGGCGTTGGGGTGCTCGCTGGTCTTGATGATGTCCTTGACCGTGATCAGGCCCTTCAACTCCCAGGCGTCGTTGATCACCAGCACGCGCTCTAGGCGGTGGGTATGCATCAACTCGCGGGCCTCGTCGATGCTGGCGCCTTCCTTGACGGTGATCAGACGCTCGCGCGGGGTCATGATGGAGCCGACGGTCTGGTCCAGGCGGGTCTCGAAGCGCAGGTCGCGGTTGGTGACGATGCCGACCACCTTGCCGTTTTCGATCACCGGCAGGCCGGAAATCTTGTGGTGGCGGGTCAGCAGCACCAAGTCGCGCACCAGCATGTCCGGGGCGATGGTGATGGGATCCTTGACCACGCCGCTTTCATGGCGTTTCACCTTGGACACTTCGCTGGCTTGTTTCGCGGGGTCCATGTTTTTGTGCACGATGCCGATACCGCCTTCTTGAGCCATGGCGATGGCAAGACGGGCTTCGGTCACCGTGTCCATGGCGGCGGACACCAAGGGCAGGTTCAGGGTGATGTTGCGGGTAAGCTTGGTGGAGAGGACTACGTCGCGCGGCAGAACTTCAGAGTGGGCCGGGACGAGGAGAACGTCGTCGAAAGTATAGGCTTTCTCGATGATACGCATCTTGGCGTTTCCTTTGCGGCAAAGCGGCATTATACCGAGGCATTGCCGCTATTGCAAAAAAACGGGCTTTCCGCCCGCAACCCTGTTACCTTTTTGCCGACCGGCCGCGCAGGCCTTACAATTTGAGTATCTGCAGCGCAATTCGGGTCAGGGAGTCGATGATGAAGTCAACCTTAGTATGGACCTTTTTGCTGGCTTTGCTGGGCTCCGCCGCCGCCAGCGCGGAAGTCTATGTATGGAAGGACGAGGCCGGAAAAACCGTGTACTCGGATCAGCCGCCGCCCAGCGTCAACGCCCGCCGCATGAATACGCGCGTGCCGGCGCCCGCCTCGGCGCCGGTCAAGGAAAGCAAAAAGGCCGCGGACAAGGACGCGAGCGGGGAAAACGCCAGGATCGCCGCGGAGAACGCCAAGGTCGCGGAGGCCAACGCCAAGATCCGCGAGCAGAATTGCCAGAACGCCCGCACTCAACTGGCCACGGTGCAGACCAATAGCCGCATCCGCATGCCGGGTTCCAATGCGCTGGCCTCGGACGCCCAGCGCAATGAACTGATCGCCCAGGCGCAGGCCAATGTGCAGATCTGGTGTGGAAAATAAGTGGCGAAAACGGTTTTTGACTACAAGGCGGTATTGGTTTCCCTACCCAATCTGCCCGGCGTGTATCGAATGCTCGACGCGTCGGGCAGCGTGCTTTATGTCGGCAAAGCCATCGATTTGAAACGGCGGGTCAGTTCCTACTTTCAGAAGAACGACCAGTCGCCGCGCATCCAGCTGATGGTGCGCCAGATCGCCGATATTGAAACCACGGTTACGCGCTCCGAAGCGGAAGCGCTGATCCTGGAAAACAATCTGATCAAGGCATTGACGCCGCGTTACAACATTCTGTTTCGCGACGACAAGTCCTATCCCTATCTGATGTTGACCGGCCACGCCTTTCCGCAGATGGCCTATTACCGCGGCGACCCCAAGCGTCCGAACCAGTATTTCGGCCCGTATCCCAACGGCTACGCGGTGCGCGAGAGCATCCAGATCCTGCAAAAAGTGTTCCGGCTTCGCACCTGCGAAGACGCGGTGTTCGCCAACCGTTCCCGCCCCTGTTTGCTGTATCAGATCAAGCGCTGTTCCGGGCCTTGCGTTGATCATGTCTCCAAGGAAGACTACGCGCGCGACGTGGCCAGCGCGGTGGCTTTCCTGCAAGGCCGCCAGAGCGAGCTGATCGACGGTTTGACCCAGCGCATGATGGCAGCGGCCGAGGCGATGGAGTTCGAGCAGGCGGCGGAGCTGCGAGACCAGATTCAGGCGCTGGCGCGGGTGCAGGAGAAGCAGTTCGTTTCCAGCAACTCCAGCCAGCAAGATTGCGACGTGGTGGCCGCGGTACAGCGGGAAGGCATGCTTTGCGTCAATCTGGTGATGATTCGCGGCGGCCGTCATTTGGGCGACAAAAGCTTTTTCCCGGTCAGCGGGGAGGAGGGCGAACTGGCGGACAGCCTGGAGGCCTTCCTGGCCCAGCATTATCTGGGCGCGCCCTTGCCGCCGGCCATCATCATCAACGGCGAAATTTCCGATACCTTGCGTCAGCACCTGGAGCGGCAAGCCGAGCGCAAGCTGGCCATCGCCAGCAACCCCATAGGGGAGCGGCGGGTATGGCTGGAAATGGCGGAAAAGAACGCCGAGCTGGCCATCATGCAGCGGGCCAACAGCAAAGCCACCCAGAACCAGCGGCTGGCCCAGCTCAACGAGGTATTGGAGTTGGAGGGCGCCGGCCGCTTTGAATGCTTCGATATCAGTCACACCATGGGAGAAGCCACGGTGGCTTCCTGCGTGATCTACGATAAGGGCGCGATGCAGCCAAGCGAATACCGGCGCTACAATATTGAAACCGCCAAGCCCGGCGACGATTACGCCGCGATGCGCGAAGTTCTGTCACGTCGCTACGGCAAGCTGGCGGCGGGAGAGGGCAAGTTGCCGGATGCTGTGTTCATCGACGGCGGCAAAGGGCAGGTGGGCGTGGCCTTGGAGGTGTTCGCCGAAATCGGCCTGAACCTGCCCATCGTCGGCATCGCCAAGGGCGAAGAGCGCAAGCCGGGCCTGGAAACGTTGATCCTGCCGTATCTGGACAAGAGCCTGCAGTTGAGGCAGGACCATCCTGCGCTGCATTTGATCCAGACGGTGCGCGACGAGGCCCACCGCTTCGCTATCACCGGCCACCGCGCGCGGCGCGCCAAGGCGCGCACCGCGTCCACATTGGAGGAGATTCCGGGGGTGGGGGCCAAGCGGCGGCAACAGCTGCTGATGCGTTTTGGCGGCCTGCGCGGCGTGGCCGCCGCCAGCATGGACGACCTGGCTCAGGTGGACGGCATCAGTCGCACGCTGGCGGAGAAGATTTACAACGCGCTGCATTGATTGCCGGCGCGCCATCGTTTATACACTGTAACCATCGCTGTGCGTCCCGTTGTGGCTTGGGGCGAGCGCGCAGTTTTTGACCGAGCCGCAAACAATAAGATTACTGACACCGATGCCCTTCAATTTGCCGATATTCCTGACCTGGCTCAGGGTTGCCCTGATCCCTATCTGCGTAGCGGTTTTCTTTTTGCCGGATTCCGTCCTGCTGCTGCAAAGCCGCAATCAGGTAGGCGCCGCCATCTTCGCATTGGCGGCGATCACCGATTGGCTGGACGGCTACCTGGCGCGCAAGCTGGGGCAGACCTCGGCCTTCGGCGCTTTCCTGGACCCGGTGGCGGACAAGCTGATCGTCGCCGCGGCCTTGATCCTGCTGGTTCAGATGGGGCGCACCGAGGGCTGGATGGCTATGATCATCATCGGCCGCGAGATCGCGATTTCCGCGCTGCGCGAATGGATGGCGGAAATGGGCACTCGCAAGAGCGTGGCGGTGGCCTATATCGGCAAGCTCAAAACCACGGCGCAGATGGTGGCTATTCTATTGCTGCTCTATGCCGGGCCGCTGCTTCCCGGCGTCTCCACATTAATTTTGGGCAACGCCTTCATGGTTTTGGCGGTGATTTTGACTTTGTGGTCAATGGTTTATTATCTTCGGATGGCTGCCAAGGAGTTTTCCGGGAAAAAAATTGATGTTTGAAGTGTTGACAGTGCCTGATAAATCCTTATAATTCGCATCTCTCAGCGCTGCTCCAGCAGCAGCGAAGAGAAAGCAGAAGTATTGCAGCAGTTTTGAATGCGGGAATAGCTCAGTTGGTAGAGCGCAACCTTGCCAAGGTTGAGGTCGCGAGTTCGAGCCTCGTTTCCCGCTCCAAATCCTCTGCAATAGCGTTATGCGACGCGGGAATAGCTCAGTTGGTAGAGCGCAACCTTGCCAAGGTTGAGGTCGCGAGTTCGAGCCTCGTTTCCCGCTCCAAAACTTCTGCAATAGCATTGTGCGACGCGGGAATAGCTCAGTTGGTAGAGCGCAACCTTGCCAAGGTTGAGGTCGCGAGTTCGAGCCTCGTTTCCCGCTCCAGTGTCCGCATGCTTGTTGTTGCCGTACCCTGCGGGAATAGCTCAGTTGGTAGAGCGCAACCTTGCCAAGGTTGAGGTCGCGAGTTCGAGCCTCGTTTCCCGCTCCAAATTCACAACGGTCAGCGTAAGCTGACAGTTCGCCGGTAACGGCGGGGTAGCAAAGTGGTTATGCAGCGGATTGCAAATCCGTCTACGCCGGTTCGATTCCGACCCCCGCCTCCAGTTAAAGCCCCGTAAGTCAAAGACTTGCGGGGCTTTTGCTTTGTTTGGCCCGCACTCGTAATCGCCAAGCTCAGAGTGGTTTTTTCTCTTTTATCACGGATTGGAATCAAGTCCGCAGTTCTCCGTAGCGGCGTGCCATGGCCTTGATTGCCATCCCTGTTTGCCAGCGGGCCGGCTCTGGGATAGAATCGCCGTCTCTTTGCCCGCCCCGGTGGTGAAATTGGTAGACACAAGGGACTTAAAATCCCTCGACTTCGGTCGTGCCGGTTCGATTCCGGCCCGGGGCACCACTACGGCAAAACCGTCCACGAGACGAAAACGACCCGCACAGCCAGGCGCTGGGCGGGTTTTTTTTCGGCCTCTCTTAAAGCCGCACCTCGAATTCATAGAGATCGCTGCGGCACAAAACTTCGCTGAATTCCAATACCTGTTCCGCCGAGTTCAAACTAGTCTGCTGGATGCGCAGCAGCGGCGTACCGGTCTGGACATGCAATAGGGCGGCGCTGTCTGGGTCTGCCGGGCAGGAGGCCAGGCGGAAGTGCTTATGGCCGATCTCCACGCCATGCTGTTCCCACCACTGGTAGAGCGAGTGTTCTAGACGCTCCGGCTCCGGTAGATAGGTCAGCGGGATATAGGTGGTCTCCAGCGCAGCCGGCGTGCCGTCCATCATCCGCAGGCGGCGTAGCTTGGCGATGTCCGCGTCGGCGGGCAGCCGCAGCAGACCGGCGATGGCGGCCGGCGCGCGTTCACGCTGCCGCAGCAGCCATTGATTGGCCACGCTGCCGCCGCTGCGCAGTACTTGCTCGGTGAATCCGCCTTTGTCATTGAGCGAGTAGCGGAAAGCCTGCGCGACGCGTGTTCCTTGGCCTTGCTGGCGCGTGATCAGCCGCTTGCGCTCCAGCTCCGCCATCGCTTTGCTGATCGTGACGCGCGACAGCCCCAGTTTTTCCGCCATCAGCCGCTCTGTCGGCAGGAAAGTCCCTTCGGCCAACTGATGTCGCCGGATGGCTTGTTCCAGCGCGTCGGCGATCATCAGATAACGCGGCATAGTGCCAGGCTGCCGTAGGCTGGCGACCAAGCATTCCAGAATATCGCTCATATCGTATGAAAGCTCCTGTGCGTGCGCGTTCCAGTCTAAATCAATGCCGGAAGGCATGGGGAGAGCGGCTCAAGCTTTCTGGCATGCTTTCCTGATCAATAGTATGGTTATGTGCTATTGGATTTGCATTGGACTTATCATACGATGCCAATCAAAGTCCTTAGAACGTGTTTACGATCTCGCGAGCAAGGGCAAGACAAGGCGAAAACGGCTGAAAAAGCGGAGTGTACAGACGGTACATGAGTATTTTGAAGCCGTTTTCAGCGCCGTATCGCTCGTTTGCAGCAGACCATAAACAGGGCCTTAAACGGACTTCGGCGTTGGCATCCTGGCGGAGAGAAGTGGTTTGACAATGATTAGCAAGGGCTACCAGTCCATTCTTGGGGCTCTTTACGGGCAGGCGGCGGGGGATGCGATGGGCATGCCTTCCGAACTGTGGCCGCAACGGCAGGTGCAGACGTTCTTTGGCTGGATAGACGACTTCCTGCCCGGCCCCGCCGAGAACTTCGCCGCTTCCGAGTTTGTCGCCGGCGAATTCACCGACGACACCCAGCAGGCCATTGCATTGATGGACGCCTTGATCGCCGCCGACGGGGCGGTGGAGCCCGAGCGCATCGCCGCCAACATCATCGCTTGGGCCGAGGGCGTCGACGCCTTCAACAAGAACATTTTAGGACCCAGTTCGAAGGCTGCGCTGAGGGCGATTTTGTCCGGCCGGTCCATCGACTCGCTGGGCGCCAACGGCATTACCAACGGGGCGGCGATGCGAGTGGCTCCCCTGGGCTGCTTATTACCCAGCGCGAACCGCGAGGCTTTTATTCATGCGGTGCGGCTAAGCTGCAGTCCCACCCATCAGTCCGATATCGCGGTGGCCGGGGCCGCGGCTATCGCTTGGGCGGTGTCCCGAGCGGTGGAGGGGGCGGATTGGCCCTGCATCCAGGCAGAACTGCCTGGGGTCGCCGAGCAGGCGCAGCTGGAGCGCATCACCACGTTCAGCCCTCTGCTGAGCCGGCGTTTGGATTGGGGATTCGAGGTGGCGGCGCGTTTGCGGGGACGGGACGATGCGGCCGTGGTTGCCGAGCTGTACCGCACGCTGGGGGCCGGCATGGACACGATAGAGTCGGTGCCGACCGCCTTGGCCTTGGTGGATTGCGCGCAAGGCGACCCGCGCCGTTGCGCGGTGCTGGCGGCCAATCTGGGCGGCGACACCGACACCATCGGCGCGATGGCCACCGCGGTATGCGGCGCCTTGCGAGGCGCGGACGCGTTGCCCGCCGAATGGCGGGAGCGCATCCGGAAAGTGAATGGCGTTGATTTCGAATCTTACGCGCGGGCTTTGAGCGCATTGCGGTTTAGGGGGTGAGCAGATGAGCGATGTACAAGCAGCAGAGGGCTGGCGACTGGAGAGCGCGGGCATCGAACAAGTGCCGGAGCATGAGTGCAAGGGGAGGCCCGTCGAGTTGTTCTGGGTGTGGCTAGCGGCCAATATCGGCATCCTGGGCGTGGTTTACGGCGGCATCGTCACCAGCTTCGGGCTGTCCTTCTTCCAGTCTTTGCTGGCTGCGGCGCTGGGGGTGGCCAGTTTTGCCCTGGTGGGGGTGACCAGCATCGCCGGCCGGCGCGGCCGCACCTCCACGCTGACCTTGTCGCGGGCCATCTTCGGACTGCGCGGTAACGCCGCGCCCACCGCCTTCAGCTGGTTCAATCTGATGGGGTGGGAGGCGGTCAACGTGGTGACCGGCGCTTTGACGCTGGCGGCGCTGTGCCAGGCGCTGGGCATGGCGGAGAGTCGTTTGCTGACCGCTGTGTGTTTGTTCTTGTTCATCGGCTTGACCATCGTGGTCAGCCTGCTGGGACAGGCTACCGTGGTGTGGATGCAAAGTTGGTTAAGCCGGATTTTCGGCAGCATGACTCTGGTGGTGATCCTGTATGTGGCGTCGACGGCTGACTGGGGCGCCATCATGGCGCGGCCGGACGGCAACTGGCTGACTGGCTTCTGGCCGGCGGTGTCGGTGATCGCCGCGGGCACCGGCATTAGCTGGGCGATCGCCGGCGCGGACTATAGCCGTTATCAGCGGGCCGGCTCATCCAACAGCGGCATTTTCGGGGCGGTGATGGCGGGGGCGTCGCTGCCCTTGATGCTGCTGATCTTCACTGGCGTGCTGCTGTCGGCGCAGATTCCGGACCTGGCCAGCGCGGCCAATCCCATTGCCAAAATCGGCGCGGTGCTGCCGGCCTGGATGGCGGTGCCCTATCTGCTGACCGCGACCGCGGGCATCGTGACCATGGCCGTGCTCAGCCTGTATTCGGCCAGCCTCAATCTGCTGACCATAGGCGTCAAGGTCAGGCAGGCGCAGGCGGTTTCCATCAATGCGCTGATCGTGTTGGCGATCGCCGCTTACGTTTTATTCGTCTCCAGCGATTTCCTGGGGCCCTTCATTTCCTTCCTGCTGTTCTGCGGCGTGTTCCTGGCGGCCTGGGAGGCGGTGTTTGTGCTGGATTACCTGCTGCTGCGTCATCGCCAAGGTTATGACGATGCGGCCTTGTCCGGCGAGGGGCGGCAGGCCTTTCGCGGCGGGCCCTTGCTGTGCTGGCTGCTGGGCGCGGCCTGCGGCCTGCTGGTGAGCAAGACCGGCTTTATCGACGGTCCGTTGGCGGTGGGTGTTTTCGCGGATTCCAGCCTTGGCTTGTTTGTGTCTTTTGGAACCAGCTTGCTGGCTTACGGCTTGTATCTGTTGCTGAAGGAGCGACGCGCATGACCATTCCGTGTCCAAGTTATCATCCGACCAAGGCGATTCTGGCTTTGGGCGGCGCTGTGGGAGATGTGGTGCTGACTCTCCCGGAACTGCCGCGAAGCGGCGGCGATGTAGAGGCCTTGCAGCAGGAGCGCCAAATCGGCGGCTGCGCCTTCAATGTGGCGAGGGCGCTTTGTCAGTTGAACGCTCCTGTGATCAACGGCATGCCGGTGGGCAACGGGCCCTGGGGCGCGGCGGTAGACCGGGCGATGCGGGAGTTGGGACTGCCGGTGCTGTTGCGCAACGCGAATCGCGACAATGGTTGGTGCGTGGCCATGGTGGAGCCCAGCGGAGAGCGCAGCTTCATCTCCATCACCGGCTGCGAAGGGGAGTGGAGTCGCGAGCAACTGGACGCGTTGCCCTTGCCCGCCGACGCCTTGGTGTACGCCAACGGCTATGAACTGGCGGGAGAAGGCGGGCGGGCGCTGCGCGCCTGGCTGTTGGCCTTGCCGTCGGAACAGTTGCGGGTGATCGACCCCGGTCCGCGCGTCGCCTTGCTGGAGCCGGCGTTTCTGTCCAGCCTGAGCGAGACGGAAACCTTATTGACGTTGAACCGGGACGAGATCGCCATATTGTGCGGCCAGGGTGATCCGGTGGCGGCTGCACAGCGTTTCGCCAAAGACTACCAGTTGACGCTGATCTGCCGCTTGGGCCAGGACGGCGCCTGGGTCTGTCCGGGCACCTACGACCCATGGCATCTGCCCGGCTATCAAGTTTCGGTGGTGGACACCATAGGCGCGGGCGACGCGCATTGCGCCGGTTTGTTGGCCGGTTTATCCAGCGGCTGGCCGCTGCATTACGCGGTGGATCTAGGCAATCGGCTGGCCGCCTGTGTGGTGGCGAGCGCCGGACCGGACGCGGCGACGGATTGGGACAGCTTGAACCGCCGCTTCCCCGCTGCTTGCCTGTGAGCCGCCTTAGGGGGCGTGTGAAGCAAGGGAGGCCGGCTGGGCGCGGATAACGTGGCAAAAGACAGACGGATAGGAGTGGAAACGCCGCAATTGGCGTCAAGTGCTGGACATAAAGGGGCATTACTTAGTACTCTCCCACCCTCGTGAGCGCCTGCCCGGCAATGGGGCGCCCGGAGGATTCCGTTTGGCGCTTTCCTCCATTGCGTCAAGTTGGCTCCGCTGTCGACAAGCAGGGCGGGCCGATGGGTGCGGGGTCATGGCCCTGTCCCGGCAGGCCGCCCGCTTGGGTCCGGCTCCCGGATACCCTGCATGATTGGAAATTTTTCACGGCGCGCAGACGTCTTGTCTGCGCGTGTTGGTCAAGCCTGGTTACGATGTCGTCATTTTTTCGCCAGCTGTCAAGCTGGCCGGGCGGCTGGTTGCAGCGCTTCGCTTGATTAGGCAGCATGCGCTGCTTTTGCATCAATGGATCTAGATAGAAGTTCATGAAGCCAAATACTGAAACGGCACTCGGTGCTGCACTTAAGTCCGCTGTACAAAGTCTGTCCAAGAAAAAGCAGACCGAGATGATCGCGGATCATGTTTACAGCAAGTTCGACGTTTTCCGCCAGTTTCGTCCGCTGGCCTTGGGCATCCATGAGAGCCTGATCGCGGCCTTGCCGCAGTTCGACTCGACGCTGATCTCCCGCGTGGTGGCCAATCACTGTCGCAAGCCGCGCTACGTCAAGTCACTGGCGCGCGGCGGCAAGCGTTTCGATCTGGCCAACAAGCCGGTGGGCGAAGTGAGCGCGGAAGAGAAAAAGGCGGCGGAACAAATGTCCGCGCCCAAGCCGGCCCCGGCCCCGGCTGCTGCGGCTCCGGCCGAACCCGCTGGCGACGCCGCGGAATAAGCGTGCCGCGGCCTCGTGGCAAGAACGTAAAACAGCCTGACAGATCCGTTTGTCAGGCTGTTTTGCATTGGCGAGGCGGAACATTGGCACCGGCGAGGCGGTCGCAGCAGAACGCGCCGCGCGGCGGCGCCGAATCAGGACAGGAGTAGAATACCCGGCATGAAACGTCTTTTCTTGTGGGCCGCCATGGCCCTGAGCTTGTCCGCTTGCAGCGCGTTGCAACAACTGGGCGCGCCCATCAGTTCGCATCCTTCCTCTCCGGCCAAGGGCCGGCAGCAGACGGCTCCGGCGCCCACCGCCAAGTCGGACGCTTTGTTGCGTGAGGCCAACCGTTTGGCAGACAAGGTCAAGAGCGGCGAACTGACCAGGCTGGCGGCTGCTGATCAGTTGGGCGCATTCCGGCTCAAGGCAGTGGGGTCCAACCCCGTCGACGACAACACCTTCGCCATGTACCGCTATCTGACGGTGGAGCGCGAGGCGGGGCGCATTGATCAGGATACGTTCCGAGCCAAGATGGATGAGCGTTTGCGGGAGTGGATGAGGCGCTGGCCCAAGATGAATCCCAAGCCGGCGGATCCCGCGTTCACTAACTTCCTGCTCAAACTCTACGGCTTGCCGGCCTTGGGAGCTTGAACATGGGCAAGAAAGCCAAGCCGGACGCTGCCGGCTGTCCCTGCGGACTGGGCGGCGATTACGCGGCCTGTTGCGGCCGTTACCTGAGCGAGGGCGGCGAGCCTGCGCCCACGGCGGTGGCCTTGATGCGTTCGCGCTATACCGCTTACGCGCGCGGCGACGAGGCGTATCTGCTGGCGAGCTGGCATCCCAGTACCCGGCCGCAGGCGCTGGACCTGGCCGCGGATGCAGGCGTGGTCAAATGGCTGGGCCTGGAGGTGCTGGCGACAGAGGCCGGCGGCGAGGCCGACGCCGAAGGGTGGGTGGAGTTTACCGCGCGCTATAAAGTGAGCGGCAAGGCCGAGCGCATGCGCGAGCGCAGCCGCTTTGCGCGCGAGGACGGCCGCTGGTTCTACGTGTCCGGCGAGTTGAGCTGAACTCGGTTCAGGCGGCGGATGTCGGCAGCAGGCTTTCGATCACGCGCTCCAGCGCCGCCGGCTTGACGTAGGGGGCGAAACGCCCGCGGATGCGCCCCTCGCCATCGATCAGAAACTTGGTGAAATTCCATTTGATGCGCCGGCTGCCCAGTAGACCAGGCTTGGCGGCGGCGAGATAGCGCCATAGCGGATGCGCATCCGCTCCATTGACATCAATCTTGGCGGACAAGGCGAAACTGACGCCAAAGTTCTTTTGACAGAACTGACCGATGGCGGAGGCGTTCCCCGGTTCTTGGCCGCCGAACTGATTGCAGGGAAAGCCGATGATTTCGAGGCCTTGATCGCGGTGGCGCTGGTACAGTTGTTCCAGGCCTGCCAATTGCGAGGTGAAGCCGCATTCGCTGGCGGTGTTGACCAACAGCAGCACTTTGCCGCGATAGTTCGCCAGCGGCAACGTCGGTCCGTTTAAAGTCTCAATGGAAAAATCATATATGTCCGGCATGTTTCCGCCCTTCGCCAAAGCGAAGATCATGGCAAGAAACCGGAAGAAGAGCAATTGAGCAGGGAGATAAAAAAAGGGGCGCAACGGCAAGGGGGAACCGCTACGCCCCAAGAAGAAATCAATTGCTGTACAAGGGCCGACCAACCGGGAAAGTCAGCTAACCCTCTGTTTATCCTAGAACATTAAGGTGAAATTGCGAGGACGGATTTGGCGTTGTTTAAATGACAAAGGGATGGCCAGGCCATCCCTTTTTTGCAGGTGGGAAGCGGTTCAGGGGCGCGGAAGCGTCACGCCCACCTGGCCCATGTATTTGCCGGCGCGGTCACTGTAGGACACGTCGCAAATTTCATCGGATTCAAAGAACAGCACCTGGGCCACGCCCTCGTTGGCGTAGATTTTGGCCGGTAGCGGCGTGGTGTTGGAGAACTCCAGGGTTACGTAGCCTTCCCATTCCGGCTCGAACGGGGTGACGTTGACGATGATGCCGCAACGGGCGTAAGTGGACTTGCCCAGGCATACGGTCAACACCGAGCGCGGAATGCGGAAATATTCGACGGTGCGAGCCAGCGCGAAGCTGTTGGGCGGGATGATGCAATAGCCCTTGCCGGAGACTTCCACGAAGGAGTTGGGGTCGAAGTTTTTAGGATCGACGATGGTGCTGTTGATATTGGTGAATACCTTGAATTCGTCGGCGCAGCGGATATCGTAGCCGTAGCTGGAGGTGCCGTAGGAGATCACCTTCTGGCCATCCACCATCTTGATCTGGTTGGCCTCGAAGGGTTCGATCATGTTGTACTCGTCCGCCATCCGGCGAATCCATTTGTCCGATTTGATGCTCATTGTCTTTGGCCCGTAGCTTGTCGATTGATTGTCCGCGATTTTAACCGCAAGCGCTGTGGGCGGCTATCGATAATCCAAGGCTGATCCGGATAGGACAATGCTATTGATGCAGGTCAAGCAGCGCGGGAATTGCCGCGGTTGGCCGATATTCGCGTGGTTTGGCTGGATATACTAATGCAAACCATTCTCGTTATTGATCGGATCATCATGTTGACTTTGGATGTATTTCCCGCTGGCCGCCACGGCGTGGTCGACCGTCTGGAGCTGGCCGAAGAGGCCATGCGTCGCGTCGCCGCCTTCGGTCTGACGCCGGGGTGCCGTTTTTATTTGCGCCGGGCGGCGCCCTTGGGCGGACCTTTGTTGCTGGATGTCGGCGCCACCCGCTTCCTGCTGCGGCGCAGTCTGGCGCGTTTCATCGTGGCGAGGGTGGAAGCATGAAGCGTTTCGCCCTGATCGGCTTGCCGAACACCGGCAAGTCCACTTTATTCAACCGCCTAACCGGCATGTCCCAGCGCGTTGGCAACTGGCCGGGCCTGACCATAGAACTGAGCAGCGCGCGGGTGTTGCTGGGCGGCCACATGGTGGAGTTGGTGGATTTGCCCGGCGTTCATGATTTAACCGGCTATTCCGACGATGAGGCGGTGGTGCGCGACGTGTTGCTGGCCAGCGCTTTCGACGGCGCCATCCTAGTGCTCAACGCCAGCCAGTTGGACCGGCAATTGCCGCTGGCTTTGCAGGTGTTGGCCAGCGGTCTCAATTGCCAGCTTGTGCTGAATATGGCGGACGAGGCCAAGGCATTGGGCGTGAGCCTGGACGTGGAGCGTTTGTCGGAACGTCTGGGCGCGCCGGTATCGCTGGTGTCGGCCAGACATATGCAAGGCTGGCCGCCGCTGATGGCGAGTTTGAACCGGCTGGCCAACGACGACGCTCCAGCCGCGAGAGCCATGCTGGACGCGGTACCGGATACCCAGGCGGCGATGGCGGAGGCCAAACACTTGCTGGACGGCTGCTGGGCCTTGCCGCCGATGCTGCCGGCGAGGCTGACCGAAAAGATCGACCACTGGCTGATGCATCCGTGGCTGGGTTTGCCGCTGTTCTTCGCATTGATGGCGCTGTTGTTCAATCTGACTTATCAGATCGGCACGCCTTTGCAGGAGCTGGCCGGGGCCGGGCTGGACTGGGTCAAGGAGCAGGCGCTGGCGCCCTTGCTCGCGCCGTTGCCTGAGATTGTGCAGAGCCTGGCGCTGGACGGGATCTGGCAGGGCGTGTCGACGGTGCTGACCTTCGCGCCCATTTTGCTGGTGTTCTTCGTACTGATGGCGATGGTGGAGGATTCCGGCTATCTGGCGCGCGCCGCCTATCTGACCGATGCCTTTATGGCTCGATTGGGGCTGGATGGCCGCGGCTTCGTGATGCAGTTGATGGGGTTTGGCTGCAATGTGCCGGCCATCCTGGGCACCCGGGTGATGCGAGAGCGCAAGCAGCGGCTGCTGACCATGCTGGTGATTCCATTCTCGTTGTGCTCGGCGCGACTGCAGGTGGTGGTGTTTTTCGCCGGATTGCTGTTCACGGCGGCGCAGGCGCCGTGGGTGTTGATGGGGCTTTATCTGATGAGCTTCGCCGTCGCGGTGTTCACCGCTTGGGTGTTCAAGCGTCGCTACGCCGGGGGCGAGGCCTTCTTGCTGGAAGTGCCGCCGTATCGGCTGCCCGGCTTGAGCCATTTGCTTGGCCGGGCGGTGGGCGAGGTGCGGGCCTTCCTGCAGCTGGCTTCCAGCTTCATCCTGTTGGGGGTGGTGTTGGTCTGGTTGCTGACTCATGTGCCGGCCGGCGATGGCAAGACGCTGGCCGACGTCTTGGGCAGCCTGTTGGCCCCAGTGTTGGACCCGATCGGCATTCGCCACGAGCTGGCGGCGGCCTTGTTGTTCGGTTTCATCGCCAAGGAAATTCTGCTGGGCAGCCTGGCTGTGATCTACGGGGTGTCGGAGGCGGGTCTGGGCGCTGTCCTGCTGCAACATCTGGACTGGCGTTCGGCGATGAGCTTCCTGATCTTCACCTTGATCTACGTGCCTTGCCTGTCCACGGTGGCGGCGATGTACCGCGAGTCGCGCAGCAAGTCCTATACCGCGATGGCGGTGGCGTGGTCGGTGGGCCTGGCCTGGCTGTTGTCGTTCGTGTTTTACCAAGCCAGCGTGCATCTGTGGCCTTGAGGGCTTAGAATGAATGGCTTGCGAATTCCGTTCGCGCCGGCGGATAGCCGGCGTCATTGAACTACAACAAGAGGTCGTTATGCAAGGTGATCCCAAAACCATCGAGTTGCTGAACGAACTGCTGGCGGAAGAACTATCCGCCGCGGACCAGTATTTCATCCACGCCGAGATGTACAAGGACTTCGGCCTGCACAAGCTGTTCGAGCGCATCGACCATGAACGCGAGGACGAGCTGTCGCACGCGCGGGTGCTGATCGCGCGCACCCTGTTCTTGCAAGGCAAGCCCAATGTGGCCAAGCGCGTGCCCATCGTGGTGGGGGAGAACGTGCGGGCGATGCTGGCCAGCGATCTGGAAGTGGAGTACCGCGTCGGCAATCTGCTGAAAAAAGTAGTCGCCCACTGCGAGAGCGTGAAGGACTACGTGACGCGTCAGGAACTGATGGTGTTGCTGGAAGAGACCGAGAACGATCACGCCCACTGGCTGGAGCAGCAGCTGCGTCTGATCGATATGGTGGGCGAACAGAACTACATTCAGTCACAAATGTAAGCGCAGGGTATGTTGACCTTGAGACGGCCGCCTTTCGAGCGGCCGTTTGTTTTGCCGCCGCCGCGCGGGTTTTGACATGGCGCAGCATGGCCGGGCCCGTCTCCGTCTATCATCGTCGGCAGATAAATTTGCCGGAGGGCGCGATGTCGCTGGATCTATCCGTTTCCTGGCTGGGCATGAAGATGTCCAGCCCCTTGTTCAACGCTTCCGGCGTCTATTGCCGCACGCGGGAGGAACTGGAGCGGGTGCGCCGTTCCGCCGCCGGCGCGGTGCTGACCAAGAGTTGCACGCTGGAAGCGCGCGCCGGCAATCCCGAGCCGCGTTACCGACGCACCGCGCTGGGCAGCATCAATTCCATGGGCCTTCCCAACGAGGGCTACCGCTATTATCTGGACTACGCCCAGGCTTACGACGACCCCAAGCCGCTGTTCCTGTCCGTGTCCGGCATGACGCTGGACGATACTCTGACCATTCTGGCCGAGCTGGCGGCGCTCAAGCTGCCTTGCCTGCCCGAGGTCAACCTGTCCTGCCCCAATCTGCCGGGCAAGCCGCAGTTGGGCTATGACTTCGCCGCCAGCGCCGAGGCCCTGGAGGCGATCAGCCGTGGCTATGCTCGGCCGTTCGGCGTCAAGCTGCCGCCGTATTTCGATCCGGCGCATTTCGCCGCCATGGCCGCGGTGTTGAACGCTTTCCCGCTGTTGCGCTTCGTCACCTGCATCAACTCGGTGGGCAACGGCCTGGTGATAGACCTGGACAGCGAGTCCGCGGTGATCAAGCCCAAGGGCGGCTTGGGCGGGCTGGGCGGCGATTATGTTTTGCCGACGGCGCTGGCCAATGTGCGCGAGTTCGCCGTGCTGCTGACGGACAAGCATGTGATCGGCTGCGGAGGCGTGAAGAGCGGAGCCGAGGCATTCATGCATATCCTGGCCGGCGCCACCGCCGTGCAGGTGGGAACCTGCCTGCACGAGGAGGGCGTCGGCGCCTTCGACCGCATTGAGGCGGAACTGGCCGCCATCATGCAGGCCAAGGGCTATCGGCGGCTGGAGGACTTCCGCGGGCGTCTGAAGACGCTGTGAGCACATGAAAAAAGCCCGGAGAGTCCGGGCTTTTTCTAAGGACCTGTTTACGATCGCGCGACGCAGCGGATCGTCAACACCTCCTTAGCGGGTGATCGGCTTGTAGCGGATACGTTTGGGCTTGGCGGCTTCCTCGCCCAGGCGCTTCTTCTTGTCGGCTTCGTATTCCTGATAGTTGCCGTCGAAGAAGGTCCATTGCGACTCGCCTTCCGCCGCCAGAATATGGGTGGCGATGCGGTCCAGGAACCAGCGGTCGTGCGAGATCACGAACACGGTGCCGGCGTATTCCAGCAAGGCGTCTTCCAGCGCCCGCAAGGTTTCCACGTCAAGGTCGTTCGACGGTTCGTCCAGCAGCAGCACGTTGCCGCCCTTGAGCAGGGTTTTGGCCAGGTGCAGGCGGCCGCGTTCGCCGCCGGAGAGCATGCCCACTTTCTTCTGCTGGTCGGCTCCCTTGAAGTTGAAGCGGCCGAGATAGGCGCGGCTGGACATCTCGAATTTGCCGACGGTGAGGATGTCGGCGCCGGCGGCCACGTCCTCGAACACGGTCTTGTCGCCGTCCAGGCCCTCGCGGGTCTGCTCGACAAAGGCCATCTGCACGGTCTGGCCGATGCTGACTTCGCCGCTGTCCGGCTGTTCTTTGCCGGCGATCATCTTGAACAAGGTCGATTTACCCGCGCCGTTGGGGCCGATGATGCCGACGATGGCGCCCGGCGGAGCCTTGAAGCTCAGGTTGTCGATCAGCAGGCGGTCGCCGAAGCCCTTGGACACGCCTTTGAACTCGATGACTTCATTGCCCAGGCGCTCGGCCACGGGGATGAAGATTTCCTGGGTCTCGTTGCGTTTTTGAGTTTCGTAGCTGGACAGCTCTTCGAAACGGGCCAAACGCGCCTTGGACTTGGCTTGGCGGCCTTTCGGGTTCTGACGCACCCATTCCAGCTCCTGCTTCATCGCCTTCATGCGGGCGCCTTCGCTCTTGGCTTCCTGCGCCAGGCGGGCTTCCTTTTGTTCCAGCCAGCTGGAGTAATTGCCTTTCCACGGAATGCCTTCGCCGCGGTCCAGTTCCAGAATCCACTCGGCGGCGTTGTCCAGGAAGTAGCGGTCGTGGGTGACGGCCACCACGGTGCCGGGGAAGCGCACCAGGAATTGTTCCAGCCATTCCACGGACTCCGCGTCCAGGTGGTTGGTGGGTTCGTCCAGCAGCAGCATGTCGGGTTTGGACAGCAGCAGCTTGCACAGCGCCACGCGGCGCTTCTCGCCGCCGGACAGCGGGCCGATCTTGGCGTCCCACGGCGGCAGGCGCAGCGCGTCGGCGGCGATTTCCAGCTGGTGTTCGACGTTGTCATTGGCGCCGGCGGCGATGATGGCCTCCAGCTTGGCTTGTTCTTCGGCCAGCGCGTCGAAGTCGGCGTCCGCTTCAGCGTAGGCGGCGTACACTTCTTCCAGGCGCTTTTGCGCGCCCATTACGTCGCCCATGCCGCTTTCCACTTCCTCGCGCACGGTTTTTTCGGGGTCCAGCTGCGGTTCCTGCGGCAGGTAGCCGATTTTGACGCCGGCCAGGTGTTGCACCTCGCCCTCGTATTCTTTGTCCGCGCCGGCCATGATGCGCAGCACGGTGGATTTACCGGCGCCGTTCAGGCCCAGCAGGCCGATCTTGGCGCCGGGGAAGAAGGACAGGGAGATGTCCTTGATGATCTGGCGCTTGGGCGGAACGATCTTGCTCACGCGGAGCATGGACATTACATATTGTGCCATCGGTATTCACGCTGGATTGAAGGGGATAAACCCGGATTCTACCAAATCCCCTGGTTTAGGCCAGCCGCGCGGCCATGGAGCCGGCCGCTAGAACAGTAGCGCCAGCGCCGCCGTGGCCAGCATGGCGAAAGCGCAGGCTACCTTGGCCACCGCGCCGACGATGAAGCCGATGAAGGTGCCGATGCCGACTTTGCCTGCTTGAAAGGCATCCTTGCGAGCGATGAACTCGCCGATGACGGCGCCGACCAGCGGGCCGAGCAGCACGCCCGCCAAGCCGAAGAACATGCCCACGATGCCGCCGATGAAGGCGCCCCACAGCGCCTGGCTGCTGGCGCCGCTGGCTTTTGCGCCAAGCAGGCCGGCGAAGAAATCTATCACCAGGCCCAATGCGGTGAGCAGGGCCATGATGATCAGACTGATCGCGCCCAGGTGGTTGAAGTTGTCCAGCCAGGCGGCCAGGAGCAGGCCGCCGAACATCAGCGGCAAGCCGGGGATGATGGGCAGCATGGTGCCTGCCAGACCGGCGACGATGAGCAGGGCGGCGAGACTGTAGCCGGCGATTTCCATGGTGGTCCTTGCGGGGATGCGCCCGCGGCGAAGCCGCGGGCCGGATGTCAGCGGGTGTACTCTTCCAGCAGCTGCAATTGCGCGCAATGCGGCTTGCCGCGGGAGGTGCGGCGCTTGTAGCCGCCGTCCGGCTGCATGTCCCAGGCGTTGACGTTGTCGTCCAGATAGAGGCGCAGCGCCTCTTTGATCACCCGGCGCTTGAGCTTGGCGTCGATGATGGGCACGCAGGTTTCGATGCGGCGGAAGAAGTTGCGGCCCATCCAGTCGGCGCTGGCGATCAGCAGGTCTTCTTTGCGGTCGTTGTGGAAGTAGAACACGCGCGGGTGTTCCAGGAAGCGGCCGACGATGGAGCGCACGCTGATATTCTCGGACAGCCCCGGCACGCCCGGCCGCAGCGCGCACACGCCGCGCACGATGAGCTGGATCTTGACCCCGGCCTGGCTGGCGCGGTACAGCGCGTGGATCACCTGGCTTTCCAGCAAGGCGTTCATCTTGGCGATGATCTGCGCCGGCTTGCCGGCCTGGGCGTGGGCGATTTCGCGGTCTATCGCCTCCATTACCATGCTGTGTAGCGTGAACGGGCTCTGGAACAGCAGCTTGAGCTGGCTGGCGCGGCCCAGGCCGGTCAGCTGCACGAAGATGTCGTTGACGTCGCTGGCGATCTGTTCATTGCAGGTCAGCAGGCCGAAGTCGGTGTAGAGGCGAGCGGTGCGCGGGTGGTAGTTGCCGGTGCCCAAGTGGACGTAGCGGCGAAGGCCGTGTTCTTCGCGGCGCACCACCATCAGCATCTTGGCGTGCACCTTGTAGCCGATCACGCCATAGACCACGTGGGCGCCGGCGTCCTCCAGCCGGCTGGCCCAGCTGATATTGGCTTCTTCGTCGAAGCGCGCCATCAGCTCCACCACCACGGTCACCTGCTTGCCTGCGCGGGCGGCGGCGATCAGCGATTCCATCAGCACCGAGTCGGTGCCGGTGCGGTACACCGTCATCTTGATGGCCACCACATGGGGATCGGACGCCGCCAGCGTCAGCATGTCAATCACCGGCTGGAAGCTCTGGAACGGGTGGTGCAGCAGAATATCGCCCTTGCGGATGGCATCGAACAGCGGCGTCTTCTTGCGCAGTATCTCCGGCAGCGTGGGGATGAAGGGAGTGAATTTCAGGTCCGGCCTATCCACCAGGTCCGGCACCTGCATCAGCCGCACCAGATTGACCGGGCCGTTGACGCGGTAGACGTCGCGCGGCTTCAGGTTGAACTGGGTCAGCAGGAATTCTTCCATATGCAACGGGCAGGTATCGGCGATCTCCAGCCGCACCGCGTCGCCGAACTGGCGCTGGCGCAATTCGCCTTGCAGGGCGGTACGCAGGTTTTTCACGTCTTCGTCTTCCACCGTCAGTTCGCTGTCGCGGGTGACGCGGAACTGGTAGCAGCCCTTGACCGCCATGCCGCTGAACAGCTCATGCACATGGGAATGGAGGATGGAGGACAGGAAGACGAAGGTGTGGCGATGGCCGTCGCTGACGTCCGCCGGCAATTTGATCACCCGCGGCAGGATGCGCGGCGCCTGGACGATGGCGATGCCGGAGGCGCGGCCGAAGGCGTCGCGCCCTTCCAGCTCCACCGCGAAGTTCAAGGATTTGTTCAGCACCTTGGGGAAGGGGTGGGACGGGTCGAGGCCGATGGGGGTGAGGATGGGCATCAACTCGCGGAAGAAGAAGTCCTTCACCCATTGCTGTTGAGCGGGGCTCCATTCGTTGCGGCGCAGGAAGATGATGTTTTCCTCGCGAAGCGCCGGAAACAGCACTTCGCTCATCACGGCGTACTGGTCGCGCACCAGTTGGTGCGCGGCGGTGGCCACCTTGGCCAGCGCCTGCTCAGGCGTGGTGCCGTCCGCCAGGATGCGCTCCGGCGTGACCTCGGCGGTTTCCTGCAGCCAGGCCACTCGCACTTCGAAGAACTCATCCATGTTGGAGGACACAATGCACAGGAATTTCAGCCGTTCCAGCAGCGGCAGGTTGGCGTCTTCCGCCTGGGCCAGCACGCGGCGGTTGAATTCTAGAAGGCCAAGTTCGCGGTTGATCAGCAGGTCTTGCGTGTGTGACATACGAGGTTCAAGCCAACAGTGGAGAGTTCAGGGAAAAATAAAGCCCTCGCTTGGAGGGCTGGGCATGGCGATTAGTTCTGCGGCGGAGTGTAGCCGGCGGGAGCGTCGGCGCCGTCGCCGAAGAAGTAGGCTTCCAACTGCGCGGCCAGATACTGGCGGGCGCGGGCGTCGGCCAGGCTCAGGCGGTTTTCGTTGATCAGCATGGTCTGATAGCGCAGCCAGCCTTGCCAGGCTTCTTTCGAGACGTTGTCAAACACTCGCTTGCCCAGTTCGCCCGGCAGCGGCGGGAAGTCGAGGGCTTCGGCTTCGCGGCCCAGCTTGACGCAATTGACGGTTCTGCTCATGGCGCAATCCTTAAAATATCAGAAAAAGGTTAATTCAATATTGTGTCACAGAGATGAAACGCTTCCAACCACGATGCGGCCCGAGAGCCCGTTCACGATCTTGTGAGCCAAGACGAAAACGGCTGAGAAAGCGGAGCGTAGGAGCGGTACATGAGCATTTCAAAGGGATACTCAGTGTGTAACGCTCCACAACGCGCAGCAGATCGTGAACAGGTTCTTGGATTCACAAGGCCTTGACGAACACCTTTGATCGACGCTGATAGTTATAGAACTGCTGCCGCGCCAGCGGCAGCGCGCTCTTGTCCGCTTCGGCGAAGCCCCGCTCCACGAACCAGTGCGCGGTTTGGGTGGTAAGCACGAACAGCGACTGCAAGCCTTGGGTGCGGGCCTGGTATTCCACGTGTTTGAGCAGCATCTCGCCAAAGCCGCCGTCGCGTTTGTCTTGAGCCACCGCCAGGCAGGCCAGTTCGGCGGTGCCGGCGTCGGGGAAGGGGTGCATGGCCACGCAACCATAGATCTTGCCGTCGTGCTCCAGCACCGAATATTCGCCGATCTCCACCTCCAGATGCTCGCGGCTGCGCTTGACCAGCACGCCTTGCTCTTCCAGCGGCTGGATCAGGCCGATGATGTCGCCGATGTCTTCGATGCTGGCGTTGCGCACTCGCACCAGCGGGTCGCGGGCGATCATGGTGCCATTGCCGCCGCGGGTGAAGTGTTCCACCAGCAGCGCGCCGTCGGCGTGACGGCTAATCAAGTGGGCACGGGGAATGCCTTCTCGGGTGGCGCGGATGGCGTAGGGCAGGTAGGCGCTGACGTCATCCTGCAGCCGGCCGGAGGCCAGCAGGTCTTCGGCCTGCTGTGCGGTCAGCGTGCTGATCAGTTCCTCGTCCAGCATCACGCCGCGCTGCTCGATCACGAAAATCAGTTTTTCCGCTTTCAGGGTAATGGCGACGTGGGTGGCCAGTTCTTCCATGGTCAGATTGAAGGCCTCGCCGGTCAGCGAATAGCCGATGGGCGACAGCAGCACCAGCTCGCCGTGGTCGAGGCGGGCGCGGATGGCGGCGCCGTCGGCGCGGCGCACCTGGCCGGTGTATTGCATGTCCACGCCATCGAGCACGCCCAGAGGCTGGGCGGTGACGAAGTTGCCGCCGGCCACGCGCAGGTGGGCGCCGTGCATTGGCGAATTGGGCATGCCCATGGACAGCAGCGCCTCGATGTCGCAGCGGGTGGCGCCGGCCGCTTTCTTGACCACGTCCATGGTGGCGGCGTCGGTGACGCGGCGGTCGCGGTGGAAGAGGCGGGCGATGCCGTGGCGTTTCAACAGGCCCTCGATCTGCGGACGGATGCCGTGCACCAGCACGATGCGCACGCCCAGGCTGACCAAGAGGTTGATGTCCTGCGCCAGGCTGGCGAATTCTCCGTCTTGCAAGGTTTCGCCGCTGACGGCCAGCACGAAGGTCTTGCCGCGGTAGGCGTTGATGTAGGGGGCGGCTTCGCGAAAGGAAAGCACGAATTCGCGGGTAAGCATGGGTCAGCGGCTCCGGCCGGAAAACTAGGGTTAAGCCGGATAGCGTAGCAGGAATGACGGTGTTTTGCAGGAGGACAATATAGCACGCGCATGAAAAACGCCCCTGGCGAAACCAGGGGCGCGTTGTGGCCTCGGAAGCGGGGTCAACTGCCTTTTTTCTGCAGGATCTGTTGTACCTTGAGGATGTTCAGCGCCTGCGACAGCTGGTTGTCGTTTTTAGGGTTGGGGTCGCGCGGGCCGAACTGGCTCTTTTCTTCCGGCTTGGCCTTGTCCTTGCCGTCGTCCGGCTTGGCGGGGGCGGGTTGCGGCGCTGGCGCGGGTTTGGCGTTGCTCTTGGGCGCCGGCTTGTCCTCGCCGTTGGGGTTGGCCAAGTGGTTTTCCAGGTCCGCTTCGCGAACGCGGATGGCTTGCTCGGCCGCGGTCAGCGTGCCGTCTTCCACTACCACGTCGGGCACGATGCCCTTGGCCTGGATTGAGCGGCCGTTCGGCGTGAAGTAGCGGGCGGTGGTCAGCTTGATGCCGCCGGCGTTGCCCAGCGGCATGATGGATTGCACCGAGCCCTTGCCGAAGGTCTGCGTGCCCACCAACACCGCGCGTTTGTGGTCTTGCAGCGCGCCGGCGACGATTTCCGACGCCGAGGCGGAGCCGCCGTTGACCAGCACGACCAGAGGCACGTTGCGGGCTTCCACCGGCAGCCGGGCCAGCGGATCGCTGCCGTTGGGACGGGCGTAGTTCTGCAGATTGGCGGTCAGCCGCATCTTGGCGTCCGGGGTGCGGCCTTCGGTGTAGACCACCAACTGGTTCTTGGCCAGGAAGGCGGCCGACACGCCAACCGCTCCGTTGAGCAGGCCGCCCGGATCGTCGCGCAGGTCCAGCACCAGGCCTTTCAGCGCCTGTTTGTTTTCCTTGTAAAGCGCCTGCACGCCGGCGGCCAGGTCCTCGGAGGTGTGCTCTTGGAATTGGGTGATGCGCACATAGCCGAAGTCCGGTTCTAGCAGCTTGTATTTGACGCTCTTGGTCTTGATCACCGCGCGCGCCAGCGTGAACACCAGGGGCTTGGTTTCAGACTTGCGGGCGATGGTCAGCGTGACCTTGGTGCCCGGCTTGCCGCGCATTTTCTTCACCGCGTCGGTCAGGGACAGACCGCGCACCGGGGTGTCGTCGATCTTGATGATCAGGTCGCCGCTCTTGATGCCGGCCTTCTGCGCCGGGGTGTCCTCGATGGGCGACACCACCTTGACCAAGCCGTCCTCGGCGCCGATTTCGATGCCGAGGCCGCCAAATTCGCCCTGAGTGCCTTCCTTGAGTTCCTTGAAGGCTTCCGGGTCCATGTAGTCGGAGTGCGGGTCCAGGCCGGTCAGCATGCCCTTGATGGCCGCGGTGATGAGCTTCTTGTCTTCCACCGGGTCGACGTAGTCTTGCTTGATGCGGCCAAACACTTCGGCGAAGGTGCGCAGCTCGCTTAGCGGCAGCGGGGATTCGCCCTTGTCGGCAAAGGCTTGCATGCTGAGCGTCAGCACGCCGCCGGCCATGGCGCCGGCCACTAGCCAGGCAATCTTCTTCATTCTTTGGCTGCTCATGTTTGTTATCTGTCTCCGTTGCCTGGCTCAGCGCGCCCAGGCTTGCGGGTTTAGGGGGCGTCCCATGTGTCGGATTTCAAAGTACAGGCCGGATTCGCCGCTGTCCAGTGTTCCAGTGTTGCCGATCGTGTCGCCGGCCTTGACGCTGCTGCCTACGGATTTACCTATTACGGATAGTCCGGTATAGACCGTCATATAGTTGCCGCCATGGTCGACCAGGATGGCATTGCCGAAGCCGCGCAATTGATCGGCGAATACTACGGTGCCGTCGGCCACGCTGCGAACCGGGGTGCCGTTGGCGGTTTGAATGAACACGCCTTTCCAGCTGACGCCTTGCTGGCGCGGTTTGCCGAAGCGGCCTACCAATTGTCCGGCCACCGGCATTTTCATTCTGCCCTGCAGGCTGACGAAGGCGCGGCCGGCGGCGCTGTCGTCGGCCACGTCGGTGATGGCTTCCTCTTTCACTGTCACTGTCTGCTTGGCTTCCTCCGGCACAGGCTTGCCTTGTTTCTTGGCGTTTGCAGCCAGCTTGCGGCGGCGTTCGTTCTCTTTGCGAGCCGCTTCGCGGGCGGCGGCCAGCTTGGCCTTGCGTTCTTCCGCCGCCTTGCGCGCGATCTCCGCGCGGCGGCGCTGGATTTCCCGGTTGATCTGGGCGATCAGGCCAGTCAGGCGTTTTTCGTTTTCCTGCAACTGGCTCAGTTTGCTCTGCCCGGTCTTGATTTCACCGGTGACCTTGTTGAGTTCTTGCTGCTGGCTGGCCTTGTCCTGCTGCAAGGAACTCTTTTCCTGGCTCTTGCGGTTTGACAGCGAGTTAAGGCGGGCCAGTTCCTGTTCCAGTTGGAAGGACAACGCTTCCAGCTCGTGCTGGTGGGTGATCAACTGGGCGACCAACTGCTGCTGAGCGCGGGCGATGTGCTGGTAGTAGGCGAGGTCGCGAGCGCTCTGATTGGGGTCGTTCGCGTTCATCATCAGCTTCATCGCGTCGTGCTGGCCGCTCTTGTACTGGCGCGCCAGCATCTGGCCTACGCGTTGGCGCACCGCCGCCAGGCTGTTGCGGCTGGCGTTGATCTGGGCGCGCAGCGCCTCTAGCTGCTGCTCCGAGCTGCTTTGTTTTTTCTCCAGCTTCACCAGCGCCTGGGTGGTCTGGCTAATGGCTTGTTCCGACTCCTTGATCGCCGATTGCGCCTCTTTTTGCACCGCCTGTTTTTGGGCAATGTCTTTTTTCAGCGTATCGATTTCCTTGCGCACCGATTTGAGGTCTTGCTGGTGCGGGGCGGTGGACAGCGCGGCGGAGGCCGGAGGCGCGGCGTGGCTGGCTCCGGCGATCAAGGCCGCCATCAGGACATAAGGTTTCATTGCCGGGAATATGCTTTCTACTTGGGCCGCGGACCAACAAGCGCGCCGTCCGCGGGCGGCGCGCTTGGGTCGATGACGCCGGCGGAGCCGGCGGCGGGGCTTATTGGAATTCGATCAACGATTGACCGCTCATCTCCGCCGGTTGTTCCAGGCCCATCATTGCCAGCAGCGACGGCGCGATGTCGCGCAGCGAACCGCCGGAGCGGATCCGGGCCGGACGGCCGACATAGAGGAAGGGCACCGGGCTCAAGGTGTGCTGGGTATGCGGCTGGTGGTGCTCGGCATCGTACATTTGTTCGCAGTTTCCGTGGTCGGCGGTGATCAATACCTCGCCGCCGGCGGCGCGCATCGCTTCCACACAGCGGCCGATGCAGCCGTCCAGCGCTTCCACCGCCTTGACCGCGGCGTCGAAGATGCCGCTATGGCCCACCATGTCGCCGTTGGCGTAATTGCAGATGATGGCTTGGTATTGGCCGGAGGCGATGGCGGCGACGATTTTGTCGGTGACTTCGCCGGCGCTCATTTCTGGTTGCAGGTCGTAAGTGGCCACCTTGGGCGATTGCACCAGAATGCGGTCTTCTCCAGGATATACCTGCTCTTCGCCGCCGTTGAAGAAATAGGTGACGTGCGGATATTTCTCGGTTTCGGCGATGCGCAGCTGCTTCAGACCCTGGCTGGCCAGGTATTCGCCGAAGCCGTTGCTGATCTTCTGAGGCGGGTAGGCGATGGACAAGCGGCTGTAGGCTTCGCCGTAGGAGGTCAAGGTGACGAAGTCTGCGAACTTGGGTTGGCGAGCCTGGAAGCCGTCGAAAGCCGGGTCGGTCAGCGCGCTGACCAGTTGGCGCGCGCGGTCGGCGCGGAAGTTCATGAATATAACGACGTCGCCGTCACGCATCGGGGCGGCTTCGCCGATGGCGGTGGCTTTGACGAACTCGTCGTTCTCATCACGGGCGTAGGCCGCTTCCAGCGCTTCCAGGCCGTTGCGTGAGTGGAACAGGCCTTCGCCCTCCACCAGCAGGCGATAAGCCGGCTCCACGCGTTCCCAGCGCTTGTCGCGGTCCATTGCCCAGTAGCGGCCGGTCACGGACGCCAGGCGCGCGGCGGGGCATTCGGCCAGCACCGCGTCCAGCCGCTCCAGATAGGTCTTGGCGCTGCGCGGCGGCGTATCGCGGCCGTCGAGGAAAGCGTGCACGCGGATGCGGGCGACGCCGGCAGCCTGGGCCGCGCGGATCAGCGAGTGGATGTGGTTTTCATGGCTGTGAACGCCGCCGTCGGACAGCAGGCCCATGATGTGCAGCGTCGAATCCTTGGCTTTGGCGATGGCGGAAACCAACGCGGGGTTGGAGGCGAAGCGGCCGTCTTCGATGTCGCAGTCGATGCGGCTGATGTCCTGTTGCACCACGCGGCCGGCGCCGATGTTGAGGTGGCCCACTTCGGAATTGCCGAACTGGCCGGAGGGCAGGCCGACGAAGTTTTCCGAGGCGTTGATGGTGCCGTAGGGGAAGGTCTGGCGCAGACGATTCCAGTTAGGCATCGAGGCATGAAGAATAGCGTTGTCATCGCCTTCGGTGCGATGGCCAAAACCGTCGAGAATCAACAACAACACCGGTTTGATGGATTTCATGGCATTCACATTCTGAATATTAGAAAATCTTGATGGTATTGGATTTTGTGTAGTATTGTACCGCAGTCAGACTAAATAAAATGACTCTACAGGGAGAGAAGCCTTGCTGTTCAACGATGACCAGATCGAGCAGACCTCGAGGGCGATGAAGGCCATGTCGCACCCGCTGCGTTTGAAGATCATATCGGTGCTGGAAGACCAGGAAGTGAGCGTGCAGGATATAGTCGAGCAGGTGGGCACGTCGCAGAGCAATATTTCTCAGCATTTGGCCATTATGCGCGACAAGGGCGTGTTGCGCACGCGCAAGGACGCGAACCGCGTTTATTACCGTGTTGGCGATATTCGCACGCTGGAGGTTTTGAAAATGATGCGCGAGGTGTTCTGTGGCTTCGGCGAATAATTCGCCGCCCGGCTGATCCCCGTCGTCGGCCTCTGGCCGGCCTTTGGTCGTATCAGGATATGAAAACGCCGCGGCGCATGACGAGCCGCGGCGTTTTTGCGCCGGGCGCGCGGCCCGGCGATCAATTACTTGGCGGCGGAAGCCGCTTTGTGTTCAGCTTTCTTTCCCGAATGCTTGTGTCCGGATTTCTTGTGGTGCGCGGCGCCCGAAGCATGCTTCTTGTGGTGCTTTTTGCCGGCCTGCTTGTGTTCGGCTTTATGCTCCATTTTCTTTTCTGCGGAGGGCGCGGACGCCGGGGTGGCGGCCATGGCGCTAGTGGCGAAAGCAGCGGCGATCAGAGCGGAAATCAGTTTCATGATATGTCCTTTCTTGTGTTGAAGCCGGCGGTGCATGTCGGCTGCAATTCCAAATGGGTGGAATATGCCTTCTCTGGGATTAAAGCCGTTTAGAAAAGTTCACAGAAAATAACAAAATGTTGCCGCGCCGCAAAATGATGACTTTGGGTTTTACGGCAGCCAGTAGCTGAGCGCCACGCCAATGAGGATGGCCGCGCCAACGCGGTTATTGTCGAGAAAGGCCTTAAAGCAGGCCGCTCGATCGCGTTCACGGATGTCCAGGTATTGCCTGGCCATCAAGGCGGCGGAGACCATCAGGGACAGGTAAAAAGGCCAGCCCAGCGCCAGGTGCCGGCCAATGCCGGCCATTAGCGCGAGAAAAGCGGCGTGGAACAGCATGATGGCCAGGACATCGTAGTCGCCGAAGGTGATCGCCGAGGTCTTGATGCCGATCTTGAGATCGTCAGGCTTGTCGCTGATGGCATAGGCGGTGTCGTAGGCCAGCGTCCAGCAAGCGTTGGCCAGCAGCAGCAGCCAGGCCAGCATTGGAACGGCGCCGGTCTGGGCGGCGAAGGCCATCGGAATGCCGAAGGAGAAGGCCAGGCCCAGATAGGCTTGCGGCACCGGGAAGAAGCGCTTGGTGAAAGGGTAGCTTGCGGCGATGAACAGCGCCGGCACGCTCAAGAGCAGGGTCAGGCCGTTCAGCGGCAGGATCAGCAGCAGCGACAGCAGCGCCAGGCCGGCGGCCAGCAGCAAGGCTTCCTTCTTGCCAACCGCGCCGCGGGCGAACGGCCGTTGCCGGGTGCGTTCCACGTGGCCGTCGAAGTCGCGGTCCGCGTAATCGTTGATCACGCAGCCGGCCGAACGCATCAGAAAGGTGCCGATAATGAAGATCAGCACGATCAGCGGGTCGGGCCGGCCTTGGCCGGCGATCAGCAGCGCCCACAGCGTCGGCCACAGCAGCAGGAAGGTGCCGATGGGCTTGTCCATGCGCATCAGTTGCATGTAAACGGTCAAGCGTTCATTAAGGCGGGCGGCGTTCATAGCAAGAAATTCTCCAGCTCCGGCAAAAAGAGTTCGCACACCAGCAGCGGCGCTTGCCGCAGCAGGAAGCGGCAGCGCCGCGCCGGGTAGCTGGGGTGCGGGCTGAGTTGGGCCGCCGGCGCGAACAGCGGATGATCGGCGGCAATGAGGCGATAGCGCAGCGGGTCGCGCAGCAAATCCGGCAGGCCACCGAACAATGTCAGGCCCAGTGAGCGGCTGCCTCGGTCTAGAATGGGCTGCCAGGCCGCGCAGTCCAGGCGGGTGACGCTGCGGGCGAACACGACCGGGGTGTCGTCCAGGGTCAGAGCCACCTCGCGCGCTTGCAGCGGCGCTCCGGCGGCCAGGCCGAGCTGTGGCGCCTCGTCTTCCAGACAGATGTCAGGGCCTTGCCGCAACACGCGCACGGCGAAGCGGCGACCAGTGCTTTGCAGCCGTTCGGTCAGCGAGCCGGCTTCGGTGAGGCAGGATTGCGCCGCGGCGGACAGCGCGGGCGGCTGAGGCAGCCAGAGTGGGGGATGAGACATGGCGCGCATTATGCCAAAGCCGGCGGGGGCTTGTCCCGCCCTTCTGCGGCGCGATGCGAGTCCATCTGTCTATCCCCAAGCGCGAACCGGGGCATTATCATGACGTCATCAAAGGCGGAAGGAGGAAAGATCGCATGATGGAGACGGCGCTGTGGCTGTTGGGCTATCAATTGGCGGGAGAAGTCTTGGCGCGCGGTTTGGGCGTTCCGGTGCCGGGACCGGTCATGGGCATGTTGCTGTTGTTCGCCACCTTGTGCGCGCGTCGCGGAGTGCCTACGACGCTGCAGACCCATGTGCCGCGCTTTCTTGCGCATATGTCCTTGCTGTTCATCCCGGCCGGCGGAGCGGTGCTGGCCTACCAGACGCTATTGGCCGATTACGGCGCGCGTCTGGCGGCGGTGCTGGCCTTGTCGACGCTGACCACCTTGCTGGTGCCGGGGCTGGCTTTGCATTGGATGCTGGGGCGGCGGGGCGGAGGAGGAGATGATTAGCGCCGACGTGTTGTCCGCGCTGCGGGAGTCGCCGTTGACGGGGGTTTTCGTCACTTTGCTGGCTTACCGCCTGGCCTTGGCGTTTAATCGCCGCTGTCGCGGCCATCCGCTGTCCAACCCGGTGTTGATCGGGGTACTGCTGGTGTTGGGCTGGCTGGTGCTGACGCGTACCGATTACCGCCAGTACATGCAGGGCGCGCAGTGGATACAAATGTTGTTGGGTCCGGCGACGGTGGCTTTGGCGGTGCCCTTGTACGGCAACCTGAGCCGGCTCAAGCGCGCGGCGGGGCCGCTGGCCTTGAGCATTGCCTTGGGCGGGGTCACCGGCGTCGTCAGCGCGGTGGGCTTGGGTTGGCTATTTGGTCTGCCGCATGAGGTGCTGCTATCCCTGAGCACGCGAGCGGTGACCACGCCGATTGCGATGAGCGTGTCGCAAAGCATAGGCGGGGTGCCGGAATTGGCGGCGATGTGCGTGATCCTGTCCGGCATTTTTGGCGCGGTGGCGGCGCGGCCGCTGTTCAACGGCCTGCGTCTGCGCAACGACATGGCGCTGGGCGTGGCCACGGGAATTTCCGCGCATGGGATTGGAACGGCGCGGGTGTTTCAGTTGTCGGAGACAGCGGGCGCCTTCGCGGGCCTGGCAATGGGCTTGAACGGGGTGTTCACCGCTTTGTTGGTGCCTGTGTTGCTGGCGCTGTTTCCCTTGTAGCGGGCCGGCGGCTTTTATTTCGTAGTCGCGCCAAGCCGCGCATCCCGCCTGGGGCGGGCGCTCGATTTGGCTCGCTTGCGTCTGGATTGAAAATATTTTAACGAGGGGTGTGTATGGATTTGATTTTGTGGCGCCACGCGGAGGCGGAGGACGGCTCCGATGATCTGGCAAGGGCGCTGACGCGGCGCGGGCAGCAGCAGGCGAGCCAGATGGCGGCTTGGCTGCGGGTGCGCCTGCCGCGCGATTATCTGCTGCTGGCCTCGGAGGCCAAGCGTTCGCAGCAGACAGCGGCCTTGCTGGCGAAAAGCTTTCAGACGGTGCCGGCGTTGAATCCGACGGCGTCGCCGGAAGAGGTGCTGGAGGCGATAGGCTGGCCGGAGGCGAACCGCACCGTGGTATTGGTTGGCCATCAGCCTTATATCGGCTGGTTGGCATCCACCCTGCTGTCGGAGCAGCAGCAATTGTGGAGCGTGAAGAAGGGGTCGGTCTGGTGGTTGAGTCACCGCGACCGCCACGGCATCGAGCAGACGCGTTTGAAGGCGATGATGACGCCCGGCATGTTGCAGCCTTGAGTCGGCACGCGAAAAGGCCCCTCGATCGAGGGGCCTTTTTCTTGTCAGTCTCAAACGTTTCAGACGGTGGCGTCGGCCTCCTGAGCCAGACGTCTGCGCAGCGTCTTGCTGACCTTGACCATGCTGGAGAGGGCCGCCTCCACCTCGGGCCAGCCGCGGGTTTTCAGGCCGCAGTCGGGGTTGACCCACAGTTTTTCCGGTTCGATCACTTGCAGCGCCTTTTCCAGTAGCTGCTGGATTTCAGCCTCAGGCGGCACCCGCGGGCTGTGAATATCGTAGACGCCGGGGCCGATGGCATTGGGGTAGCGGAAGTGGCCGAAGTCCTGCAGCAGCTCCATGTCCGAGCGCGAGGTTTCGATGGTGATCACGTCCGCGTCCAGCGCGGCGATGGCCGGCAGAATGTCACCAAACTCGGAATAGCACATATGGGTGTGAATCTGGGTGGAGTCCGCCACGCCGTGGCAAGACAGCCGGAAGGCATGGCCGGCCCAGTCCAGGTAGGCGGCGCGATCGGCGCGCTTCAGCGGCAGTCCTTCGCGGATGGCCGGCTCGTCGATCTGGATCACGCGGATGCCGGCGGTCTCCAAGTCGCGTACCTCGTCGTTCAGCGCAAGGGCGATCTGACGGCAGACTTCGTCGCGCGGCAGGTCGTCACGGACAAAGCTCCATTGCAGGATCGTGACCGGTCCGGTGAGCATGCCCTTGACCGGACGGGAGGTCAGGCTTTGTGCGTATTCCGCCCATTCCACGGTCATCGGCTGCGGCCGCGCCACGTCGCCGAACAAAATGGGCGGCTTCACGCAGCGGCTGCCGTAGCTTTGCACCCAGCCGCCGGCGGTGAACACGAAACCGGACAACTGTTCGCCGAAATATTCCACCATGTCGTTGCGCTCGGCCTCGCCGTGCACCAGCACGTCGATGTCCAGCGCCTCCTGGCGGCGTATCGCCAGTTCAATTTCCTGCTGCATTGCCTGACGGTAGGCATCGGCGGGCAGTTCCCCGCGTTTGAAGGCGGCGCGAGCGCCGCGGATGGATGCGGTTTGCGGGAAGGAGCCTATGGTGGTGGTGGGCAGCAGCGGCAGTTTGAGCCAGGCTTGCTGCGCGGCGGCGCGAACGGGATAGGCGCTGTGGCGGCGGTCGGCGTTGGCCGGCAGCGTAGCCAGGCGCTGCTGGACTTCGGGGCGGTGGATCAGCGGGCTGGCGGCGCGTTGCTGGCGGGCGTAGTCGCTACCGGCCAGTTCGTTGGCGATGGCTTCGCGGCCTTGCTCCACGCCGCGTTTCAGCACTTTCAGTTCATTAAGCTTTTGCACCGCGAAGGCCAGCCAGGTTTTGACGTCGACGTCGAGCTGGGTTTCCGCGGCCAGGTCGAAGGGCGTATGCAGCAGCGAGCAACTGGGAGCGATCCACAGGCGCTCGCCCAAATCGGCCGCAAGGGGTTGCAGACTGGCCAGCACGCGGGACAGATCGGCGCGCCAGATGTTGCGACCGTCGATGATGCCGGCGGACAGTACCTTGTCTTGCGGCCAGCCCTCGGCGAAAGCCGCCAGTTGCAGCGGCGCGCGCACCAAGTCCAGGTGCAGGCCGGCCACCGGCAAGCGTTGCAGCAGTTCGGCATGCTCGGCGACGCTGCCGAAGTAGGTGGCCAGCAGCAGCCGCAGCGGAGAGTCTTGCAATTGGCGATAAGCGGGTTCGAAGGCGGCCAGCCATTCCGACGGCAGATCCAGGGTCAGGATGGGTTCGTCGATCTGCACCCATTCCACTTTCGCCGCCGCCAGCGCGGCCAGCACGTCGCGGTAGGCTTGCAGCAGGGCGGGCAGCAGGGACAGCTTGTCCAGGCCGGCGTGCTTGGCCTTGCCCAGCCACAGCAGCGACAGCGGCCCCAGCAGCACCGGCTTGGCGCGCAGGCCCAGTGCCTGGGCTTCTCGCACTTGCGCCAGCAAGCGCTCAGGCTGGGCTTGGAAAGCGGTGTCGGCATGCCATTCCGGCACCAGGTAGTGGTAGTTGGTGTCGAACCATTTAGTCATTTCCAGTGCCGGCTGGCCGGCATTGCCGCGCGCCAGCTGGAAATACTGCTCGGTGCTCAGCTTGGAGGCGTCGAAGCCGAAGCGCGGCGGCACCGCTCCCACCAGCAGTTGCGCGTCCAGCACGTGGTCGTACAAGGAGAAGTCGCCTACCGGGGACAATTCAACGCCGGCGCCTTTTTGCAACAGCCAATGGCGCTGGCGCAGTTCACGCGCGCCGCCCAGCAGCGCGGCTTCGTCGATTTCGTTTTTCCAGTAGTTTTCCAGCAGGGTCTTCAGTTCGCGCTTGGCGCCGATGCGGGGAAAGCCGAGCAGGTGCAGGGTGGTCATGGTGGACTCCTTCGTTCGTGATGTCCCTAGCATTACGCAAGCTGTTGTATGATACAAACTCATTATTTTGCCAGTTAACATGAAATGAATTCATAATGAGCTTTCTGGAGATTAGACATCTGCGCACCCTGTTGGCGCTGGCCGAAACCGGCAGCGTGTCCTTGGCCGCCAGTCGCTTGTTCCTGACCCAGTCCGCGCTTTCGCACCAGCTCAAACAGTTGGAGCAGGGCTACGGCATGAGCTTGTTCGAGCGCAAGACCCAGCCGCTGCGCTTCACCGCCGCCGGGGAAAGGCTGTTGGCGCTGGCGCATGATCTGAACGCCAGGGTGGCCGCGGCGGAGCGCGACCTGGCGCGTCTGCGGCAGGGGGAGGTCGGCGAACTGAGGGTGGCGGTGGAGTGCCATACCTGCTTTGACTGGCTGATGCCAGCGATGGACGCGTTTCGTCAGCATTGGCCGGGCGTTGAGCTGGATATCGTGTCCGGCTTTCACACCGATCCGGTTAGCCTGCTGCTGAGCCATCGCGCCGATCTGGCCATCGTGTCCGAGGCGGAGCCGCAGGCCGGCATCGATTACCAGCCGCTGTTCGCTTATGAAATGGTGGGCATCGTGGCGCGGGATCATCCGCTGGCGAACAAGCGCTGCTGGCTGGCGGAGGACTTTGCCGGAGAAACGCTGATCCATTACCCCGTGCCGGACGAAATGCTGGACCTAGTGCGCAAGGTATTGCGCCCGGCGGGCGTCAACCCGGCGAGGCGCAGCAGCGAGCTGACCATCGCCATCATCCAACTGGTGGCCAGCCGCCGCGGGGTGGCGGCTTTGCCGTATTGGGCGGTCAAACCCTATCTGGAGCGCGGCTACGTGGTGGCGCGGCCAATAGGCGAACGCGGTTTAAGCAGCGAGTTGTACGCCGCGGTGCGCGGCGACGACGGCGGCCTGGCCTATATGCAGGATTTTCTGGCCACGGTGAGGGAGCAGAGTTTCGCGACCTTGCCAGGGCTGACGCCGCTGGGCGCGGCTTGACTTGGGGCCTGTTTACGATCTGCTGCGCGTTGGCGGAGAGATTGCGCGATGAGCGGCGTCTTCGAAATGCGCATGTGCCACTTGACCATTCCGTTCTACTCAGCCGCTTTCGCCTTAGCTCGCGAGATCGTAAACAGGTTCTTAGGGCAGGTCCAGTTGCCGGCGCAGCGACGGCAATTGACTCCAGACGCAGCGCATGCGTTCCGGATGCGCCTGGCCGTAAGCCTTGGCGAACACCAGATAATTGTTTTCGGTTTTCAGCGGCGGCAGCAGTTTTTTCATGCGCAGCTGCGGGTGTTGCGCCAGATAAGCGTCGCCGCCGGGCTCGTGCATGGCGAAGGCGGCGATGCGGCCAGCCTGCAGCTTGGCGAAATTCTCCTCCAGATCGGCGCCGGCCTCGGTGGGGATCCGGCGAGCCGTCAATACGCGTGTAACGGACCAGCCTCGATTGACCCCCACGCTGTCGTCCTCGGGCAGATCCAGCCGGTAGCCGTCCCAACGCAGCGTTGAATCCTGCGGGACGTAGAGCACGTAGGAGAGGGCCGTCAGCCTGAGCCGGCTGTCCGCTGACCCGTCGCGCATTGGGTAGAGCATCTGTTTGGCGCGGTCGGTCTGGAAGGACAGCATGGCGGCGGCGTCGGCCTGGTTCAGGGCCAGGCCGCGCAACAGCCGTCGCGCCGGCAGTTGTCGGAACTGCGCGTTCAGGCCGCAATGTTCCGCCGCTTGCCGCGTGAGGTCGATCACGGGGCCGGATAGTTGTGTGGAGGTATGCTGGATGAAGGGCGCGGGTTCGGCGCTACCGACGACGATGCGCAAGAGTGGGGCCGCATGGACCCACCCGCCGGCCAGCAGGGTGAGCAGCGCTAGCGTGGACTTGGACATGGGCAGGCCCTTGCGGAATGATCATGGATTCATTTTATGAGCCCGAGATCGGCCTTGTCATGGATTTCATCCGCGTGAGCTTCCAAACCCAACTCCTGGATCTTGCGAGTCAGCGTGTTGCGACCCCAGCCCAGCAGGTGAGCGGCTTCCACTTTGCGGCCGCCGGTGTGGGCCAGGCCGCTGCGAATGCAACTGATCTCGAAGCGGCGGGCCAGTTCGTCGATGATGCCGACCTCGCCGGCGCGCAGACGGCGGCTGACTTCCTCCGCCAGCAATTGCGGCCAGTCCAGTTGCCCGGTTTCGGCGCCGCCGGGATGGCGGGCGCCGGCGGAGGGATCGCGCAGCTCCTGGGGCAGGTCGGCCGCTTCCACGGTTTGGCCGGGCGCCATCACGCTAATCCACTGACACAGATTCTCCAGCTCGCGCACATTGCCGGAGAACAGGCTGTGTTTGACCACCTCCATGGCGGCGTCGCTGAGCCGCTTGGGCTCCACGCCCAACTGGGTGGCGCTCTTGGCCAGGAAGTGGCGGGCCAGCAGCGGGATGTCTTCGCGCCGCTCGCGCAGCGGCGGCAGCCGCAGGCGGATCACGTTCAGGCGGTGGTAGAGGTCTTCGCGGAACTGGCCGTCGCGCACCCGCTGTTCCAGGTTTTGGTGGGTAGCGGCGATGACGCGGACGTTGGCCTTGATCGGGGTGTGGCCGCCGACGCGGTAGAAGTGGCCGTCGGACAGCACGCGCAGCAAACGGGTTTGCAGCTCGGTGGGCATGTCGCCGATCTCGTCCAGGAACAGCGTGCCGCCCTCGGCCTCCTCGAAGCGGCCGCGGCGGGTGGCTTGCGCGCCGGTGAACGCGCCTTTCTCATGGCCGAACAGTTCCGACTCCAGCAAGTCCTTGGGGATGGCGGCGGTATTGAGCGCGATGAAGGGTTTGCCGGCGCGCACAGAGTGGCGGTGCAGGGCCTCGGCCACGCGCTCCTTGCCGGTGCCGGATTCGCCGGTGATTAGCACGGTGACGTTGGACTGCGATAGCCGGCCGATGGCGCGGAACACGTCCTGCATCGCCGGAGCCTGGCCCAGCAGCACCGGCATCGCCTCCTGATGATCGCTGACCGCGATGTCCGGGCGGCTTTCCGCCAGCGCGCGTTCGATCAGCAGCACCGCCTGATCGACGTCGAAGGGCTTGGGCAGGTATTCAAAGGCGCCGCCCTGGAAGGCCGCCACCGCGGAATCCAGGTCGGAATGCGCGGTCATGATGATGACGGGCAGCGCGGGGTGTTCTGATTTGACTTTGGAGAGGAATTTCAGCCCGTCGGTGCCCGGCATGCGGATATCCGAAATAATGACTTGCGGAGCGCGGTCGTACAGCGCGTTCAGCGCGTCGTCGGCGCTGGCGAAACTGTCGAAGCCGATGCCGGCGCGTCCCAGCGCTTTTTCCAGCACCCAGCGTATTGCCTTGTCGTCGTCAATAATCCATACCGCTTGGTTCATCACGAAATCCTCATGCTGTGGCCGCCAGCGCCCGCCGGCCGCCGCAAGGTGTTGTTGTCGATGCGTCTCAGAACCTGTTCAAGTCTCGCGAGCACGAGCGAGACAAGGTGAGAACAGCTGGTAAAGCTGAATATACAGGCGGTTCATCAGCCTTTCGAAGGTGTGCTCGCCGTGCGATGTCTCGCGCAACGCTGCGGACTTTGAGCCGCTTCTCAGTCGGTGGCGAAGGGCAACATGACCGTAAAACAGGTTTGCCCCGGCCGTGAGTCAAATTCGATATTGCCGCCGTGCTGGTGGACGAAGGCCTGCGCCAGAGTCAGGCCCAGGCCGGTGCCTTCGGCGCGGCCGGTGACCAGCGGGTAAAAAATATGGTCCTTGATCTCGTCGGGAATGCCGGGGCCGTCATCGATGATCTGCAATTTCAATGCCAGGGTGTGGCGCTTGCGCGCCAGCGTCACCTGACGCGCCACTCGGGTGCGCAGAATCAATTCGCCGCGGCCCTTCATCGCCTGAATCGCGTTTTTGACGATGTTGAGCGCTACCTGGATCAGTTGTTCCTTGTCCGCCACCAACTGCGGCAGGCTGGTGTCGTAGTCGCGGCGGATTTGCAGGCCTTGCGGGTATTCCGCCAGCGCGATGCTACGCACGCGCTCCAGCACTTCGTGGATATTGATCTCGCCGCGAACATGGCTGCGGTGCGGCGCCAGAAGGCGGTCGACCAACGATTGCAGCCGCAGCGCCTCCTCCTTGATCACCGCGGTGTATTCTTTCAGCTCCGGGCGGTCCAGCAGTTCGTGCTCCAGCAACTGCGCCGCGCCGCGAATGCCTCCCAGCGGGTTTTTGATCTCATGGGCCAGGTTGCGGATCAGTTCGCGGTTGGCCTGGTGTTGCAGCAGCAGGCGCTCTTCGTTGGCGATCTTCAACTGCTGATCCAGCGGCCGCAGCTCGATCAACGCCAGCCCGCCGTCCGCGTCCACCGGTGCGACCGACAGCGCGATGTGCAGCGGCTGCTCGCTGTGCTGCGGGACCAGTTCCAAGTCGTGTTCGATGAAGCTGGCGTTGTGGCGCAGCGCGGTGGACAGCGCCTGACGCAGCGCCGGGCAGGGCTGGAACAGATCGAACAGGCTGTGGCGCAGCAATTCGCGGCTGCCGAGCGCCAGCAGGTTTTCGCAAGCGGGATTGACGAAATGCAGCGCGCCGTCGGGATCGACGATCAGCACGGGGGTGTCCAGCAGTTCTAGTCCGGCAAAGCTGGTCGGCGGCATGGTGCGGTGTGTCCTGTAGGCTGGGGCGAAGGGCTTGCGCAGGCTGAGCAAAATTCGGGCCATGCCCGCGTGCCCGGGAATGGCCCATTCATCGTCAGTATGCACCAATGTGGTGCGTCAAACTAGTTCTGGCCCAACTCGCGGCGCAAGGCTTCCACGTTTTTCTGGCGGTCGGTGACTTCGTCTTGCAGCTTCTGCACCCGGTTCAGATATTTTTGGTAATTGCGGGTTTCGTCGCCGTTGCGCGTGGCTTTGCCGTCGGTCAGCGCTTTTTCCGCTTCGGTCAACGCCTTCTGCTCATTGGCCAGCTCCTGTTCCAGGATCTTGCGGCGGCCGTTGTCCCGCTGTTTCTGGGTGCCGGGATCGACGCTGGGGTAGTTGCCGGCGGGCTTGGCGTCGCCGTTTCCGCCGCTGCTGTTGCCGGGGGCATTGTTTTTCTTGTGTTGGCTAGGATAGGAAGAGAGCGGATTGAGCCGGATTGCCTGCGCGCCGCGAATCGGCACATTGGTGAAAGTGACGTTGCCGTCTTTGTCCACGTACTTGTAAACAGTGGCTTGAGCAGAGGCGCTCAGCAACAGCATCAGACAAAGCGATAGAGTTTTCATGGGCGGCGTGTCGAGTTCCGGGTTTAAGCACTGCAATGATATGCAAATCCGCGGGACAAGTCATATATGAAAACGGCAGCCCAGGGGCTGCCGTTTTTAGTCGCGCCGTTTTACAGCGAGTAATACATCGCGAATTCCACCGGATGGGTGGTCATGCGGGTCAGGTTGACTTCCTGCATTTTCAGCTCGATGTAGGCGTCGATCCAGTCATTGGAGAACACGCCGCCGCGGGTCAGGAATTCGCGGTCTTTGTCCAGAGCGGCCAGGGCCTCGTCCAGGCTGGCGCACACGGTCGGGATCAGCTTATCTTCTTCCGGCGGCAGATCGTACAGGTTCTTGTCCGCGGCGTCGCCCGGGTGGATCTTGTTCTGGATGCCGTCCAGGCCGGCCATCAGCAGCGCGGAGAAGCACAGGTAGGGGTTGGCCAATGGGTCCGGGAAGCGCGCCTCGATACGACGGCCCTTGGGGCTGGCCACGTGCGGGATGCGGATGGAGGCGGAGCGGTTCTTGGCGGAATAGGCCAGCTTCACCGGCGCTTCGTAGTGCGGCACCAGGCGTTTGTAGGAGTTGGTGCCCGGGTTGGTGATCGCGTTCAACGCCTTGGCGTGCTTGATGATGCCGCCGATGTAGTAAAGCGCGGTTTCGGACAGGCCGGCGTAGCCGTCGCCTGCGAACAGGTTCTTGCCGTCCTTCCAGATGGACTGGTGAACATGCATGCCGGAGCCGTTGTCGCCGACGATGGGCTTGGGCATGAAGGTGGCGGTTTTGCCGTAGCTGTGAGCCACGTTGTGCACCACGTATTTCAGAATCTGGGTCCAATCCGCGCGCTGGGTGAGCGTGCTGAACTTGGTGCCGATCTCGTTCTGGCCGGCAGTGGCCACTTCGTGGTGGTGCACTTCCACCGGGATGCCCAGCTCTTCCAGCAGCAGCACCATGGCGGAACGGATGTCTTGGGAGGAGTCCACCGGCGGCACCGGGAAGTAACCGCCCTTAATGCCGGGGCGGTGGCCCATATTGCCGCCCTCGAACTCCTCGGCGGAGGCCCAGGCGGCTTCTTCCGCCTTGATCTTGACGAAGCAGCCGGACATGTCGGTGCCCCAGGTCACGCTGTCGAAGATGAAGAATTCCGGTTCCGGGCCGAAGTAGGCGGTGTCGCCCAGTCCGGAGGCTTTCAGATAGGCTTCGGCGCGCTTGGCGATGGAGCGCGGGTCGCGGTCGTAGCCCTTGCCGTCGGCCGGGTCGATCACATCGCAGTGCATGAAGACGGTGGGTTCGTCGTAGAACGGGTCGATGCGCGCGGTGGCCGGGTCGGCCATCAGCAGCATGTCGGATGCCTGGATGCCTTTCCAGCCTGCGATCGAGGAGCCGTCGAAAGCGTGGCCGTGTTCGAACCATGCGTCTGGATCGTCCAGCAGGACATGGGCCGGAATCGACACGTGCTGTTCTTTGCCGCGGGTGTCGGTAAAGCGCAGGTCGATGAACTTGACATCATTTTCGGTAATCAGCTTGACTACGTCTGCAACCGCCATGGTTTTCTCCTGAAAGGCTACATGCATCATGTGCGAATGAGTGGATGGCTAGCGCTTAAGCATTAAGCGTGCCAGCTTTGAAATCGCTGAGATTCCATTGTGTCATAGCCCAAAACCGGGCGCTAGCGAAGTTGAATGAACCAGGGTGGTGCCTGGGCCTGGCTGATGCACCAAAATAGGGCGTTGACGGCGTTGCGGCCGTCTTCGTCGATATGGATAATCCGTATATAAGGTAATAAGAGCGGCTCACAAAACCCCGCTGAGAGTCGGTTCAATGGCTGCTGCGCTGAACAGGTTCTAAGATGCCAAGGCCAGTCGGCGCAGCATCAGGGGGAGCGGCTAAACAAGGCGGCCCGGCCGCGAGGAGAGCATGCATGGATCAGATGACGCAGCTATTGCAGCAGGCTCAGCGCCGAGGGGAAGAGCAGGGCTTGCCCTATCGCGGTGCCTTGACGCCGCAGGAGGCGCATCAGTTGAAACAAGCCATGCCGGAAGCGGTGCTGCTGGATGTGCGCAGTGCGGCGGAATGGCAGTTCGTCGGCGTGGTGCCCTATGCCCAGCGGCTGGAGTGGCGCAGCTTTCCCGGCATGCAGCCCAATCCGCGTTTCCTCGAGCAATTGCAAAGCATGTTGCCCAAGGAGGGCGTGCTGATGCTGATGTGCCGATCCGGCGTGCGCTCCGACGAGGTGGCGCGCATGGCAGCCGCCGCCGGCTACACCGAGGCCTACAACGTGTTGGAGGGTTTTGAAGGCGACAAGGACGCCGCAGGCCACCGCAACACCGTGGGGGGCTGGAAAGCGCGCGGGCTGCCCTGGCAACAAGGCTGAACCGGGGGCTGCGCGGCGATGTCGTGGTTGATGTTTGGCGTATTCCACGGCAAAGTGTCATAGCGCCGCCGCTACGTCGGCGCGGACGCGGCGAGAGCCGCCAACAAAGCCAAGCGCGACGCGGCGCGAGGGTTTTGTTAGCCACTCTCTAATCCGATACCAAAAACATACCCAATCTTGGAAAACTGACTCATGACCGACCGTTACGCCGTTATCGGCAATCCTGTTTCGCACAGCCAGTCACCGTTCATCCATAACGAATTCGCGGCGGCCACCGGCCAGGATATCGCTTACGACAAATTGTTCGCGGAACTGGGGCGTTTCAACGACGTGGTGGCCGAGTTCGTCGCCGCCGGCGGCAAGGGCCTCAACATTACGCTGCCGTTCAAGGGGGACGCTTACCGTTTCGCCAACGAGCTGACCGAGCGCGCCCGCGCGGCGGAAGCGGTCAACACCTTGTGTTTCCGCGACGGCAAGATCTACGGCGACAATACCGACGGCGTGGGCCTTGTGCGCGACATCGTCGATAATCTGGACTACCCGATCGCCGGCGCCAAGGTGCTGATTCTAGGCGCTGGCGGCGCGGTGCGCGGCGTGCTGGAACCCATTCTGGAGCAAAAGCCCGCCTCTTTGACCATCGCCAACCGCACCCTGATCAAGGCGGAGGCGCTGGCGCACCACTTTGCGCCCTGGGGCAAGGTGGAGGCGATCGGCTACGAGCAATTGAAGGGCCGCAGCTTCGACATCGTGATCAACGCTACCTCGACCAGTCTCAGCAATGAATTGCCCCCCATTCCCTACGGTTTGTTTACTGCGCGCACCCTGGCTTACGACATGGTGTACAGCAAGGGCCTGACTCCCTTCCTGCAGCGCGCTCAGGCAGAGAACGCCGGCATGCTGGCCGACGGCCTGGGCATGCTGGTGGAGCAGGCGGCGGAATCCTTCTCCATTTGGCGCGGCGTGGAGCCGGCCACTCGCAAAGTGACCAATATGCTGCGGGAAGTGCTGGCCTGACGCCTGCCCGGGTCTAGCCGGGCCGGACCTATTTTGAGCTGTGCTGGCATTCCCCTCCCGCGGTTTGAATCCCAATCCCCCTTGCTCTGCGAGGGGGCTCGCTTTGCGAGTCAGATGATGCGTCTCTTCCTGAAAGTGTTGGCGGCCCTGATGGCCGCCTTTCTGCTGTATAACCTGTGGATCTTTGGCCACATTGTTTATTGGCGCGGCCACAATCCATCGGCCAGTTCCTTCATGAACGAACAGCTGGCCAAGCTGCAGGAGGACGATCCCGAGGCGGAACTGCGCCACAAATGGGTGAGTTACGAGCAGATATCCCCCAATCTCAAGCGCGCGCTGATCGCATCCGAGGACGCCAAGTTCGTCGATCACGAGGGATTCGACTGGGATGGCATTGAGGCCGCGTTCGAAAAAAACATGAAGAAGGGCAAGATCGTCGCTGGCGGCTCCACCATCAGTCAGCAACTGGCCAAGAATCTATTCCTGTCCAGCAGCAAGACCCCGTGGCGGAAGGTGGAGGAGGCCTTGATTACGGTGATGCTGGAAACCGTGCTGGACAAGCGGCGCATCTTCGAGATCTATCTGAATGTGATCGAATGGGGCAACGGCGTGTTCGGCGCGGAGGCGGCGTCGCGCTACTACTACCATTCCAGCGCGGCCCGGCTGTCCTCGGCTCAGGCGGCCAAGCTGGCGGCGATGGTGCCCAACCCGCGCTACTATGACACCCACCGCAGCGCGCCGGGCCTGGCGCGTAAAACCCGTATCATCCAGCGGCGGATGGGCTATGTGGAACTGCCTTGAGCGTCTGTGGGGCGGATTGGAGCGGCGCAGGGCGCATGTTACAATTGCGACTTTCTTTGAGTGCGCCGTGCGCGAGGCATGGCGGCTACGCAATGGACTTACCCAGTTATCCCGTAATCCAATCCCGATTTACCGTTAGAGAATAATGCCCGCCTCAGACCGCCCGCGCCGCGCGCGCCATCTGGGCGGAAGGAGACGTGCATGACGGTTGCCTTCAAGCAACAATCCGCCGATCGTCTGCAAGAAAGCCTGGCCCTGGTGCAGCGCCTGATCGAGCGCCAGCGGCAGTTGGAAGATCTTGTATCCCGCCAGGAGGCGTCCGAGCCGCCGACGGACCCGCTGGCCCCGCATTACAATCTGGAGGCGCTGCGCCTCAAGTTGGAGCAGCTGCACCCGGCCGATGTCGCCCATATTCTGGAAGCCTTGCCGCTGGAAGACCGCTTGCTGGTTTGGGACCAGGTGGAAGGCGCGCGCGACGGCGCCATCCTGTTGGAAGTATCCGACGCGGTCAGGGAATCGCTGATCGAAGTGATGGAGTACGGCGAGCTAGTGAACGCCGCCGAACAGCTGGACGCGGACGAGCTGGCCGAGCTGGCGCCGGACATGCCGCGCCAAGTGGTGTACGAAGTGATGGGCGGGCTGGACGAGGAGGAGCGCGCCCAACTGCAATCGGCGCTGTCCTACGACGAGGACAAGGTCGGCGCGCTGATGGACTTTGACCTAGTCAAGATCCGCGCCGACGTCAGTTGCGAAGTCGTGCTTCGCTATCTGCGCCGTTTCGACGAGTTGCCGGCGCATACCGACAAAATTTTCGTGATCGACGATTTGGGCCTGCTCAAGGGCGTGCTCTCCATCCGTAAACTGCTGGTGTCCGACCCCGACGCGCTGGTGGCCGAAGTGATGGCCACCGAACTGGTCAGCTTCAGTCCGGACGAAGACGCTGCCGACGCTGCGCTGGCCTTCGAGCGCTACGACTTGATTACCGCGCCGGTGGTGGACGAGGCCGGTAAGTTGATTGGCCGGCTGACCGTGGACGAGATGGTGGACGTGATCCGCGAAGAGTCCGACAGTGAAGTGCTGAACCTGGCCGGTTTGAAAGAGGAAGAAGACCTGTTCGCGCCGGTGATCGACTCGGTGAAGAACCGCTGGGCCTGGCTGGCGATCAATCTATGCACCGCCTTCGTCGCTTCGCGCGTGATCGGCGTGTTCGAGCACTCCATTTCCCAATTGGTGGCCTTGGCCGCCTTGATGCCCATCGTTGCCGGCATCGGCGGCAACTCCGGCAACCAGACCATCACCATGATCGTGCGCGCGCTGGCCATGGGGCAGATGCAGCTGAGCCAGGCTTGGCGCTTGTGGCGCAAGGAGCTTGGCGTCAGCATGATCAACGGCGTGTTGTGGGGCGGGGTGATAGGCAGCGTGGCCTGGTTGTTGTACGGCAGTTTCTCGCTGGGCCTGGTCATGCTGGGCGCGATGTTGCTCAACCTGATGCTGGCCGCCACCATGGGGGTGCTGATTCCCTGCCTGATGCAACGTTCCGGGCGTGACCCGGCGCTGGGTTCCAGCGTGCTGATCACCGCCTGCACCGATTCCGGCGGGTTTTTCATCTTCCTGGGTTTGGCCACCCTGTTCCTGTTGTGACGACCATGTTGACGATAGCCGAGGCCTTGCGCCTATACCCCTTGCCCCGTCTGGAAGCGCGCATGCTGTTGCAGCAGGCGGCGCCGGAGCTGACCCACGCCCGCATCGCCGCTTATCCGGAGCAGGCGCTGAGCGCGGAACAAGACGCGTGTTTCCGCGCGTTGGCGGCCCGGCGGGCAGCGGGAGAGCCAGTGGCCTATCTGATTGGCAGGCGCGAGTTTTACGGCCGCGATTTCGCCGTGGGGCCGCAGGTGCTGATTCCCCGGCCGGAAACCGAGCATCTGATCGAGGCTGCGTTGGAGCGGACCGGCCGAGGCGCCGCCCGCGTGGTGGACCTGGGCACCGGCAGCGGGGCTATCGCCGCGACTTTGGCGCTGGAAGCGCCGGCTTGGCGGGTGAGCGCTGTCGATCTGTCGCCCGAGGCGCTGGTCGTCGCCCGCGGCAACGCCGAGCGTCTGGGCGCGCGCGTCGATTTTTATCAGGGCAGTTGGTATCAAGCGCTGCCGGCGGACGCGGTCTTTGATCTCATTGTCTCCAATCCGCCTTACATCCGGCGCGACGACGAGCATTTGGGGCTGGGGGACGTGCGTTTCGAGCCGCGGATGGCGTTGACCGACGAAGCCGACGGTCTGGCCTGTCTGCGCGCCATCGCCGCAGGCGCGCCGAGGCGGCTGGCTCCGGGCGGTTGCTTGATCGTCGAGCATGGCTACGATCAAGGCGAGGCAGTGCGTCGGCTTTTCTCCGACGCGGGTTTGCTGCAAGTGGAAACCATTGTCGATCTGGCGGGTCTGGATCGAATCACCCTTGCAACGATGAAAGCTGACTGATGTGGTTTAAGTTGTCCTGTTTACGCCGGCTGTGGCCGGCGTTGTTGTTGTCGCCTTTGATTCTGTCCTTGCTGTTGTCGCCGGACTTGAACCGGGAGGTTTTTCTTGCCGTGCATCAGGGGGCGCGCATCGTGCCCGCCGTCTGCTGGCGGCTGCTCAATGTGTTGGGCGATTGGCCTACGGTGCTGGCCCTGCTGCTGGCCCTGAGCTGGCGACGGCCGGACAAGCTGCCGGCTTTATTGTTCGGCTGCGGCGCCGGCGTGTTTCTGGCCATTGTGCTCAAAGCGGGCTTCGCCGTGCCGCGGCCGCCGTTGGTGCTGCCTCCTGGCGCGGTGCAATTGCTGGACGACTTGCCCGGCAACGGTTCTTTTCCCTCCGGCCATGCAATGGCCTCCGCCACGCTGGCGAGCTTTCTTTACTATTCAGGCATGGTGCGACAGGGCTTGTGGCTGAGCGTCGGCGTGGTCTTGGTGATGTGCGCTCGGCTGGCTACCGGCGTGCATTGGCCGCTGGATGTGACGGTGGGCGCCTTGCTGGGGTGGGCCGCTATGTTTGGCGCCTGCCGCTGGGCCTGGCCTCAAGGGTGGCCTGCGGGTTTGAGCGCGCGGCTGCAATCGTTGATGCTGCCTGCTCTGGCGCTGCAGTTGTTGTGGTTGTTGTACAAGCCCGGCAGCCATGAGGAGTACGGCTTGAGGCTGGCGGTGTGCTCGCTGGTGCTTGTCGCTGGTTGCCGGCGCTGGTGGCTCGCTCGTTAGTGCCTGCTTACGATCTGCTGCGCGTCGGCGATACGGCGTTGAAAACGGCTTCGAAATGCTCATGTACCACGCGTACATTCCGCTTTCTCAGCCGTTTTCGCCTTGTCTCGCCCTGGCTCGCGAGACTTTGAGCAGGCCCTTTAGAGATGGCGCGGCGGATTCCGCGCGCAGGCATGACAAAGGCGGCCCATCGGGCCGCCTTTGTCGAAATCAGGCCGGCGAACCGGCAAAAGCATTACAATGCCGGCTTGGCTGGCTGCCTGATCAATGGTGGTGGCCGTGCTCGCCGTGGGCGTGGCCGTGGCTGACTTCATCGGCGCTGGCTGCGCGGATTTCCACAACCTTGGCGGCGAAGCGGATGCTTTGGCCGGCCAGCGGGTGGTTGGCGTCGACAACGGCCTTGCCGTCGGCGATGTCGGTGACGCGGAACAGCAGCACGTCGCCGGTTTCCGGATCGTCAGCTTCGAACATCATGCCGACTTCGACGTCAGCCGGGAACACGTCCAGATCTTCCAGGCGGATCAGTTCTTCTTCCGGGTCGCCGAAAGCGTCGTCCGGCGTCATCTTGACGTCGATGGAGTCGCCAACGGCCTTGCCTTCCAAAGCTTCTTCCACCAGCGGGAAGATGCCGTCGTAGCCGCCATGCAGATAGCTGATCGGCTCTTCGGTTTTGTCGAGGAGGTTGTTGTCAGCGTCGAACATCTCGTAGTGGAGGGTAACGACGGTGTTTTTGGAGATTTGCATGAGTGCGGATCCGTGAAGGAAGGTCAATAAAGCAGATGGCGGCGCAAGCCGGCCATCGAAAACGATTTTCAGATGCGCCGCCATTGCGCGCATCCCTTATTGTAAACCATTGCCGGGCGTTTCAGCCCGTGAAACTGCCATGAACACAACAACTTTGCTGGGCGGGATGTCGCCCGAACAGTTCCTTGCCGAGTACTGGCACAAGAAGCCTTTGCTGATCCGCGGCGCCCTGACCGAAGTGGGGCCGCTGGCGGATTTTTCGGTGCTGTCTCAGCTGGCGACCCGCGAAGACGCTGAATCGCGCTTGATTGAATGTCGCGACGGACGCTGGAGCCTAGAGCGCGGTCCGTTCCGCCCGGCGCGCTTCCGCCGCCTGCCGGAGACGGACTGGACCTTGTTGGTGCAGGGCGTCAACCAGCACCTGCCGCACATCGACGAGCTGCTGTGGCGTTTCAATTTCATTCCTTACGCGCGGCTGGACGATTTGATGATCAGCTACGCGCCGCCGGGCGGCACGGTGGGCCCGCATTTCGACGCCTACGATGTGTTTCTGCTGCAAGTGGGCGGGCGCAAGCGCTGGCAGATATCCACCCAGCACGACGACGACTTCATCGAAGACGCGCCGATCCGGGTGCTGAAGGATTTCCGCTGCGAGCAGGAGTTCGTGCTGGAGCACGGCGACATGCTCTATCTGCCGCCAAAGTGCGCGCATCACGGCGTGGCGTTGGATCCCGGCATGACTTATTCGATCGGTTTTCGCGCCCCGCCGGCGCAGGAACTGGCGACACAATTCCTGGTGCATTTGCAAGACCGCCTCTGCGTGGAAGGCGTGTACGCCGACCCCGACCTCACGTTGCAGCAAGATCCGGCGCGAATAGGCGATGAGATGGTGGAGCAGGTTAGCCGGCTGCTGGAGCAGATTCGCTGGGACAAGGCCGCGGTGGGCGACTTTCTGGGCCACTATCTGACCGAACCCAAGGCGCATGTCTTTTACGAGGCGCCGGAAGAGGAGTTGGACGAAGACGAATTCGAGATCGAAGCGGCCGAGCATGGATTGGAGCTGGATCGCAAGAGTCAGATTCTGTTCTGCGGCGACAGTTTCTATTGCAATGGCGAGAAACTGGAGGTGGAAGAGGGGGATTTCGAGGCCTGGCGCGCCTTCGCCAATGCCAGACGCATTGCAGGCGCGGCGCTTGGGCCCGGCATGCAGGAATGTTTGTATGAGGGATATCTGGCAGGCTATTGGCATTTGGCGACGAATGTAGCAAAATAACCACAGAAATTGTTCGGATGCGCAAGTGATATCGACAAATTCTGGCCTCAACGACAGGGGTAAACGCCCGTTTTTGTGGCTATGCTGCTTTGCGGAAGAGGATTATGGGCAAAGGTGTTTTTTTGGAATTTTGCCCCCTATACAGCCTTTTTTTTCGTGATACAATTTGCGCACTGATGGATTTTCAGTCGCCCGGCTTATTTCGAAGACCGTGCGATAACTGACGTCTTGTTCAACTTATCCTCAAAGGTAATGAAAAAATGAAACAGTCGCTCCTCGTTGCTGCCCTGCTGGCTGTAGCCCTGTCCGCTTGCGGTAAGAAAGCTGAAGCTCCGGCTGAAGCTTCCGCTCCTGCTGTTGAAGCATCCGCTCCGGCTGCCGCTCCGGCATCCGCTCCGGCTGCTGAAGCTTCCGCTCCGGCTGCTGCTTCCGCTCCGGCTGCTGAGGCTTCCGCTGCCAAGTAATTCTTGGCCTGCGACAAAAAAACCGGCTATGGCCGGTTTTTTTGTATCTGTAGCAAATGGAACAAGGGGTGTTGCAACATGAAAACAACACAATTGTCTGTTCGCTACAAAGTGTTACATTTTTGCCTGATTGTCTATGGCCGGATTAACTGATCGGCAGTTTGATAATCAAGGTGCAAAGAAAAGCCCGCGATAGCGGGCTTTTCTTTTTTAAGGCACGCGCTGATTTCGCGTCTTATTGCAGCTCGGTTTGCAATTTCGACAGCGCGGCCTTGCTGAACGCGTCGGACAGAGGCTTGCCCTGCTTGTCCTGAATGGACACCGTGCTGGAGCCGGGCGCGGTTTCCTTGATTTGCACGCGGTATTCCTGCTCGGTGGGCTTGGCGGACTTGCCGTCGTTGCTCTTCCAGAAGGCGAGGCTGGACCAGAAGCCGCCGGATTCGTTCTTATCGGTTTCGCTCTTGGCCGGTTTGACGAAGTAAACGCCTTGGGAGCGGTCTCGGTCGCTGACCACCAGGCCGACGCGATCCAGCGCCAAGCCGACGCGGCGCCAGGCGCGGTCGAACTCGTCGCTGAGCACCAACTGGCCGTCGACGATGGGCGTTTGCGGCTTGGTCGGCGCGCTCAGCGTCTGCTTGACCTGTTCGCGAGCTTTGTCCTCGGCCATGCCCAGATTCATCATGAAGCGGCCCAGCAACTCGGCTTCCAGGCCTGGGTCGGTGGCGCGGGGCTGCCAGATGGTGTTGGTCTTGGTTGTGTCGGCATAGACTTCTTCCATGCCGCGGTGGGAGAAGTAGACTTCGGTGCCGTTGGCGGTCTTTTCCAGACGAATGCGGAATTTGTCGCGCTCGCCGGTGGAGTAGACGCTGCCGAGACCGACGGTTTCCAGCAGTTTGCGCAGGCCGTCGTTGGGCAGCTTGGCGCGGTTTTCCGCCCAGTCCGTTTCCATGACGCCTACGGCCGGGTCTTCGCTCTTGATGACGAAGCCGTTGTCTTGCCAGAAGGCCTTCAATGCCGGCCACAGCTGTTCCGGGCTCTTGCCGGATACCACCAGCCAGCGTTGGGTGCCGGCGCGCTCCATCTTGACGTTGTCCAGCTGGTTCAGCGCAACCGAGCTGCCGGCCGCCGGCTGTTGGGCCGGAGAGTCGACTTTGGCGCCTTGGGCTGCGGCGCTGGCTGCGCCGGGGATGGTGTACTTGTTCTGGATTTGCGGCGCGGTCAGGTCGGGCGGCACTTCCAGAGTGTTGACGGTTTTAGGCTTGTCGGACTGGTAGTCCAGCTTCTTGGTCAGCGGCTGTTGCGAGCTGCAACCGGCGATAATGCCGGTTGCCAGCAGAATCGCGGCGGGCGCGGTTCGTTTCATGCGGTCTCCCATCGTTTCGGCAGAGGAAGGATTAAAGGATGTCGGCTTGTTTCATCGCCGCTTCCACGGAGGCTTGCGCGTCGATGGAGAGCGGGGTCAGCGGCAGGCGTATGCCGGAGGGAATCCGGTTCATCCGCGCCAGCGCCCACTTGGCCGGAATCGGGTTGGGTTCGATAAACAGCTGCTTGTGCAGGCCTTGCAGCTTGTCGTTGATTTCGCGAGCCAGCTTGGCGTTGCCGCCGGTGGCGGCTTTGCAAAGCTCGCTCATCAATTTGGGCGCGATATTGGCGGTGACCGAGATCACGCCATGGCCGCCGCACAGCATGAAAGCCATGCCGGTGGCGTCGTCCCCGGAGTAGAGGGTGAAGCCGTCCGGAACGCGCATGACCAGATCACAGGCGCGGCCGATGTCGCCGGTGGCGTCTTTCAGGCCGACGATGTTGGGGTGGGCGGCCAGGCGCAGCGCGGTGTCGTTGCTCATGTCGGCAACGGTGCGGCCGGGCACGTTATAAAGGATGACCGGCAGCTTGCTGGCATCGGCGATCGCTTTGAAATGCTGGTAAAGACCTTCCTGAGTGGGCTTGTTGTAATAAGGCACGACCGACAACACGTAATCGGCGCCAACCTCCTGAGACAAGTGGCTCAGTTCGATCGCTTCGGCCGTGGAGTTGCCGCCGGCGCCGGCGACGACTTTGACGCGGCCGGCGGCGTATTCCACAACCGCCTTGACCACGGCGATGTGCTCGGTCACGTTCAATGTGGCGGATTCGCCAGTGGTGCCAACCGCGACAATGCCGTCGGTGCCATTCTCAATATGGAAATCGACGAGTCGTCGCAGTGCCTCGTAGTCGACCGAGCCGTCTGCGGACATCGGGGTGACCAGGGCGACCAAGCTGCCGGTAAGCATAGTTCAGCCTATCTCAGGGAATAGAAAACAAGGCTTACGATTGTAGCGGAATTCGAGAAGCTGGCAAAAGGTAGGCGGCGTTTCCTTGACGGACGGTTCGGGAAAACGCCTGCACTGTGCTAGAATCCCACGTTTTTCCGATACTTACGGCTATTTGGCTGAAGGATCCCTAAGCGTGATTACCACAAGCAATATTACCATGCAGTTTGGCGTCAAACCTTTGTTCGAAAAGGTTTCCGTCAAATTTGGCGAAGGCAACCGTTACGGCCTGATCGGCGCCAACGGTTCCGGCAAATCCACTTTTATGAAGATTCTGGGTGGCGACCTGGAGCAGACCAGCGGCGAGGTGGCCATTGAGAACGGCCTGCGCCTGGGTAAGCTGCGCCAGGATCAGTTCGCCTATGAAGATCAGCGCGTCATCGACGTGGTGATGATGGGGCATTCCGAAATGTGGGCGGCGATGAGCGAACGCGACGCCATCTATGCCAACCCGGAAGCCAGCGAAGACGATTACATGCACGCGGCCGAACTGGAAGCCAAGTTCGCCGAATACGACGGCTACACCGCCGAGGCGCGCGCCGGCGAACTGCTGATGGGCGTGGGCATTCCGGTGGAACAGCACGCCGGCCCGATGAGCGAAGTAGCGCCGGGCTGGAAATTGCGTGTTTTGCTGGCTCAGGCTCTGTTCTCCAATCCGGACATCCTGTTGCTGGACGAACCCACCAACAACCTGGACATCAACACCATCCGCTGGTTGGAAAACGTGCTCAACGAGCGCAACTCCACCATGATCATCATTTCGCACGACCGTCACTTCCTGAATTCGGTGTGCACCCACATGGCGGATTTGGACTACAACACCATTCGCATCTACCCGGGCAATTACGACGACTACATGATCGCGTCGGCCCAGGCGCGCGAACGCCAGTTGTCGTCCAACAGCAAGGCCAAGGAGCGTATCCAGGAACTACAAGAGTTCGTGGCCCGCTTCTCTGCCAACAAGTCCAAGGCGCGCCAGGCGACCAGCCGACTGAAGCAGGTGGACAAGCTGAAGTCCGAAATGGTGGAAGTGAAGCCGTCCAGCCGTCAAAACCCGTTCATTCGTTTTGAAATGGACGACAAGTTCAAACTGCACCGTCAGGCGGTGGAGGTGGATCACCTCAATAAGGCTTACGATACCAAAGTCCTGTTCAAGGATTTGAGCCTGATCCTGGAGGCAGGGGCCCGCTTGGCCATTATCGGCCCTAACGGCGCGGGCAAGACCTCGCTGGTTAAATTGCTGGCCGGCGCCTTTGACGCGCAGTTCGCCGAAGGCCTGAGCGCTGACCACGGCTCGATCAAATGGGCGGAGAAAGCCCAGGTGGGCTATTTCGCCCAGGACCACGAGGCCGATTTCGACAGCGACATGACGCTGACGGAATGGATGCGCGAATGGGGCCAGGAAGGCGACGACGAGCAGGTGATCCGCGGCACGCTGGGCCGTCTGTTGTTTGGCGGCGACGAGGTGGGCAAGCCGGTTCGCGTGCTGTCCGGCGGCGAGAAGGGCCGCATGCTGTACGGCAAGCTGATCCTGCAAAAGCCGAATGTGATGATTATGGATGAGCCGACCAACCATATGGACATGGAGTCGATCGAATCCCTGAATATGGCGCTGGAGAAGTACAAGGGCACCTTGATCTTTGTCTCCCACGACCGTCAGTTCGTCAGCTCGCTGGCGACGCATGTGTTGGAGCTGGACGGCAAGGGCGGGTACGACTACTACACCGGCAACTACGAAGACTACTTGGCCAGCAAAGGCCTGGAGTAAGGTGCTGCTTATGGTCGGTTACACTCGGTAACTGACCTGTAGAGCAGTTGCTTTACCGGCGGGAGTGAGTGCGCTATATTGCAGTGCGTCTTGTGCACTGCAATGGCTGCGGCGCACAAACTTCCGCTTTTCTTTTTGCTTTAAAAAATAACCAATAAAAACAGGTATTTGGCCATAGGTGGTCGATGGTTGAGTTGTGAGTCCGGCCTCTGGGCGGATTGCCTGTCATCTACAAAGTCAGTAAGGAAAATCCATGCGCTTGAAAGGTAAAGTCTCCATCATCACCGGCGCCGCCAGCGGCATCGGCAAGGCGACAGCCGAGAAATTCGTTAAAGAAGGCGCGGTCGTCGCCGTTTGCGACCTCAATCTGGACGCTGTTAACGCGGTGGTAGAGGAGTTGCAGCAGGCCGGCGGCGAAGCCATCGGCTACAAGGTGGATGTGACGAATAAGGGTCAGATCGCGGACATGGTTGCCGATCTGAAAAACCGCCGCGGCCGCATCGACGTTCTGGTCAACAACGCCGGCATCGTCATGGACGCTCAACTGATGAAGATGACCGAAGACCAGTTCGACAAGGTGATCGACATCAATCTGAAAGGCGTTTACAACTGTGCCCGCGCGGTGATCGACACCATGGTGGAGCAGGGCGGCGGCGTGATTCTGAACGCGTCCTCGGTGGTGGGCGTCTACGGCAACTTCGGCCAGACCAACTACGCTGCGTCCAAGTTCGGCGTTATTGGCTTCGTCAAAACCTGGGCCAAGGAATTGGGCAAAAAAGGCATTCGCGCCAACGCGGTGTGCCCGGGCTTCGTTGCCACCCCCATCCTGCAATCGATGCCGGAGAAGGTGATTCAGGCGATGGAGGACAAAGTGCCGATGCGGCGCATGGCCGATCCGACCGAGATCGCCAACGTCTACGCCTTCCTGGCGTCCGACGAAGCCAGCTACATCAACGGCGCGGCCATCGAAGTGACTGGCGGCCTGACGCTCTGATTCTTCGCGCCCGCACGTGAAAACGCCCCGATGTCGGGGCGTTTTGCTTTGTCGGGCCACGGAGGCTTCAATCTTCGCTGTCCGGGTCCCGGGCCAGCAGAGCGGCTTCGACTTCGCGTCGGTGCAAATGCGGCGCGAACAGCTCGATAAAGGTGTAGGCGAAGCCGCGCAGATAGGCGTCCTTGCGGATGCCGATCTTGGTCGTGGACGGTTCGAACAGATGGCCGGCGTCCAACAATTGCAGATTGACGTCGCGCTCCGGCTCGTAAGCCATGCTGGCGATGATGCCTATGCCCAGTCCCAGGCCGACATAGGTCTTGATCACGTCGGTGTCGATCGCGGTCAGCACCACGTTGGGCGCCAGCCCCTGGTCGGCGAAAGCTTTGTTGATCTTGGAGCGGCCGGCGAAGGCGAAGTCGTAGGTGACGATGGGGTAGCGGGCGATGTCCGCCAGCGTCAGCGGGCGATCCAACTCCGTCAGCTCGTGTCCTTCCTGCACCACGATGGAACGGTTCCATTCATAGCAGGGCAGCATCGCCAATTCTTTGTACAAAGCGATGCCTTCGGTGGCGATGGCGAGGTCGGCTTCGCCGGACACCACCATTTCGCAGATCTGGGTGGGGCTCCCCTGCTTGATCGACAGCCTCACTTTGGGGTAACGTCGAACGAATTCGGCGATGGCCGGCGGCAGCGCGTAGCGTGCTTGGGTGTGCGTGGTGGCGATGGTCAGCGCGCCTTCCGCCTCTTTGGAGAATTCGTCGCCCACCCGTTTCAGATTCTGCGCTTCGCGCAGAATGCGCTCCGAGATGCGCAGCACCTCTTTGCCCGGCTCGGACACTGAAACCACCCGCTTGCCGTTGCGGATGAAGACCTGGATGCCCAGTTCATCCTCCAGCAGCCGGATCTGCTTGGAAATGCCCGGCTGCGAGGTGTGCAGTTTTTCCGCGGCTTCCGAGACGTTCAGCCCTTGCTTGGCCACCTCCACCAAGTAACGCAGTTGTTGCAGCTTCATGCGACGCCATCCTCTATAAAACCTGTAGTAATTAAATACTAACACAATATTCTTTTCGGTTTATAAGCGGCTTGGGTAGGATTGTCATGAAATTTCCTGCCTGGAGTCTCTGATGAGCCTGGAAGCAAAACTGGACGCCACCGTCGCCTGCCTCAGGACGATCGCCGCCGCGCATCCGGACGCCGTGCTGGCCAACAGCTACGGCGCGGAGGACATGGTGCTGACCGATCTGATCGCCCGTCTGGAGCTGGGCATAGCGGCCTTTAGCCTGGACACCGGCCGCCTGCCGGCGGAAACCTACGATCTGATGCAACGGGTGGAAGAGCGCTACCCCAGCCACCCAGTCGCCGTGTATTTCCCTCAGGCCGCCGCGGTGGAGCAATACGTCGGTCTCCATGGCATCAACGGCTTTTACCGCAGCGTGGACGCGCGCAAGTCCTGTTGCCAGGTACGCAAGCTGGAGCCGCTGCGGCGCGCGCTGGCCGGGCGATCCGCCTGGATCACGGGGTTGCGGCGCGAACAGTCGCCGACGCGTCAGGACCTGCAGGTCAGCGAATACGACGCCGACAACGGCCTGCAAAAATACAGCCCGCTGCTGGACTGGAGCGAGCGTGATGTCTGGGACTACCTGCGCGCGCACGAAGTGCCCTACAACGCCCTGCATGACCGCCATTATCCTTCTATCGGCTGCGCGCCCTGTACCCGGGCCATTTCGGTGGGCGAGGACGTCCGAGCTGGACGCTGGTGGTGGGAAAACCCCGATTCCAAGGAGTGCGGCCTGCACGTCAAGGCCAGCCCGTTGAAACGTCCGGCATAGCGCCGTCTGAAAGAGCACCATGTATCAATATGATGAAGTCGATCACCGCATCGTCCGCGAGCGCGTGGTCCAGTTCCGCGATCAGACCCGGCGCTATCTGGCCGGCGAGCTGAGCGAGGACGAGTTTCGCCCGCTGCGTTTGATGAACGGCCTGTACGTGCAGCGCCACGCGCCGATGCTGCGCGTCGCCATTCCCTACGGCCATCTGCGCAGCGGCCAGCTGCGCAAGTTGGCCGACATCGCCCGCCGCTACGATAAGGGCTACGGCCATTTCACCACCCGCCAGAACATTCAGTTCAACTGGCCGGAGCTGGCGCGGGTGCCCGATATCCTGGAAGAGCTGTCCACGGTGGAGATGCATGCGATCCAGACTTCGGGCAACTGCGTGCGCAACACGACGACCGACGCGTTCGCCGGCGTGGCCGGCGACGAACTGCTGGACCCGCGGCCCTGGTGCGAAATCATTCGACAGTGGAGCACCTTGCACCCCGAGTTCACCTTCCTGCCGCGCAAATTCAAGATCGCGGTGTCCGGCAGCGTGGAAGACCGCGCAGCCACCCGCGTGCACGACATCGGCCTGCACGTGGTGCGCAACGAGGCCGGCGAAGTGGGCTTCCGAGTGATGGTGGGCGGCGGTCTGGGGCGTACCCCCATCGTCGGCGACGTGGTCAAGGATTTTTTGCCCACGCCGCACCTGCTGACCTATCTGGACGCGGTGCTGCGGGTCTACAACCGCTTTGGCCGTCGCGACAACAAGTACAAGGCGCGCATCAAGATTCTGGTCAAGGCGATGACGGTGGAGGGCTTTGCCGCCAAGGTCGAGGACGAATGGCTGCATATCAAGGGCGGTCCTGCCACCCTGCGTGACGAGGACGTCGCTCATTACGCCAGCTTTTTCACTGACCCGCCGTATCAGACGCTGCCGGCCAATCCCCCCGAACTGCGGGCACTGCTCGAAGAGGACAAAGGCTTCGCCCGTTGGGCGGAGCGCAATACCCGCGCCCACAAGCGGCCGGGCTATCGCTCGGTGGTGCTGTCGCTGAAGCGGGCCGGCGTGCCGCCCGGCGACATCAGCGCGGAACAGATGGACGCGGCGGCGGATTTGGCAGATCGCTTCGGCTTTGGCGAGTTGCGCGTCGCCCATGAGCAAAACCTGGTGCTGCCGGACGTGCCGGAGAAGGATTTGCACGCGCTATGGCTACTGGCGCGCGAGCATGGCTTCGCCACGCCCAATATCGGCCTGCTCACCGACATTATCTGCTGTCCGGGCGGCGACTTCTGCTCGCTGGCCAATGCGCGTTCGATTCCGGTTGCGGAGGCTATTCAGCAAACCTTCGAGGACATGGACTATCTGTACGACCTTGGCGACATTGACTGCAATTTCTCCGGTTGCATGAACGCTTGCGGTCATCACCATATCGGCAATATCGGTATACTCGGCGTCGACAAGAACGGGGAGGAGTGGTACCAGATCACGCTGGGCGGCAGCCAGGGCAGCGCCACCAGCATAGGCAAGGTGATAGGGCCCTCGTTTGCTCAGGCCGACGTGCCCAAGGCTTTCACCACCATCATGAGTGTCTATTTGGAACAACGCAGTTCGGGTGAGCGCTTCATTGAAACCGTGCGCCGTATCGGCATCGAACCCTTCAAGGAGCGGGTGTATGCCAAACATCATTAAACAGGGACAAATCCGGCCGGACGATTGGAATCTGCTGCGCAGGGACGAAAACGGCCAGTTGCCGGAAGTCGCGGCGGGCGGCAATGTGATCGTGCCGCTGTCCGATTGGCTGGAGCGGCGCGCGTTCTGGCGCAGCCATGCTGCTCGGGTGGGGGTTTGGCTAGGGCCGGACGAGGATCCCGCGCAGCTACTGGCCGATTTGCCAGAGCTGGAGTTGATCGCCGTCGATTTTCCGGCCTTTACCGATGGCCGCGGCTACAGTCATGCCCGCTTGCTGCGCGAGCGTTACGGCTATCGCGGGGAACTGCGGGCGATTGGGGATGTCTGGCAAGACTTACTGTACTCCATGGCGCAAGTCGGTTTTGATGCATTCGCCATTAAGGACGGCAAGGCGCTGGAATCTTCGCTGGATGGTTTTAATACTTTTAGCGAAAACTATCAGGCTACTGTGCTCAATCCGCTGCCACTGTTTCGTAGGCGCGTCACATCGCTGTAATGTGTGGTTTATGCGAGACAGAGGCCACAAAAAAACGCTTTTTTTGACGTTTTTTTGCAACGGATTGCTCTCAATCTGTGGCGTCCTAAGTTGACATGGGGTTGCAGCGTTTCTATAGTGCGGGTTAACTGCATAAACACAGTTTGCAGATCACCCTGTTGTTTGCAGTAAAATTGTTCGTGTGGTCTTTGCGTCAGCCCGCATTGCTACCCATTTTATAGATTAAAGAGGGAATAACATGACTAAACAGCTGAAACTGAGCGCCCTGGTTGCTGCTCTGTTGGTTTCCGCTAGCGCTTTTGCTGCTAAACCTGGCTATGCCGTTGACCAGTCCACCGAATCCGTGACTCGCAACAACTACGGCGAGTGCTGGAGAACCAACTTCTTCGACAAGGCTAAAGACGGCCTGGTTGAATGTGGCGATCGCGAAGCTGCCAAGCCGGTAGCAGAAGCTCCGAAGCCGGTGCTGGTTTCCGAAAAAGAAAAAGTCACCCTGTCCGCTAAAGTGCTGTTCGACTTCGACAAGGCCAAGCTGCGCGCTGACGCCAAGAACGAACTGGACCCGCTGGTTGAAAAGCTGAAAGCCAACGCTGGCAAAGGCTACCTGAAGTCCGTTGAAGTTGCTGGCTACACCGACTTCATGGGTTCCGCTGCTTACAACAACCGTCTGTCGCAAGAGCGCGCCGACGCTGTTAAAGGCTACTTCATCGCTGCTGGCGTTCCGGCTGAAAAAGTGACCTCCGTAGGTCGCGGCGCCGCCGAAGCCAAGATGACTGCCGAGTGCAAGGCCAAATTCCCGAAATACCAGAAGAAAGGTTCCAAGCAGAACCTGGCTATCAAGGAATGCATCGAGTCTGATCGTCGCGTTGAGCTGACCATCGACGCGGTTAAAGAGTCCCTGGTTGAGAAGAAGTAATCTCGATTAGCTGCTCTGTTCAAAAAGCCCCGCAATCTTGCGGGGCTTTTTGCATTGTATGGCGGATAGCCGGCTCTGTTCGCCGTTGCCGGCCCAATTGCGTTTCATGTCTGGACGCTATCCGTAGCTGGCAGATACAATCGAAGGTTTTCAGGACGCAATAAGACCAGCACATGCAGGTATTTTTTGGAGATCCGCGGCGTTACCAGCTGCCAGCCTGCGCCTTGACCATAGGCAATTTCGACGGCGTGCACCTTGGCCATCAGAAAATGCTGCAGCGTCTGCGGCTGGAAGCCGACGCCCGAGGCCTGCCGACGGCCCTGTTGACCTTCGAGCCCCATCCGAGGGAGTTCTTCGCGCGCGACAATCCGCCTGGCCGTTTGTCCACGTTGCGAGACAAACTGGTGTTTCTGCAGCGGCTGGGTTTGGTTGATTATGTGTTCGTCTATCGCTTCAATCGCGGCTTTGCCGGCATGTCGGCGTCGGATTTCATCGACAAGGTTCTGGTCCAGGGGCTGCAGACCAAGTATTTGCTGATCGGCGACGACTTCCAGTTCGGCGCCAAGCGGCAGGGCCATTTCGAGATGCTGAGCTCCTGTCCCCATTTCGTCACCGAGGCGATGCCGACGGTGTTGGCCATGGGTGAACGCGCCTCCAGCACCTTGGTGCGCGAGCGGCTGGCCGCAGGCGACCTGAGCGGCGCGGAAAGCCTGCTGGGGCGCGAGTATCAGATTTCCGGTCGTGTGGTGCATGGCAAGAAGCTGGGCCGTACCATAGGCTTTCCCACGGCCAACATCCATTTGCCGCATTTGCGTCCGGCCTTGCAGGGCGTATTCGTCGTGCAGGCGGAAACCGCCGACGGCGTGTTGGGCGGCGTGGCCAGCCTGGGTTTGAACCCGACGGTCAGCAACACACCGGACTACAAACTGGAAGTGCATCTGTTCGATTTCGCCGGCGATCTCTACGGGCAGCGGCTGACGGTGCGATTCCTGAAGAAACTGCGCGACGAGGCGCGGTATGATGATTTATCGGCGCTGATCGCTCAGATTGAAAAAGACGCGGGCAGCGCCAAGACCTATTTGACAAGTTTGCAGCGAGAGCAGGCATGAGCATCGATTATCGTAAAACCGTAAACCTGCTGGATACACCCTTCGCCATGCGCGGGGATCTGGCCAAACGCGAACCGGCCTGGGTCAAGCGCTGGCAGGAAGAGAAGCGCTACGACAAGTTGCGCAAGCTCTCCGCTGGCCGCCCCAAGTTCATCCTGCACGACGGCCCTCCGTACGCCAACAACGACATCCACCTGGGCCACGCGGTCAACAAGGTGTTGAAGGACATCATCGTCCGCTCCAAGACGCTGGCCGGTTTCGACGCCCCTTATGTGCCGGGCTGGGACTGCCACGGCCTGCCCATTGAACTGATGGTGGAGAAGCTGCACGGCAAGGACATTCCCGCCGCCAAGTTTCGCGAACTGTGTCGCGAATACGCGAAAGAGCAGGTGGCGCGCCAGAAGAAGGGCTTCATTCGTCTTGGCGTGCTGGGCGATTGGGACAATCCCTATCTGACCATGGATTTCAAGACCGAGGCCGATATCGTGCGGACCCTCGGCAAGATCTTCGAGAACGGCTATCTGAGCAAGGGCGAGAAGCCGGTGCACTGGTGCATCGAATGCGGCTCGTCGCTGGCCGAGGCCGAAGTGGAATACGAAGACAAAGTGTCGCCGGCGATCGATGTCGGCTTCAAGGTGCTTGACGCCGACAAGGCTTCGGCCGCCTTCGATGCCGACGCTTCCGGCGCGATGGCCGTAATCTGGACCACCACGCCGTGGACGCTGCCGGCCAACCAGGCCGTCGCCGCCGGCGCCAATCTGGATTATCAGTTGATCGACACCCCCAAGGGCAAGCTGATCCTGGGCAAGGATCTGGTCGAGTCGGCGATGAAGCGCTATGGCATCGAAGAGTTCCGCGTGCTGGGCGAAGCCAAGGGCGAGGCGCTGGAGCTGATTCAGTTGAGCCATCCGTTCTACGACCGCCAGGTGCCGGTGATTCTGGGCGACCACGTTACCACCGACGCGGGTACCGGCTTGGTGCATACTGCGCCGGCTCATGGTCTGGAAGATTTCCAGGCCGGCTTGCAGTACAAACTGCCGGTGGCCAATCCGGTGGCCGACGACGGGCGCTACAAGAGCACCACCGAACTGTTCGCCGGCATGCTGGTATGGGACGCCAACCCGCGCGTGATCGAAACCCTGGAAGAGCGCGGCACGCTGGTGCACAAGGCCAAGCTGGAGCATAGCTATCCGCATTGCTGGCGCCACAAGACGCCGATCATCTTCCGTGCCACGCCGCAGTGGTTCATCAGCATGGACCGCCAGGCTAATGGCGGCGAGACGCTGCGCGAGATCAGCCAGCGCGCCGTCGATGCCACCGAGTTCTTCCCAGCCTGGGGCCGCGCGCGTTTGGACGCGATGATCAAGAACAGCCCCGACTGGTGCGTGTCGCGCCAGCGAAACTGGGGCGTGCCGATGACTTTCTTCATCCACAAGGAGTCGGGCGAGCTGCATCCGCGTTCCGTCCAACTGCTGGAAGAAGTGGCGCTGCGCATTGAACAGCAGGGCATCGAAGCCTGGTTCAGCCTGGACGCCAAGGAGTTGCTGGGCGAAGAAGCCGAGCAATACCGCAAGCTCTCCGACACTCTGGACGTGTGGTTCGATTCCGGCTCCACCCACTTCGCGGTGCTGAAGCAGCGCCCGGAGCTGGCTTGGCCGGCGGACCTGTACCTGGAAGGCTCGGACCAGCATCGCGGCTGGTTCCAGTCCTCGCTGAAAACCGGTTGCGCCACCATAGGCCGCGCGCCGTACAAGCAGCTCTTGACCCACGGCTTCACCGTGGACGACAAGGGCTACAAGATGTCCAAGTCGCGCGGCAACGGCATTGCGCCGGAAGAGATCTGCGGCACCTTGGGCGCCGACATCCTGCGTCTGTGGGTGGCCAGCGCTGACTACTCCGGCGATATGTCGCTGTCGCAGGAAATCTTGAAGCGCACAACGGAAAGCTATCGCCGTCTGCGCAATACCATCCGCTTCCTGCTGTCCAATCTGTCGGATTTCGACCCGCTGGAACACGCCGTTCCGCTGGCCAATATGGTGGAACTGGACCAGTACGCGTTGCTGCGCGCCCGTGAAGTGCAGGAGAAGGCGGCGGGTGAACTGTACTCGCGCTATGCCTTCCACCATGTGGTGCAGGAAGTGGTGGGCTATTGCTCCGAGGATCTGGGCGCCTTCTACCTGGATGTGATCAAGGACCGTTTGTACACCACCAAGGCGGACAGCCATGCGCGCCGAAGCGCCCAGACCGCGCTGTACCACATCACCCGCAGCTTGCTGCTGCTGGTGGCGCCCATCCTGTGCTTCACCGCCGACGAGGCGTGGAACGTGCTGGTGGACAGCGAGGAAGAGTCGCCGCTGTATCACGTCTGGCATGAATTCCCGGCTCAGTCCGCCGAGCGCGAAGCGGCCTTGTCCGCCAAGTGGCTTGCCATTCGCGAACTGCGCGCTCAGGTCAACAAGCAGATCGAAGCGCTGCGCAGCGCCGATCAGCTGGGCTCCTCCTTGCAGGCGGAGATCGAAATCGAAGCCGACGGCGAGCTGTTGCAGTGGCTGAACGCCTTGGGCGATGAACTCAAGTTCGTGCTGATTGTCTCTAAAGCCAGCGTCAAGCAAGGCGAGCAAACCCGCGTCAGCGTGGTGTCGTCGACGCAGCAGAAGTGCGAGCGTTGCTGGCACTACCGCGCAGACGTCGGCAGCCATGCCGGCCACGGCGCGGTGTGCGGTCGTTGCGTGGACAATATCGACGGCAAGGGCGAGACGCGCCGCTTCGCCTGATCCGCGTCGACGACGCGGCGGCACGGCCGGGCCGGAAGGATGGGGGCGCTCAGCATTCCCGACTTCCGGCGCTTTGATATAGAGTGCGCGGAGTTCCGCTTCGCGTCGTGGAAAGGTCTGATGGAATCTGCAATGACTATGCCCAAGGCCAAGCAATGGCCGAAGTGGTTTGCGCTGGCGGCGGTAATCGTGTTGCTGGATCAATTGTCCAAGATCTATTTCAACGGCAATTACCAGTACGGCGAAGTCCGGGAAGTCATTCCCGGCTTTTTCGGTTTTACCTTGCTGTACAATCCGGGCGCGGCGTTCAGCTTCCTGCACGATGCCGGCGGCTGGCAGAAGTATCTGTTCTCGGGCCTGGCTTTCGCCGTGTCCGGCTGGCTGGGCTGGAATATCTTCAAGAACCGCTTTAGCGGGCTGATGAATCTGGCCGCGGCTTTCATCATGGGCGGCGCGCTTGGCAATGTGATCGACCGCATCGTCCACGGCCATGTGATCGATTTCATCCAGGTGCATTACTACAGCAGCTGGTCGTACCCGGCCTTCAATCTGGCGGACTCCTTCATTTGCGTGGGAGCCGCCCTGATGGTGCTGGATAGTTTCAGAAAGCCGCGCGCCTGAGCGCCGCGGCTTGAGCAAGGATTTGTGATGACGAAGACCATTATGCTGGCCAACCCGCGCGGTTTCTGCGCAGGCGTGGACCGGGCCATCGCCATCGTCGAGCGGGCGATTGAACTGTACGGCGCGCCGATCTATGTGCGTCATGAAGTTGTGCACAACCGTTTTGTCGTCGAGAACCTGCGCGCCAAGGGCGCGGTGTTCATCGAGGAATTGAAGGATGTGCCCAGCGGCAGCACCCTGGTGTATTCCGCTCATGGCGTGCCGCAGTCGGTGCGCGAAGAGGCGGCGGCTTTGGGCCTGCAGGTGTTCGACGCCACCTGTCCCCTGGTGACGAAGGTGCATGTCGAAGTCAAGCGAATGAACAAGGCGGGCATGGAGATCGTCATGATCGGCCACGCCGGCCACCCCGAGGTGGAGGGCACCATGGGGCAGGTGGACGGCGGCATGTATCTGGTGGAAAACGTCGCCGACGTCGCCGGCTTGCAGGTGCGCAACCCGGCGGCCTTGTCCTACGTCAGCCAGACCACGCTGTCGGTGGATGAGACCCGCGACATCATCGCCGCGTTGAAGGCACGTTTCCCGGAGATCTCCAGCCCGAAAAAAGACGATATCTGCTACGCCACGCAAAATCGGCAGGACGCGGTGAAGGTGCTGGCCGACGAATGCGACATCGTGGTGGTGGTGGGGTCGCCCAATAGCTCCAACTCCAACCGCTTGCGCGAAGTGGCCGCGCTCAAGGGCGTGGACGCCTATATGGTGGACAACGCCGGTCAATTGGAGGAGGCCTGGTTCGCCGGCAAGCGGCGGGTGGGCGTCACCGCCGGTGCCAGCGCGCCGGAGGTGCTGGTGCAGGCGGTGATAGACCAGATCAAGGCTTTCGGCGCGGACAGCGTCAGCGAGCTGGACGGTGTGGAGGAGAACACGGTGTTTGCGTTGCCGCCCGCGCTGCGCGAAGACAAGCGCGCCTGAGCCCGCCCGGCGGCCTCGACGCCAAACTGGCCCCGCGCTCCCCCGCGGGGCTTTTTCATGTTCGCGCGGGGGCGATCCTGTGTTGCGGGCAGGGGTATTGAAAAGTCCGGGACAGCCCTTATCTGATGCGCATCGTTGACCAACTCTTGTGATAAGTCACCATGAGCGCATTGAAAGAAACCCTGGGTTTTCAGACCGAAGTCAAGCAGCTGCTGCAGCTGATGATCCACTCCTTGTATTCCAACAAGGAGATCTTCCTGCGTGAACTGATTTCCAACGCTTCCGACGCCGCCGACAAGCTGCGTTTCGAAGGTTTGGCCAAGCCCGAGCTGTTCGAAAACGAGCCTGAGCTGAAGATCACCATCGGCTACGACGCCGAGGCGCGCACGCTGACCATCGCCGACAACGGCATCGGCATGAGCCGCGACGAAGTCATCGCCAATATCGGCACCATCGCCAAGTCCGGCACCAAGGCCTTTTTCGAGCAGTTGTCCGGCGACGCCAAGAAAGACGCTAACCTGATCGGTCAGTTCGGTGTCGGCTTCTACTCCGCCTTTATCGTGGCTGATAAAGTCACGCTGACCACCCGCCGCGCCGGCGACGCCGCCGACTCCGCCACTCGCTGGGAATCCGAGGGCGCCGGCGAATACACGCTGGAGCAAGTGGAGAAGGCCGGCCGCGGCACGGAAATCGTGCTGCACCTGAAGGAGGGCGAGGACGAACTGCTGAACGACTGGAAGCTGAAAGGCATCGTTCGCAAGTACTCCGACCACATCTCGATCCCGATCGAGATGAAAAAGGGCAATAGCTACGGCGAAAACGGCGAAGTCATCGTCAGCGACGAGATGGAAGCCGTGAACTCCGCTTCCGCGCTGTGGACCCGCGGCAAGAGCGAGATCAGCGAAGAGCAGTACAAGGAGTTCTACAAGCATGTGGCTCACGACTTCACCGACCCGCTGGCCTGGAGCCACGCTCGCGTCGAGGGCCGCCAGGAATACACCGAGCTGTTGTACATCCCGTCGCGCGCGCCCTTCGACTTGTTCGATCGCGAGCGCAAACAGGGCGTCAAACTCTACGTGCGCCGCGTCTTCATCATGGAAGACACCGAGAAGCTGATGCCGCACTACCTGCGCTTCGTGCGCGGGGTGATAGACAGCAACGACCTGCCGCTGAACGTGTCGCGCGAGATCCTGCAAGAAAGCAAGGACATCGACGCCATCCGCAACGGCTGCGTCAAGAAAGTGCTGGGCCTGCTGGAAGACCTTGCCGCCAATCAGCCGGAAAAATACGCCGAGTTCTGGCAAGAGTTCGGCCAAGTGCTGAAAGAGGGCGTCGGCGAGGATATGGCCAACAAGGAACGCATCGCCAAGCTGCTGCGTTTCGTCTCCACCGCGTCCGAAGGCGCTGAGCCGACGGTGACGCTGAGCGACTACGTCGCCCGGATGAAGGAAGGCCAGGACAAGATCTACTACATCACCGCCGATACCCTGGCCGCGGCCAAGAACAGCCCGCACCTGGAAGTGTTCAAGAAGAAGGGCGTCGAGGTGCTGTTGCTGACCGATCGCGTAGACGAGTGGGTGGTGGGCTCGCTGTTCGAGTTCGACGGCAAGGCGCTGCAGTCCGTGGCCAAGGGCGCGCTGGATTTGGGCGCGCTGGAAGACGAAGCCGACAAGGAAGCGCAAAAGCAGGTGGAGGAAAGCGCCAAGCCGGTGGTGGAGAAAGTGCAGAAAGCCTTGGCCGACCGGGTCAAGGACGTGCGCGCCACCGCCCGCCTGACCGAGAGCCCGGCCTGCCTGGTAGCCGGCGAGCATGATATGAGCGCCCACTTGGAGCGCATGTTGAAAGCGGCGGGGCAGAAGGTGGAGGCTAGCAAGCCCACGCTGGAGATCAACCCCGAGCACGTGCTGGTGAAAAAACTGGCCGACGAGGCCGACGAGGCCCGCGCCAGCGATCTGGCCCAGGTGCTGTACGATCAGGCCTTGCTGGCCGAAGGCGGCAAGCTGGAGGATCCGGCGGCCTTCGTCAAGCGCATCAACAAGCTGATGCTGGAGCTGTCGGCTTAAGCCGAACGTCGTCCCCATCGGAATGCCCCGCCGCGCGCGGGGCATTTTTTTTACGCTGGCAATAATGCCGCGCCAAAAATCATGGCTGGGGGTATCATCGGCGGCTTCTCTCTAGCTATGACTTAGTCATGATGGAACTGTCGCTGATTCACGCTCTGCCGGAAGGCCCCTGGGCGGCACTGGACCTCAAGGCGATCCAGGCGCAATTGGAGGCGCTGGCGACGCAGCCGGCCACCCTTGCCGCGGACAAGGCCAGTCAGTGGTTGGGACAATGGCTGCGCTTGGCCTTGGCGCCGGCGGAACGCTTGCAACTGCTGCAGGCGCTGCGTGCGCCGTTGGCCGCGCTGGTTGCCAGGCTGGAGCGCGCGGCGGCGCGGCAGGAATTGTCCTGCACCCCGGAGGCGCGCGCCGCATTGCAATCGGCCCGTCAATTGCTGCGGCAATGGCATGAGCAGTGCAAGCTGCTGGCTCAGGCATTCAGCGCGCAGGAAGCCGGCCGTTTTTCCAGTTCTCGTCCGCGGTTGGAGGCCCTGCAACTGGCGTTGGCGAGCGGCTACGATTTGCTGGCGCTGCACGCGCGCAGCTACGCGCCGTTGCACAAGGGCTTCTGGCGCGATTGCCACCGTTTGTACGCCTACGCGCTGGCCCAGGGCTGGGAGGGGCGGCAGGCGGCGGCGGGCGTGGCGGCGCCTGGGCTTAGCTACCGCCGGCTGATGTTGTTGGGTTTGACCGCCAGCAACCGGCTGGAGACGGCCAAGATCGCCTTGCTGCTGCAATGGCTGGAGCAGCATGCCGGCTTGCTGCGCGTGGAGCAGTTGGATCAGCCGCTGGGGGACGACGGCGCGCTCGCTTTCCGCGCCGACGCCGACCGGCCGGCGCGTTTCTGCGCCGAGCTGGATCTGGACGGCGACGGCGTGTGGTGGCGACTGGACGCCGGTCGTTTGCTGGAACGCCTGGATGAATTGAGCCGCCAGCGCCAGCGACAGGGATTGGACGGCGGCCACGAAGCCTGGTTGCTGGCGCGTTTGCGTCAGGAGTGGGGGGCGCCGCCTCGTCGGCGGCACGTCAGGCTGCGCCGGCTCAGCGTCGAAACCGTCGAGCTGGTCAGCTTGTTGCCGCGTTGCTGGCGGCTGGCCGCCGGCGAGCCGGCTGACGGAGAGTTGGAGCCCTGCCGTTTGCAGATCAGCAATCTCAGTGCTTCCGGCCTGTTGCTGCAGGGAGAGTCCTTGCAACAACCCTTGCGCGCCGGCGAGGTGGTCATGTTGCGCCGCCGCGGTTTCGGCTGGCAATTGGGCCTGGTGCGCTGGGTCAGCTTCGGGGGCGAGGACATGCAGACCGAGTGCGGGGTCGAGTTCATCGGCAAACGGCCGCAGGCGGTTGAAGTCGCCGCGGTCACCAGCCACGCGGCGGGAGGCTTCGAGCCGGCGTTGCGCATGCAGGCCGAGCGGCATTTCCGCCATTCCGGCATTTTGGTGTTGCCGGGCCGTTTATATCAGGCTTTACGGCCGTTTCATCTGCGGGGCGCCGATGGCGAATGTCGGGTGCGCGCGGTGCGCTTATTGCAGCAGACCGCGCATTATCAATTCGTGGAGATCAAGATAGACGAGCTGCTGCCCGCCGACGCGCAGGCTTGAACGGCGGGCAGGGCGGCGGACAAGTTCCGCCACGCAGCCGGCCAGTGCTGGTATCCTTGCCGCCATGAGCAAGCCCCCCCTTCCCGAGGCCGGATCTTCGGCCGACGATTTTCAGCTGACCGCGCCGGAATTGCCGCCCAGCGTGCCGATTGCGCACGTGTTCGGCCAGCCTGTGCTGGAAGTGCCGCAGGATTTGTTCATCCCGCCGGACGCGCTGCAAGTGATCCTGGATAGTTTCGAAGGACCGCTGGACCTGCTGCTTTATCTGATCCGCAAACAGAACCTGGATGTGTTGAATATTCCAATGGCGGACATCACGGTCCAGTACATGGCCTATATCGATGCGATGCGCGACGGGCGTTTGGAACTGGCCGCCGAATATCTGCTGATGGCGGCGCTGCTGATCGAGATCAAGTCGCGCTTGCTGCTGCCCCGGCCCCAGTTGGACGAGGAGGGCGAGCCGGATGATCCGCGCGCCGAACTGGTGCGCCGCTTGCTGGAGTACGAGCAGATGAAGCTGGCGGGGCTGGAGCTGGACAAGTTGCCGCAGGCCGATCGCGACTTCGCCTGGCTGGCGGTCTTGATCGAACAGTCTGCCGAGCAGCGGCTGCCCGACGTTAGCCCGGCGGATCTGCGCCAAGCGTGGATGGCGATTCTGTCGCGCGCGCGCCACCACCGCCACCATAAGGTGGAGAAGGATGAATTGTCGGTGCGCGAGCAGATGAGCTGGATTCTGCGCTACCTGGACGGCCGCGAGTACGTGCCTTTCGAGGAGCTGTTCGACGCAGACAAGGGCGTCGCCCACCTGGTGGTTAACTTCATCGCGGTGCTGGAGCTGGTCAAGGAGGGCTTGGTCAAGGTCAGTCAGGAGGCGCCGTATCAGCCCATTTACGTCAGGATAGCGCTGGTCTAAGAGGCTGTTCAAAGTCTTGCGAGCCAGGGCGAGACAAGGCGAAAACGAGCGAAAAAGCGGAGTGTACGAGGGGTGCATGAGCATTTTGAACTTGTACCCACCGTGCAGCGCTCCACGAAGCGCAGCAGACTTTGAACAGGTTCTGAAAGAGGGGGCGCGCCGATTTGCACTTGATGTTGGCGCGGCAGCGATTAGGATACAGATATCCATTGCGAGAGCATGCCATGCACATTGAAGCGGCCGACCAGAAACATCTGCCAGCCTATCGTCCTTTTTTCCTGGCCTGTCATGAGGAAGGGCTGGATTATTATCGTCGCGCCGGCACGGACCCGGACGCCTGGCTTGGACAATTGCTGCAACACGCCGAAGGGCGAGCGCTGCCCGAAGGCTGGGTGCCGTGCCGCACCTGGTTTCTGATCAACGGCCGTACCGAGATCATCGGCGCGATCCGACAGCGGCTGGCCGACAACGCGTTGATTGTGGAGCGCATCGGCCATATTGCTTTCGAAGTGCTGCCGGCTTGGCGAGGCCATGGTTACGGCCGGGTGCTGTTGCAATATGTGCAGACGCTGGGCGAGAAGCCCGCGCATGGGAATTGGGTGTTGGTTTGCCCGGCGGACCGGCCTGCCGCGGTGCGCACGGTGGAAGCCTGCGGCGGCCAGTTGCTGGAAACGATGGAGAACGGAGGGCGAGCGTTCCGGCGTTACAGCCTGACCGCGCTGGCGGCTTGGGACGACATGGCGGAAGGATTAATTTAGCTCCGGACGGAGAGTTCATGTAGAATGTCCGGTTTCCTGCGCAAACGTGTTTCGGCTTCACGGCTCAATGTCCACCATCACCGACCTAAAATACCTGAAGATCGTGCTGGAGACGGCGTTACTGACCGCGCAGGAACCTCTGTCGGTTGCCATGCTCAAAAAGCTGTTCACCGAAGAGGTGAAAGCCGCGTTGATCAACGACATCCTCGACGATATCCAGAGCGACTGGAGAGGCAAGGGCGTCGAACTGGTCAAATTGGCGTCGGGATGGCGCTTTCGCGCCCGAGCGGAGTTCACGCCATACTTGAACCGCTTGAACCCGGAAAAGCCGCCGCGTTACTCGCGCGCGGTAATGGAAACCTTGGCGATCATCGCCTACAAACAACCTGTGACCCGTGGCGATATCGAAGCGATACGCGGCGTATCGGTGTCCACCGGCGTGATGCAGACTCTGCTGGAACGCGGCTGGATCGAAGTCATCGGCCACAAGGACGTACCCGGCAGGCCGGGCTTATATGCCACTACCCGAAAATTCCTGGACGACTTGGGCTTTGTCTCGCTCAAGGATCTGCCGCCATTGGCGGAGCTGGGAAGCCTGGTAGTGCCCGAGGCGGCGCCTCGGGATCAAGGCCCGGCAGCGGCCACAGACGACATCCCCCTCGACGATGAGGCGGATAATTTCGAGCCCATCGCAGAATAACATCGACATTCTGCAGGTTGCTCGCACGGAAAGAGCAAAGCACATATGTCTAAAGGACAACGCAATCACGCCCGCCAGCCGGTGGCGCGTGTCAAAGGTCGCGAAACTTCCCAACCGCGCCAGCCGGCCAACGGCGGCGTTCAGCCGCGCGGCAAGACCCAAGGCGGCATGATCAAGAGCCGCAACGGCCAGGCGGCGGATCCCAGCGGCCGTCAGGGCCAGCCCGGCGGCAAAGGCCGCAGCGGCGGCCAAGGCGGCCGCACCCCGCGCGACGCCTACGGCAACCCGCTGATGCACGAGGGCACGCCGCTGTTCAAGCTGAGCCGCCGCGAGCAGGAACAGCAAAGGATGCAGCAAGCGCAAGGCCGCAACAAACCGGTCTACCAGCGCGACAGCAACGGGGACGTCAACGGCAATGTGGCGCTGGATCACGAACGCCGCTTCGGCAACAAAAACGCCGCCGCGCCGGCCGGCCAGCCGGCCACGGGCAAGAACGGCGCGCCGCCGCGTCAGGGCAAGCCCGACGGCGGCAAGCAACTGGTGCAAAAAGCCAAGAAACTGCGTTTGCGCAGCCCCAATCAAGACATCAAGGACAAGGCCAAGCGTTTGCGCGAAGTCCGCGTGGATCTGGACGATATCGAACCGGTGCGACTGCAAAAAGCGCTGGCGGCGTCCGGCGTCGGCTCGCGTCGCGAGATGGAAGAATGGATCGAAGCCGGCCAGGTCACCGTCAACGGCAAGAAAGCCAGCCTGGGCGACCGCGTCGGTCCGCGCGACCGCGTGATGGTGAAGGGCGACCAGATCAAGTTGAAATGGCCGGACCGTCTGCCGCGCGTGATCATGTATCACAAGGAAGAAGGCGAAATCGTCAGCCGTGACGATCCGGAAGGCCGCGTCACTGTGTTCGACCGTTTGCCGCAGGCCAAGTCCAGCCGCTGGGTGGCGATAGGCCGTCTGGACGTCAATACTTCGGGTCTGTTGCTGATCACCACCAGCGGCGAACTAGCCAACCGCATGATGCACCCCAGCTTCGAAGTAGAGCGCGAGTACTCGGTGCGCGTGTTGGGCGAGCTGACGCCGGAAATCATGAAGCAGATGGTGGCCGGCGTGGAACTGGAAGACGGCGAAGCGCGTTTTGACCGCGTCTTCCAGAAAGGCGGCCCGGAAGAGGCGGCCAACCAATGGTTCAACGTGGTGATCAAGGAAGGCCGCAATCGTGAAGTGCGTCGCATGTTCGAGCACTTCGGCTTGACGGTCAGCCGGCTGATCCGCGTGCGCTTCGGTAATATCGGTTTGCCTCCGCGCTTGAAGCGCGGTCAGTTTTACGAGCTGAACTCCGCTGAAGTGGCCGCGGTGATGAAGTGGTCCAATCTGACCGTCACCGGCGGCAAGAAGGCGGCGCCGGTCAAGAAGGCCTCGGCCAAGGCGCACCGCTGAGCGTGCGCGTCATGTTGTGGAGCCTGGCTGCCCGCGCCTGGTCGCGTTTGCGCGGCGCGGCGCCGGCGGTTGAGCCGGCTCCGCCGGCGATAGGCAAGCGTCAGCGCGCCGCCATCGCCATCGTCGACGGCGGGCGCATTTTGCTGATGCATCGCGTCAAACCCGGCAAGGACTATTATGTTTTGCCGGGCGGCGGCATCAAGCGGCGCGAGACGGCCGCCATTGCCTGCGTGCGCGAGACGCGCGAGGAAACCGGGCTCAACGTTCGTTTGGGCGGCATGCTGTGCGTGTTGGACGCCAAGGACAGGGTCGAGCATGTGTTCCTGGCCGCCAGCCACGCCGGGGAGCTTAGACTTGGCGGGCCGGAGTTGGCCAAGATGGGGCCCGACAATCTTTACGAGCTTGAGTGGCTGGATCGCGAGCAGCTGCGGCGGGTCAAGCTGAAGCCCAAGGGCTTGCTGCCGCATTGCCTGGCCTTGTTGGAACCCGCCGCCGGCCGTTGAGGCTGGCGTTTTTCATGGATGGATGGACGAAGATGAGCAAGGCGTTTACCAAGGAAAACGACGAGGCGGAGGAGGATCTTCCGGCTGAGCGGCGCTTGCCCGCCTCCACTAAGAACTACATCACGCCCGGCGGCTGGCAGCGCTTGAAGGATGAACTCTATCACCTGGTCAATCGCGAGCGGCCGGAGATGGTGCAGGTTGTGAACTGGGCGGCCAGCAACGGCGACCGTTCGGAGAACGGCGACTATCTGTACGGCAAGCGCCGCCTGCGCGAGATAGACCGCCGCATCCGCTTTCTGACCAAGCGTCTGGAAATCGCCGAAGTGGTGGATCCGGAAACCCGGGAGGCGACCGACCAAGTGTTTTTCTCCGCCACCGTGCTGATTGAACGTGGCGACGGCAGCGAGCAATTGTTGCGCATCGTCGGGGTCGACGAGATCGATTTGGCGCGCGGCCATATCAGTTGGATCTCGCCGATTGCGCGGACGCTGTTGAAGGCGCGCGAGGGCGACTCGGTGTTGTTCCGCGGGCCGGACGGCGATGAAGACATCGAGGTGCTGGAAGTGCGCTACGAACGCATAGACTGAGATTTTCGCAAACGCGAGGGAGAACGGCCCGGACATCAGTCCGGGCCGTTTTCTTATTTGGCGGAGCGGAATCAGTCCAATAGCTTGCGCAGCCAGCCGTGTTTGCCGCCGTGGTGGCCCCCGCGGCGGCGCTCGTCGTCATGGCCGCGACCATGCGCGGACGGGGCGTAGGCGGCGGGAGTTTGGGTTTGCAATAAGCGCTCAAGCTGGCCGGGGGCCAGCCAGACTCCGCGGCACTGCGGGCAGTAATCGATGGCGACGGACAGACGCTCGCCCATCAGCAGGGTGACTTGGCAACTGGGACAATTCATGGCGTGCTCCTTGGCGCGCCGGAGCGGCGCGGTGGGTCAGGGAAATGCGCAGGCTCGGCCTCGCCAGCGCATTGCAAACCATGAAGCGGCTACAGGGTCAAGTTTTGCCGCGCGGAGGCGCGTCGTCAGGTCGCGATTGCGCGGCCAGGGTGCGGTTGATCTGCATCCAGCCGGCGGTGGCAGGCTTGCCGGTTTGCCCAAACGCCGCTTGCAGCAATTTCAGTTGCTCGCGGTGAAGGGCTTCTTCCAGCTTGCGTCCTTCCGGGGTCAGCGTCAGTTGCTTGACCCGCTTGTCGTGCTGCGCGGCCACGCTTTGCACCAGCGCCATTTCCAGTAGTTGGCGCAGAGGCATGTTGATGGCCTGCTTGGTCACGCCCAGCGCAGCCAGCAAATCCTTGACCGATAAACCGGGGTAGCGGGCGACGAAGAAAAGGATGCGGTGGTGCACGCGAGCCAGGCCGCGTTTGGCCAGCATTTCATCCGGTTTATCGGTGAAAGCTTTGTAGGCATGGAAGAAGGCTTCCATGGCGGCGCGCATGTCATCGGACGGAGATAGGTCAGCCATGTTGACGGAACCTGCTGTGGTCGGTAGATTGAGTCAATATTATTGACATTAGTAAGAAAGCTGCGGGCAAGCCTATGCAGAGTACCATGTTTTCAGAGCGCATCGAACGGCTCAGCGGCTCGCTGATCCGGGAAATACTGGCGGCGGCGCAACAGCCGCAGATGATCTCTTTCGCCGGCGGCCTGCCGGCCAGCCAGTGTCTGCCGCCCTTGGATTTTACCGGGATGCCGGCGGCCATGGCGCAGTACGGTGCCAGCGAAGGGGAGGCGGAGTTGCGCGAGCTGATCGCGGAGCAGGCGCGGCGCATGGGCATAAGCTGCGAGGCTGAGCAGGTGTTGGTGCTGTCTGGTTCGCAGCAGAGCATCGATTTGTGCGCCAAGCTATTCATCGATCCCGGCACGCCGGTTGTGACCGAAGGGCCGACTTATCTAGCCGCCTTGCAGGCTTTCAAGCTCTTCGGCGCCCGCGTTCACGCGGTGGGACAACGGGACGGCAGGCTGGAGCCGCAGGCCTTGGCCGCTGCGTTGGAACAGGCGCGGCCGCGCTGCTGTTACCTGATTCCCAGTTTTCAGAACCCGGCGGGCAGCTGTTACAGCGCCGAAGACCGGCAAGCGCTGGCGGCCGCCATCGACGCCGCCGGAGTGCCCTTGATCGAAGACGATCCTTACCGCGCCCTCAGTTACGACGGCGAGGCGCCGGCGCCGTTGGTCAGCCATTTGAAGAACGCGCCTTGGATTTATTCCGGTTCCTTTTCCAAAACCCTGGCGCCCGGCTTGCGCGTCGGTTTCCTGATTGCCTCGCCGGAGCTGTACCCCTATTTGATGCGTCTGAAGCAGGCGACCGATCTGCACACCAACCGTCCGGCGCAGTGGTTCATTGCCCGTCAGTTGCGGGATCCCGGCTATGAACAACGTTTGCTGGGGCTGCGCGAGGTGTATCGCGTCGGACGCGACGCGATGCAGGCTTCGCTGCAGCGGCATTTCGCGGATTTGGCCGATTGGCAGCTGCCGCAAGGCGGGTTGTTTTTCTGGCTCAAGCTGAAGCAACTCAGGGATACCCGCAAGCTGCTGCCGCTGGCTTTGCAGCAGAATGTCGCCTTCATGCCGGGCGAAGCATTCTTTCCGGAGCCGGAACAGAACCTCGGCTATATGCGCCTGAATTTCAGCCATGCTTCTCCAGAGCGCATCGAGATAGGCATCGCCAGACTGGCGGCTTTGCTGCGCGCCTAGGCCGCCGCGGAGTAAGCCGCGGTTCAAAGTCCGCGCGCAGCCCGTCCTGGGCTAGCGCGTCAGCGCGGGGAGGGATGCTCGCCGCCATGCGTCATAAAAAATAGCGCCGGCCTTGCTCATGGGGCGGCGCTTCTCTTCATCTTCCCGGCCCCCCAACGAAGGCATCGTTTTCCCCTTCTTCTTTTCCTCTATCTCCTGCGGCCTGCCGGAGCATCCTTTCCGTGTCTCAAGCCAAGTTGGCGCTAGGAGCCGCTAACCAACCCCCTGATCCTGCGTTGCGCCTCCTTGCCGTACGACTTGCACTGCCTGCGTCGGCGCGCCTTGGCTCAGGTTCTCTGCGAGGATTCGTTAGCGGTTCTAAGCGCTTCCCCTTGTCCTGAGGCAGAGAAGATGGCCGATGCGATCGACCGGCCTCCTGCATTATTAAGAAAATTGAATATGCCAAACACATTGTTTTTGATGCAAATTTTATGCTTTTGTCAATTGTGGTGGATGTTTCGCTACTAGGCATCATTCTTATATTTATTTTCTTTAATTAAGAATTTGCCGGTATTGGATCAATTAATTAAACAACTGCCGGTGATTTGTGCCGTAATTGTCATGTCGATTGGAGTTGAATTCATCGACCCGGATCATGTTTTTGTCGGTCCAGTTCGCAGCGCTTAAATCTTTGATATCGCCGCGAAAATCTGTATTTCAAAAAATACAAGCCGTAAATCGGCTGAAGTGGTAACTGGCAGTTCGGGGGATGCTTTTCCTAGAGGTCTTTCAGTATAGTGCTGACGCTTCATTCTTCCCATATGGGATTTTTTGAATTAAAGCGATCAAATAAATCTACACGAAAACAATTTGAGCATCAATATTCATTGCGTTTTTCTGATTTGGGCTACACGGAAAAATAGCCATGCAAATTATTAAAGCAATGCTGATTCGCAATGATTTGATCGCTGAAATGATATCGAATCATCTCAAAAGAAAGTCCGATTACGGCGCATGAGACACACTGTAAATCCTATTCTCTTGATTCAAACGCTGCTTGGGCAAACCGCCGCGCACGCGTCACACATCCTTACGTGAAAACGAAGGGATGATCCTCTCCAACCTGTCGAGGACATGGTTTCGACAGGTCGGAATATATCAAAACAGCATGACTGCTTCTTGAATGGGGCGGGCTACGGCCCGGCCTGTATTCAAAGTCCTCGCGATCATCGCGGCATTCGCCGTGGCTGAACGTGCGGCAGGGTGACGGCGAAAGTCGGCCTAGTGAGGGCGAAGCGACGATTCGACTTAGGCCGCACGGGCTTATTTCGATGGGCGCTCGCCGCGAATTCCCGGAGCAGTTGTCGATACATGGAGGTCTTGCAATGTATTCCTCTTCCGATGTCGCATCGCGGCGCATATCCGCCGCGGACAAGTTCGGACCTCATCATGCTTTTCCGCATCGCGAAGCCCTGAGCATCGCCCGGCAGTTGCTGTGGCGGGCGGAGGCGAGTCCCGATCGTCTCGCCTACGCGTCGGCCGATCCGGTGAAAAACATCGCGCTCAGCTATGCGGGGCTGTGCGAACGGGCGTCCGGCATCGCCGCGCGTCTGGCGCAAGCGACCGAGACCGGCGACCGGGTGATGCTGGTCTATCAGGAACCTCTCGATTTCCTTCCGGCTTTCTTTGGCTGCTGCCTGGCCGGCGTGATTCCCGTGCCGGTGGCGCCGCGTCACGGCCGGGACACGATGCTTGCGATCGCAGAGGACTGCGGCGCGGTCATCGCGCTGACGGCTGAGGCGCGAGACGCCTTGCCTGGCCTGCGCTGGATGCGCACGGACGAAACCGAGGGCGCCGCGCCCTTTTTGCGCGCCGCCGGCGAAGGCCGTCCGGTTTTGCTTCAGTACACCTCGGGGTCCACGCGCACGCCGCAGGGTGTCGTGGTCACGCAGACCGGGCTGTGGGCGACGATAGAGGATCTTGATCGCGGCGCGATGCACGACGCGGACAGCGTAATGATCAGTTGGCTGCCGTACTTTCACGATATGGGCCTGGTGTACGGCATTCTCACCCCCTTGCAATGCGGTTTTCCCGCCTATTTGATGGCGCCGGAGAAATTCGTCGCCCAGCCCATGTCCTGGCTGCGCGCCATCGAGGCGCGGCGGGGCACCCACACCGCCGCGCCGAATTTCGCCTATGCCTTGTGCGCGGACCGCGCGGCGGATCTCGCGCCGGGGACCGATCTGTCGTCGCTGCGTTACGCGTTGAACGGCGCGGAACCCGTGCGCTGCGACACAGTGCGCCGTTTCGAGGCGGCCTTCGCGCCGTTTGGACTGAAACCGTCCGTGGTGGCGCCGGGCTACGGCCTGGCCGAGGCTACGCTGAAAGTGACCGCTGGCCGATGCGGCGAGGGCACGCGCGGCGTGCGCTTCGGGCGAGACGCGCTGGCGCGAGGCCGGGTGTCGCCAGAGGCGGACGGGGTTGAGTTGGCGGCCTGCGGTTCGAGTCTGATCGATACGCGCGTCCGGATTGTCAATCCGGACACGCGCGAGCCGTGCGCGGCGGATGTCGTGGGCGAAATCTGGGTGTCTGGAAGCACGGTTGCCGACAGCTACTGGCGCCGCCCTGAGGAATCGCGCGAGATCTTCGGCGCGAGGCTGGCCGATGACGACGGCGTCTGGTTGAGAACCGGCGATCTTGGTTTTCTGTACGACGGCGATCTGTTCGTGACCAGCCGGCTGAAGGATTTGATCATTGTCGGCGGGCGGAATTTTTACAGCCACGATCTCGAAGACACCGTGTCGGCCTGCCACCCGTCCATTCGAATGGGGCGCGTATTCGCCGCCGCCGTCGACGGGGAGGAGGGCGAAGGGGTTTTGATCGGCGCGGAGGTGCGCGGCGGCTGCGAGGAGGCGGATGCCCGCGAGATTCTGCCGGTGATTCGCGCGGCGCTTGCGCGGGAACACGGCGTGGCGCCGGCGCGCGTCGCGCTGCTGCGGCGCGGCAGCATCCTGCGCACGTCCAGCGGCAAAACCCGGCGCAGCGCCACCCGCGACGCGCTGCTGCGCGGTGAACTGAGCATCATCGCCGATGACGCCGCCGACATGAGCGACGACGCGATTCTCTCCGAAATCTCGAGTTTTGTGCCCGGCGCGGCGGCGACGCCCGACGCCAGGCTGATCGATCTGGGGCTGGATTCGCTGTCGGCCGCGCGGCTTGCCGCCATGGCGCGGGCGCGCCACGGCGTGGAATTGTCGTTCGCGACGCTGTTCGCGCTCTCGGCCGAGCAACTGAGGCGCGAGATCATTGCCGCCAGAGCCCGGCATGATGGAAGCGCTGCGCCTGTTTCGGTTCGCGGCTATGCGGCGGGAGAGCCGTTCGAGCTGTCCGAGATGCAGCAAGCTTATTGGATTGGCCAGCAGGGCGGCGTGCCGCTGGGCAGCGTGTCGCCGCACATCCGAGTGGACTTCGAGATCGACGCCGCGCGCGCGCCGGAACTGGGCCGGCGTCTCGCGAGCCTGGTCGCGCGCCATCCGTCTTTGCGGATGACGGTGGGCGCCGACGGGCGCGGGGTGTTCGACGCGCTCGCTTACGACCCCTTGTTGCCGCCGCAGGATTTGCGCGGACTCGATGCGGCGGAGGCCGCCGAACGTCTGGAGGCGACGCGCGCGAGCCTGGCCGAGCGCGACGGGCCGCCCGTGGTCGCGGCGGTGACCCGCCTGACGGACAGCACGGCCATCCTGCACATGCGGCTTGGCTTGTTGGCCGGCGATCTGCGCAGCTTTCTGCAACTGATGGCCGAACTGGCGCGCGGAGCGGCCGGCGATGTTCCCGCGCAACTGATCACGCCGATGACGCCGGCGGCGCCGACCGGCGAGCAGCGCGAGGCTTGGTTGCGCCGGGTGGAAGCCATCGCGCCCGCGCCTGAATTGCCGATGAAGATGGCGCTGGCCGACGTGGCCGAACCGCGCTTCGCCGGCCGCCGCCGTGAATTGCCCGCCGCCCTGTCCGCCGCGTTGGCGGCGCGCGCGCAGGGGCTTGGGGTCACGCTGACTTCGCTGTGCATCGCCGCCTTCGCCGACACCTTGCGGCTGTGGACGGCGGCGCATGCGTTCACGCTCAATGTGACTTGCAACACGCGGGCGGAGCAGGCCGGACAGGCGATAGGCGATTACACCAGCAACGCTTTGCTGTCGCTGAGCGAGCGCCATGAGTCGTTTGCCGCGTTCGCCCGGGAGGTGCAGCGGCAAGTGTGGGCGGATCTGGACGCCCCGTGGTGCTCCGGCGTGTCTATCCTGCGCGAGTTGAGCCGCCGCAACGGCGCGCCGGTATTGATGCCGGTTGTGTTGACCAGTTTGTTGTCCGGCGACCCGGCGGACGACCTGTCCATTCTGGACGGCATTGGACGCGTGGTCGATATGGCCAATCCGACGCCGCAGGTGTCGTTGCACGCTGTCCTCGGCCGTCGCGGCGATAGGCTGCTGGTGATGTGGGAATTCGTCGCCCAGTTGTTCCCCGAGGGCATGATAGACGCGATGTTCGACGCTTTCCTCGGCGCGCTGGAAACGATGGCGACTGAAGCCGCTGCCCTTGAGCGGCCGACGGTGGCCCGGCTCGCGCCGGAGCAGGCGGCGCGGCGAGAGGCCGTCAACGCCACCGAGGCGGAGCGCGCGCCGCGCCGGCTGGAAACGCCCATCATCCGGCAGGCGCGGACCGCGCCGGAGGCCGTCGCGGTCAGGCAGGGCGCGGCGACGCTGAGCTACGGCGAGCTGCTGCGCCAGGCGGAGGACATCGCCGGCGCGCTGCGGCAAAGCGGCGTGGCGCGCGGCGACGTGGTGGCGGCCATCGTCGCGCCGGGGCCGCGGGCGGTGGCTGCGCTGTTGGGCATCGTGATGGCGGGCGCGGTCTACCTGCCGATAGAACCGTCTTGGCCGGCCGCGCGCATCGAGGAGCTGCTCGGCGAAGCCGGCGCCCGCCACGCGGTGGTGAGCGAGGGCGGCTGGACGCTGCCGGTGCAAGCGTTGCGTCTTGATTTGCCTCTGCCGCCCGGCGACGCGGGTCCGGCTCCGGACCTTGAAGCCGGGGACGCGGCCTACGTGATTTTCACTTCCGGTTCTACTGGGCGGCCGAAGGGGGTGTTGATTGCGCACGAGGCCGCGGCGAACACGATAGACGACATCAACGAGCGTTTCGCGGTCGGTCCGGCGGATCGCACGCTGTGCGTGTCCTCGCTGGCTTTCGACTTATCGGTCTACGACATCTTCGGTCTGCTCGCGGTTGGCGGCGAGGTGGTTTTCCCCGAGCGGGCTCGGGACCCCGACGCGATGGCCCAGGCGCTCTGCGACGGCCGGATCACGATCTGGAATTCCGTGCCGGCCGTGCTCGAATTATTGCTGGACGTGGCCGCGCCGCGCTCGCCGGATCTGCGGCTGGCGCTGTTGAGCGGCGACTGGATCGCGCCCGGTCTGGCCGGGCGGCTGCGCGACGCGTTTCCGGCGTTGCGGCCCATCAGCCTGGGCGGGGCGACTGAGGTGTCGATTTGGTCGGTGGTGCATCCGATCGCGCCCGAGGACGCGGCGCTGGCGTCCATTCCCTACGGCAGGCCGCTGTCCAATCAGCAATGTTTCGTGCGCGCGCCGGACGGCCGGGAGCGCCCGGACGGCGTGGTGGGCGAACTGCTGCTGGGCGGCCGCGGCCTCGCGCTCGCCTATCTGGGCAACGAGGCGGAAACCCAGCGCCGTTTCTTCATCGACGCCGAGGGCCGCAGGCTCTACCGCACCGGCGATCTTGCGCGCTGGCAACCCGACGGCGAGCTTGAGCTGCTCGGACGGATGGACGGGCAGGTCAAGGTGCAGGGCTATCGGATCGAACTGGGCGAGATCGAAGCGGCGGCGATGCGCGCAGGTTGCCTGGCGCGGGCGGTGGCCTCGGTGGTCCGGCGCAACAATGCGACGGCCATCCAGCTGCATGTGGTCGCGCGGCCGGATTACGACGGAGATATCGTTGCGGCCGTGCGCGCCAAGCTGGTTCTGCATCTGCCCGCCTATATGCAGCCGCATCACGTGACGGTGTTGGACGCTTTGCCGCTGACGGCGAACGGCAAGGTGGACCGCGCGCGTCTCGCCGCGCTGGCGGCCCCGGCTCCCGCGTCGGCGAAGCCCGCGGCGGCCGCGCGGCGCGACGACTCGCTGGAGGCGACGATGCTGGCCGCGTTCGCCGAAGTGGTCGGCGTCGAGATAGACCCGCAGCAGGGCTTTTTCGACGCGGGCGCCACGTCGATGCACGTGGTGCGGCTGCGCGCGCTGTTGGCGTCGCGCGGCGTCGCCGTTCCCCCGCTGGTCGATTTCTTTTCGCTTGCCACGATACGGGCGCTCGCCGAGCGCGCCGATTCGGGCGACGCGGACCTTTCCCCAATGATTGACGTCGACGGCGCGCGCGCCTATCGACAGCGCGTACGCGCACGCAAGGAGGCTTTGTAATGACTTACTCAACACCCGTGGACGCCGTAGCGATCATCGGCGCCAGTTGCCGCTTGCCCGGCGTCAGCACCCTGGAACAGTTCTGGTCGATGATTGCCGACGGCCAAGTGGCGATCGAGCGCTTCGGTGCGGACGCGGCGCGCCGCGAAGGCGTGCCGGAGACGGTGCTGGGGCAGCCCGGCTTCGTTGGCGCCGGCGGTCCGCTGGACGGCGTCGACCAGTTCGACGCCGCCTATTTCGGCATTCCGCCGTCCCAGGCGGCGGCCATGGATCCGCAGCAGCGCATCTTCCTTGAATGCGTGCATGAGGCGCTGGAACGAGCAGGGCACGGCGCGGCGCGAGGCGCGCGCGTCGGTGTCTGGGCCGGCTCGGCCAGTGTGGATTATCTCGTAGACCATGTGCGCGACCGGCTGGACCGCGCGTCGCCCAACCGCTATCTGCAGCAATGGGTGGGCGTGGACAAGGACTATCTGGCCACTCAGGTTGCGTACCGGCTCGACTTCGGCGGCCCGGCCATCACGCTGCAGACCGCGTGTTCGACTTCGCTGGTCGCCGTGGTCCAGGCGATGCAGGGGCTGTTGAGCTTCCAGTGCGATTTCGCGGTGGCGGGCGGGGTGAGCGTCGCTTTGCCGCAGCGGCAGGGATATGTGTACGAGGAGGGCAGCATTTTGTCCGCGGACGGCGCTTGCCGTCCGTTCACCACAGACAGCAGCGGCACGGTCTTCGGCAACGGCGCCGGCGTGGTGGTGTTGCGCCGCCTGGAGGACGCGCTGGCCGACGGCGATCCCATCATGGCGGTGATTCGCGGCGGGGCGGTCAACAACGACGGCGCGGCCAAGGTGGGCTTCACCGCGCCCGGCGGGCGCGGACAGCAGGAGGTGATCCGCCAGGCGCTGGCGTTCAGCGAGGTGGACGGAGCGTCGATCGGCTATGTCGAGACGCACGGCACGGGCACGGCGATCGGCGATGAGGTCGAACTGGCGGCGCTGGGCGCGGCTTTGGGCGAGCGCTCCGGCGCACGCTGCGCGCTGGGCACCCTGAAGGCGAACGTCGGGCATTTGAACGCGGCGGCGGGCGCTTGCGGGCTGATCAAGGCCGCGTTGGCGGTGGAGCATGGGCGGATTCCGGCCGCCGTCGGCGCGGAACGCGCGATAGACGCGTTGCGCGGCGACGCCGGCTTCTATCTGCCGACGAAAACGGCGCCTTGGGATGAGCCGCTGCGGCGCGCGGGCGTCAGTTCCTTCGGCATCGGCGGCACCAACGCCCACGTGATCATCGAAGCGGCGCCGCCGCGCGCGCCGCGCACGGCGGATGTCGCGCCGCTCTTGCTGTTGTCGGCGCGCGGCGAGGCCTTGCCGGCGCTGTGCGCGGATTACGCGGACTTTCTCGACGGCCATCCCGAACTGAGGATAGAGGACGTTTGCCTGACGGCGGCCCTGGGGCGGCGTCATTGGGAGAAGCGCGCGGCGTTTCGCGCCGAATCCCGGCAGGCGCTGATACGCGCGCTGCGCGCCTTCGCCGCCGGCGAGGCGGATGCGGGCGTGATCGCGGGGGAAACGCCGGCGCGTGCGCCGGAAGTCAGCTTCGCCTTCGGCGGCGCGGGCGATCTGGACGCGGTGCTTGCCCGCGTGCAGCTGTGGCAAGCGAGCGGCGTCGTTCCGGCCAGTGTGTGCGCGACGGGCGACGGTGTGTTTGCCGCGGCTTTCGCGGCGGGCGCGCTGAGCCTTGACGATGCGCGGCAGCGCCGCGCGGACCGTGCCGTCGCGCCGTCCTTGCTGTGGGTGAGCGCGGCTTCGGGCCTGCCGCTGGACAGCGAGGAGGCGGTAAGGGAAGAGCTGGCGCGCGCGGAGATGGCGCTTAGCGCCCCCGCCGCCGCCGAGGCGCTGGAGGCTGCCGGCGCGGAGCGGGTGCTGGACTTCGGCGACACGGTGTTGGGGACGGGCGCCGGCATGGCGTCGCTGAATCCGGCCTCTCCGGACGCGCTGGCGCGGCTGTGGACCGCGGACGTGGCGCTGGATCTCGCGCAGCACTACCGCGACGGCAACCGGGTGGCGTTGCCGACGTATCCCTTCCAGCGCCAGCGTCACTGGATAGATCGCGCGCCGCGTTTCCTGGCGGCGGGCGCGACGCCCTTCCTCGGACGACGCACGGACGCGCCCGCCTTGGACGCGACCTTCTTCGACGCGGAGTGGAGCGTGGCCGCCTTGCCCTTCCTGCAGGACCATGTGATCTACGACAAAGTGGTGGTGTCCGGCGCGGCGCTGGCGGTGATGATCGCAGACGGCGCGCGCGAGCTGACGGGATCGGACGCCTGCGTGTTGAGCGATTTGCGCTTCCCTGCGGCCTTGGTGATTCCGCCGGACGCGGCGCGTAAAGTCCAGCTGCAACTGGTGCGCGACGGCGATGGCTTCGAAGCCACGGTGCTGACGCTGGAGTCCGCCGACGTCCACGCCACGGCCAGGGTGGACGCCGGCGAGGCGCCAGGCGTGGCGCCGTCGGAGCCGGTGCGCGGAGAAGCGATCTCCACCGAGCTGATGGATAGCTGGCTGCGCGCGCGCAGCGTGGTGATGGGGCCGACCTTCCGGCGCTTGTCGGACATCGTCGTCGGGGACGGCGACGCGTCTTGCGATATGCGGGCCGACGCCGACGACGCGGGTTGGTTATTGCATCCCGGGATTCTGGATTCGGTGTTGCAACTGGTGGCGGCGGCCGCGCGGCCCGAGGGCAGCAAGGCTTTTGTGCCGACGCGCATCGCGCGGTTGGCGCTGCAAGGGCGGACCGGCGCCGGGATGCGTTGTCACGCGTCGGCCGAGCGGGGGCAGGCCAGTCTGTTCGATGCAGGCAAGGTGCTGCTCGAAATGACCGGCCTGGAGTCGCGCGAGGTCACTCGCAATGAATTGCTGCGCGTCGAGCCGCTGCGCGAGGGCTATGCGGTGGAATGGCGCGACGCGGCGGGCGGCGAGGCCGCCGAGTTGCCGGCGTCCATCGCCATCCTGAGCGGCGCGGGACAGACGGCGGCCGGGCTGGCGGCGATGCTGCGCGACGAAGGCAAGGAGGCCGTCGTGGTGGCGGCGGTGAATGATATTCCCTTCGACAAGGCGGGCCTGATTGTCGATTGCCGCGGGCTGGAGGCGCGCGGCGACGCGCCGGCGCCGGCGGTTTACGCGGGTGCGCTGGAACTGTTCGCCATGGCCGCGCGACGCGAGCGGCCTTGCCGCATCGCCGTGGTGCTGGCGCCGGACGCGCCGGCCTCGGCGCCGCTGCAGGCGCTGTCGCGGGCGGTGGCGATGGAAACGCCGCATCTTCAGACGCTGGCGCTGCATGCGGGCGACGCGCGGGCGATCCGCCGCGGCCTAGACTGCTTTGACCGCGAGACCGAAGTCGCCGTGCGGGGCGACGCCGTCACCGCGCCGCGTTTCGATGAACGCGCGCTGCCGCTTCGGGCCGATCTCGCGCTCTCGGCCGACGCCACTTGGTTGATTACGGGCGGGTTGGGCGAACTCGGCTTGCGCGTTGCAAGCTGGCTGGCCGCGCTGGGCGCGCGCGCCTTGGTGCTGACCGGCCGCCGGCCGGCCGATGCCGCGGCCGAATCGACGCTGTCCGCTCTGCGCCGCGACGGCGTCGAAGTGAAGGTGTGGCAGGCGGATGTGGCGGTGGAGGCGGATGTCGACGCGTTGCTGGCCGAGATCGACGCGACCATGCCGCCGTTGCGCGGCGTCTGCCATCTGGCGGGCGTGGTGGAGGACTGCCTGGTCGGCGACGTCACGCCGGCGTCGCTGGCCGCCACTCTGGCCGGCAAGGCTCGCGGCGCCTGGCTGCTGCATGAGCGCACCCTGGCTTACCCGCTGGAACACTTCGTGCTGTTCTCCTCGGCGGCGGCCGCCTTCGGCGCGCCGGGGCAATCCACCTACGCGATGGCGAACGCCTACCTCGACGCGCTGGCGGCGCGCCGCCGCGAGCAGGGGCTGCCCGCGCTGTCCATCGCCTGGGGACCGTGGCAGGACGTCGGCATGCTGGCCCGTTCGAGCGCCAACGCCAAGCGGCGTCTCGCGCAGCTGGGCATCGGCCAGATCGAGGCCGAATGCGGCCGCGCCACCTTCGAGATCGCGCTGGGGGCGGATCTACCAGCCCATCTCGTGCTGCTGCCCATCGATTGGGGGCGCTTGATCGAACAATGGCCGCCGCATGTGCCGGCCAGCCGCTTCGCCGGCATTGCCACCGCGCAGCCGGGCGCGGGATCCACGTCCTCGGTCAGCGAACTGCTGGCGCTGCCCGCGGCCGAACGGCGACATCGTTTGTTCCAGCTGCTGGCGGAGGACGCGGCCTTGGTGACGGGCACGCCGCTGGCCTCGCTGGACCCCGAGCGCTCCTTGTTCGACTACGACCTGGATTCCTTGCTGATCACCGATCTGCGCGTGCTGCTGGAAAAGCGTTTCGGCCGCGCCATCCCGACCACGGTGATTTTCTCGAATCCGACCATAGCCGCGCTGGCGGACCATCTGACGCAGACGGTATTCGGCATGGCCGACGCGGAGGCGACAGCCGCCGCGCCCGCCGCCGAGATCGACGCGCCGACGGACGCCGCCCCGATGTCGCAGGAGGAGATCGTGGAAATGCTGTCCGCGAAATTGAACGAACTGAATAGAAAGGGTGCGCGATGAGCCAAATCGACACGACTATGCTGATGCGGAACGCGCTGCGCGAGATAGAGCGCTTGCAGCGCGAGCTGGACGGCGCAGAGCAGCGGCGGCACGCGCCCATCGCCGTGGTCGGCATGGCTTGCCGCTTCGCCGGCGTTGATTCGCCGGAGGCGCTGTGGAGGGGGCTGCTTGACGGCGCGGACGGCGTGAGCGAGGTGCCGGCCCAGCGTTGGGACGCCGAGCGCTACTTCGACGCAGACCCGGACGCGAAGGGCCGCATCTATTGCCGCACCGGCAGTTTTCTGGACGATATCGCCTCCTTCGACGCCGGCTTTTTCGGGATTTCGGCGCGCGAGGCGGCGATGCTGGATCCGCAGCAGCGCATGCTGCTTGAAGTGACTTGGGAAGCGGTGGAGCGCGCGGGGATGACGGCGGCGGAACTGAAAGGCTCGGCCACCGGGGTGTTCGCCGGCGTCATGCACCAGGACTACGCGCACCGCTTCCGCCGGGCCGATGACGTCGATCTTTACACCGCTTCGGGCAACGCGCCCAGCGTGCTGGCGGGCCGCGTGTCGCACGCGCTGGGCCTGCACGGACCCACGCTGACGATAGACACCGCGTGCTCGTCGTCGCTGGTCGCCGTGCACCTGGCGTGCAATGCGCTGCGCGCCGGCGAGTGCGACATCGCCATCGTCGGCGGCGTCAATGTGGTGTTGTCGCCGCTGTCCACCGCCGCCGAGTGCCGGGCGCATATGTTGTCGCCCAGCGGCCGTTGCCGTTCCTTCGACGACGGCGCGGACGGTTTCGTGCGCGGCGAGGGCTGCGGCGTGGTGGTGTTGCAGCGGCAGGCCGACGCCGAAGCCGCCGGGCGCACGATAGACGCGCTGATCGCCGGCTCGGCCGTCAATCACGATGGCCGCAGCGCGGGCCTGACGGTGCCGAACGAGCACGCGCAGCGCGAGCTGGTGCGGGCCGCTCTGCGCGCCGCGCGCATCGATGCGTCCCAGGTGAACTATGTGGAGGCGCACGGCACCGGCACCGCGCTGGGCGACCCGATAGAAGCGGCCGCGCTGGCCTCCGTGTTTGCCGGCCGCGATCGCTCGGACCGCGTGCTGTTGGGCTCGATCAAGAGCAATTTCGGCCACCTTGAAGGCGCGGCGGGAATCGCCGGGCTGATCAAGGCGGCGTTGACGGTGCGTCATGGCGTGGTGCCCGCCACGCTGCATGTGCGCACGCCCAACCGCGGCATTGAATGGGACACCCTGCCGTTGCGCCTCGCGCTCGGCGCGGAACGCATAGACGGCGGAGACGCGCCCTGCGTCGCCGGGGTCAGCTCCTTCGGTTTCAGCGGCACCAATGCGCACGCGGTGCTGGTCGCGCCGCCGCGCGAGGCCGCCGGCGAAACGGCGGCCAGCGCGGGCGAAGGCGCGCAGTTGCTGGTTGTTTCCGCGAAATCCGACGCCTCGCTGCGCGGCAACGCGGCGCGGCTTGCGGACCATCTGGCCGGACTCGACGCCTCGGCGTGGGCGGCCGCCTGCCACGCGTCGCGCGTTGCGCGTTCGCATTTTCCGCATCGGCTCGCACTGACGGCGGCTACCGCGGAGGAGATGGCGCGCGAACTGGGCCGCTTTGCGCGCGGCGAGGCGGCGGCCGTCCACAGCGGCGTGTGCGGCGGAATGCCGTTCGGCCGCGACGCGGCGCCGCCCGAGACCGACGCGGGCGGCGACCCGGCCGAGCGGCTGGACGCGCTGGCGCGGCGTTATGTGGCCGGCCTGCCGGTCGACTGGCCGGCGCCGGTCGGCGCCGGACGCCGCGTCGCGCGGCTGCCGGCCTATGCCTTTGACCGTCAGTCTTACTGGGTTGACGAAGGGCCCGCGACCGCGGAGTCGCCGCTTTACCGCATCGCCTGGCAGCCGGTGGAGGCGCCGGCCGGCGCGCGCCGATCGGGCGAGCGGATTGTCGCCGGCGATCCGGCTTTGTGCGCGGAAGTGGCGCGCGCGCTGGAAGCCGCCGGCGAACGCTGCGTGATCGCGGCCGCCGAGATCGACGCGATCCGCCACGCGGGCTCCGCCGGCCTGGTGCTTGCTTTCGACCGCGCGTCCGGGGGCGAAGACGCGGTGGAGGCCATTGCGCGTCGCGGCGCCTTGCTGAGCGCGCTGGCGCGCGAGCGCGTCGCGACGCCGTCGGCGTCCATTGCCGTGGTTACGCGCGGCGGGGCGGCGACCGGGCCGGCGGAGGACGTCGATCCCGTCCTCGCCGCCTTGAGCGCGGCCGTGCGCGTCGCGCGGCGCGAACAGGGCCGAGCCTGGCGAGGCACGATCGATATCGACGGCTCGCCGGCCTCCTTCGACACACTGGCGGCGCTGCTTGCCGACGAAGCCGCCGAGGAACAACTGGCGGTGCGCGGCGCCACCGTGCTGGCGCCGCGGCTGCGGCGGGCGGGCGTTGGCGCGGCGGCCGCGCTGCCGGCGCTGGACGCCGACGCCGCCTACGTGGTGACCGGCGGCACCGGCGCCTTGGGCCTCGCGACCGCGCGCTGGCTGGCCCGTCGCGGCGCGCGCCATCTGCTGCTGATCAGCCGCGGCGGCGAAACCGGCGATGCCGCGAAGGCCGCTTGCGCGCGTTTGCGCGACGACGGCGTCGAGGTCCGCGTGGCGGCGGCCGACGTTGCCGACGAGGCCGCCTTGCGCGGCGCGCTCGCCATGGCCGGCAGGCCGATACGCGGCGTCGCGCATTGCGCGGGCATTGTGCGGGACGCGACGCTGGACGCGCTGGACGCCGCGGCCTTCGCCGCGACCCTGAGCGCCAAGGCCGGCGGCGCGGCCTTGCTGGATCGTTTGACCGAGGGCGAACCGCTCGACTTCTTCCTACTGTATTCATCCATCTCCGCGGCGGTGGGCCGTCACGGGCAGGCCGCCTACGCCGCCGCCAACGGCTATCTCGACGCGCTCGCGCAGCGGCGACGCTTGCGCGCGCGGCCGGCGTTGTCCATAGGCTGGGGGTCTTGGGTGGCGGGCATGGGCGCGGCAGACGCGAAAACGGCGGAACGGATTCGCGCCGGAGGTTTGAACCCGCTGAGCGAAGGCGAGGCCTTCGCCGCGCTGGAGCAGGCGTTCTCGGGCGAGCCGCACCTGGTGGCCGCCTCGATCGATCTGAACCGGATCGCGGCGCAGCCCGATCTGCCGCGCCTGATTGAAGGCTTGGTCGGCCGTGCGCCGGCCACGAGCGCGCGGACTCTGTCTTTCGACCAACTGCGCGGCCATCCCGCCGGCGAGCGCCGCGCGCGGGTCGCCGATTATCTAGAGGCGGAATTGCGCGCGGTGCTGTCCAGCCCGGCGGCCTTGCCGCGTCAGTCCTCGCTGCTGGACCTGGGCGTCGACTCGTTGACCGGCGCGGAATTGCGCAACGAATTGGAGCGCGCGCTGGGCGTGTCCGTCGCCATCACGCACTTGATCGACGGCTCCTCGCTGGATGAACTGATTGATCAAGTCATGGCGCAGCTGGAGCGGAAGCTGGTGACAGAACAACACTCGGCCGTCGGTGCCGACACGGAGGAAATCACGCTATGACCATGGCACGGCTCATGACCGATCTTGCCGACGCGGGCGTCACGCTGCGCCGTCGCGGCGATCAGCTTCAGGTACAAGCGCCGCAGGGCGCGCTAGACGCCGCGCTGGTCGCGCGGCTGCGCGAGGCCAAGGAGGAACTGTTGCGCGTGCTCGACGACGAGGGCGCGCGCGCCGCGCCGCTGGCGCCGGCGCAGCCGGGCGAGGCCGGCGACGCGGCGGCCTTGTCGCCGGGGCAGGCTCGTTTGGTCGCGGCGACAAGGTTGGGCGATCCGGCGATGTACAACGAACAGGCGGCGATCGAACTCGCGGACGCGGTGGACGCGGAGGCTGTGGCCCGCGCCTTCGCCGCGCTCGCGCGCCGGCACGACATCCTGCGCACCGTTTTCAGCGACGGCGAGCCGGTGCGACAGACGGTTTTGCCCGAGCCGATCGTCACGCTGCAAGCGTGGACGGTGGACGGCGACGACGCCTTGCGCGCGCGCGCCGCCGACTTGGCCCGGCTGCCGTTTGCCGCCGGCGCGCCGATGTGGCGCGTCGATTTGTTCTCGACGCCCGAGCGCGCCGCCGTGCTGGTGCTGACCATCCATCACGCCATCTTCGACCGCTGGTCGATGAGCGTGCTGATTCGCGATTTCAGCGCCTATCTCGCGTCGCCGGACGCGGCCGAGGCCCCGGCGTCCGGCCTCAGCTATCGAGATTATTCCGCCTGGCAGCGCCGCTGGATGGCATCGCGGGACTACGCGGCGCAACTGGACGCCTGGGTGGACGACTTGGCGGAAGTGGACGAGGTGCCGGCGATACGCGGCGACCGCCCGCGTCCGCCGGCGATGAGCGGGCGCGGCGGCACCGAGCGTTTCGAGATTCCGGCCGATTGCATGGACGCGGCCGCCGCGTTCTCCCGCAGCCGCAACACCACGCTGTTCACCACTTTGTTCAGCGCCTTCGCGCTGCTGCAACATCGTTATACCGGCGAAGCGCGCGCGCTGACGCTGACGCCGGCGGCCAACCGGCCTTTCCAGGCCGCGGAGGAGATCGCCGGCTATTTCGTCAACCTGGTGGCGCTGGCCACCGAGGTGGGCGAGGGCGATAGCTTCGGCGCGCTGGTGGACCGGGCTCGCGACGCCAGCGCGCGGGCGTTCGCCCGTCAGGGCGTGCCGCTGGACGCCATCGTGGAGCGGCTGCGCGCGCGCGGCGGCCCCCGGCACGAACAGTTCGCGCAGACGGTGTTCGCTTTCCAGAACGTCCGTCTGCCGGCGGTGCGCACCGCGAGCGGCGCGGCCGTGCCCTTCGATCTGGACAGCCCGTTCGCGCGCTTCGATCTCTATCTGTCGATCGAAGGCGACGAGCGAGGCACTTTCACGGTGTGGCAGTACAACACCGATCTGTACGAAGCGGCCACCATCCGCCAGTTGGGCGAGCACTACCTGGCGCTGCTGCGCGCGGCGCTCGCCTCGCCCGACGCGGACGCGCGCGCCTTGCCCATATTATCCGCCGAGGAAGAGGCGCGTCTGCGAGGATGGGGGCGGCATGAGCTGCCGTATCGCGCCGACGCCGCGATAGACCGGCTGTTTCGCGAGCGCGCGGCGGACCATCCCGGACGCGTCGCGCTGGAGCAGGGCGGCGTGCGCTGGACTTACGCGGAGCTTGATCAGTGGTCGGACCGCGCGGCCGGCGCGCTGCGCGCGGCCGGCGTCGAAGCGGGCGCGGTGGTGGGCGTCGCGGGCGAGCGCTCGCCGCGGCTGCTCGCCGCCTTCCTCGCCGTGCTGAAGGCGGGCGCCGCCTATTTGCCGCTTGATCCGACTTATCCGGCCGCGCGCTTGCGCGCGATGACGGAGGATGCCGCACCGGCGCTGATGATCATCGCCGACGGCTTGGACGCCGGATGGCTCGGCGATTATGCCGGGCCGGTGTTGAGCCTGGCCGATTGCGAAGCCGGCGTCGCGCGGCCGCTCCAGTCCGAAGCGCGGCCCGCGGAGGCGGAGAGCCTGGCCTATGTGATGTACACCTCGGGGTCCACCGGTCAGCCCAAGGGCGTGGCGGTGCCGCACCGCGCGGTGGCGAGGCTAGCGACCGGCGGCGGCTATGCGCGGCTGGACGCGTCTACGGTGATGTTGCAGCAGTCTCCGCTGGGTTTCGACGCCTCAACATTCGAAATCTGGGGATGTTGGTTGAACGGCGGGCGGTTGGTGGTCGCGGAGCCGGGCATGCCGTTTCTGGACGCGGCGTCGCGCGACGGCGTCACCACGATGTGGTTGACCGCCGACCTGTTCCGCATGGCTGTGGAAGAGGAGCCGGCCGCGCTTGGAGGCCTGCGCGAACTGCTGACCGGCGGCGACGCGCTGCCGGTGGCGAGCTGCCGGGCTTTTCTCGAGGCCTGCCCCGGCGTTGCGCTGATCAACGGCTACGGCCCGACGGAAAACACCACCTTTACTTGCAGCCATCGGGTGACGACCGGCGACGCGCGGCGCGGCTCGATTCCGATTGGGCGGCCTATCGGCAACACCGAGGTGCGGGTGGTCGACGCGGGAGGCCGCCTGGTGCCCGTCGGCGTGCCCGGCGAGCTGTGGGCGGGCGGCGACGGACTCGCGCTAGGCTATCTGGGGCGCGCCGATTTGACGGCGGAGCGTTTCGTCGCCGCGCCGCCGCCGGACGGCGGACGCTGGTATCGCACTGGCGACCGCGTGCGCTGGCGGCGCGACGGGGTATTGGAGTTCCTGGGCCGGATCGACGAGCAGATCAAGCTGCGCGGCTATCGGATAGAACTGGGCGAGATCGAGGCGACGCTGGGCCACCACCCTGGGCTGAGCGGTTGCGCCGTCGCGCTGCGGCGCAGCGCCGCGGACGAGAAACAATTGGTCGGCTATCTGGTGGCGCGGCCGGATTCGGGCGAGGCCGCGGATTCCGCCGCGGTGCAGGCGTGGCTGGAGGCGCGGCTGCCGGGTTATATGGTGCCGCGCGTCTGGGTCTGGCTGGACGCCTTGCCGCAGTCCGCCAACGGCAAAGTGGACCGCAAGCGTCTGCCGGATCCGGTGGTCGAGACGGGAGCGGCGGCGGCGGAGACCGAGGCCGAGGCGGCGCTGGTGGAAATCTGGCAAGGCCTGCTGGGGCTGGAACGCGTGGGGGTGAGGGATAACTTCTTCGCGCTGGGCGGCGACTCCATCCTGAGCATTCAGATGGCGTCGCGGGCGGCGGAGCGGGGCTTGC